>JAYEGN010000134.1:0-37678 GCA_034659115.1 Campylobacterota bacterium
ACATCAAAATCTACAATGAAAACTTTTTCGTATCCTTTGGTTTGAGCATATCTAGCTGTAACTGCTATATTATTAAAAAGACAAAAACCCATTGCTTTTTGTTTTGAGGCATGATGCCCAGGTGGTCTAACTGCTGCAAAAGCTCGGTCAATTTTATTATTTACAATAGCATCTACTGCCACAACTCCTGCTCCAACAGCTTTTAATGCTACTTCATATGACTCTATGGAGGTAGTCGTATCATTATCTATTGCAATATCTTCCTCGCAACACTCTTTTATATGACTAATATATCTAGTAGGATGAACTAGACTCAATATTTCAGTAGTTACTTTTATGGGAGAAAGCATTACTAACTCATCTATCAAATCTTTCATCTCATTGTTGATTGCTATTAATCTTTCTTTTGATTCAGGGTGTCCTTCTCCTGTATCATGTTTAAGATAAATATCATCACTTATATATCCAACTCTCGTCATTCTTCTTTCTCCTCATATTGTGACAACTGAACACATCCATTATCTTGTTTATCTCTATATTCTACCCAACTTTGTGTTTCTATCTTAAAATTCAACTCTTGAATTATTTTTGAAGACTCTACAAAGTGACTAGCCGTGAGTTTCAAATTTTATGTAGATAAAAATATGTCAACACTAATTCATACGAACAATTACTTCATCTATAATTTCTCCATCTCGAACCAATGCAACACCCTCTCTACCTGCAAGATTTCCCCAAGAGTTAGCATCTGAACGAAAGTAATACAGCTCATCATCTTTTTGGATTTTTTCTTTCATATTAGTCCATTGCTTATTTAAAAATCCAAATACAACTGGTTCATCTCCGAGCCTAGCATCTTTAAGTGTATATCTCTTTTCTAGTTTTTCAACGGTAGTTTTTTCCATGTACGGATTAGGAGCTGTTGCATCACGCTCTTTTTCTGTATCTTGCAATTTTAAAATGCTTAGAATTTTACTTAACTTATTTTCCACTATTTTCCCTCAAATTAACTGATTCAATCACACCAGAATTATAAAACTTTATGCTTACTTTATTTTCTCCATTATCTAAATTCGGTTACTGACACAAAACTCTGAACAGTCTCTTACTAAGCACAACATTTTTTAAACTTTTTTCCACTTCCGCATGGGCAGATTTCATTTCGCTCAATTTTTGAGTTATACAACTCCCCATCTTTATATTTCCACATCCCATCATCTTTTATAAACTTACTTTTTTCATGTAAAACATATATTTTTCCATTTTCTTTGTAATATGCTTTAAATTCTACTATATCCGCATAGGTATTTATCACATCTAGTTTTAGCCATTTTATGGGTAAAGAGTGACTTAACTCCTCTATGGTTTGTGTTGTAGAAGTTTTAGCAATATATGCCCAATCCTCTTTTACAAAAGCATCATATCTACTTCTCATTAACTCTTCAGGATTCATCATGAACTTTCTCGTTACACCTCTCCTGAGGTGTAATGTATTTTCCTGTATTCATCTGGGTTCCTTTTGCTTTAACCCAAATAATTCCATAAGAATAAAAAATTTAAACTATCATTGCACTCAAGGCAGGTTCATTAAAAATTTACACCACCAATAAGGTGGCTTAAAATTTTTACTAAACATCCCTTAAGCACAAGCATAGATAAATTTTATAAATCCTTATGGAATTATTTGGGTTTAAGAATATTGTATCATAGTTTAATTGGATATAATAAAAAAATGAAAATAAAATCACTATATATATCAGCACAAGAGCAAAAAGCGGGAACACTGTTTGTTACCATGGGGATGATGGAAATTTTAAAAAGAAACATAGATCGTGTTGCCTTTTTTAGACCTGTTATCTATTCAAAAACGATTGAAGATGGAGATATAGATTTCATACTCAAAAGATATGATTTAGATATGGAATATAAAGATTGTTTTGGTTTCGAGATAGAGTATGTTGAAAATATGATAGCAAACAATAAAACCAATACTCTTATGAATGAACTTATAACAAAGTTTAAAAAGCTTGAAGATGATTATGATTTTGTATTGGTGGAGGGTATTCGTCACTCCTTTTTAACTAAAACAATAAACTTTGATCTAAATATAAAAATTGCTCAAAATTTTGGTTCACCAATCATAAACATAGTAAATGCTAAACATAAAACAATAGTAGATATTCATGATGATATAAAGATAGAACATGAAAATGCTACTTATCAAGGGTGTACTCACTTTGCTACCTTTATAAATAGACTTGATGAAAAAAAATATGAGGCTCTTAAAAAAAGGTTAAAAGATTATCCTCAAAAATTATATTTTTTAAAAGAGATACCTGAGCTAAGCATGCTAAGTATCGCAGATGTTATAGACTCTTTGGATGCAATACCAATATTTATAGAACCTCAAGATGTCACTAGGATTATTGGAGATATAAAGGTTGCGGGTCTGACCCTAGATAACTATTTAAACTATATTGAAGAGGACGACTTAGTTGTTGTTCCTGCTGATAGGTCTGATATTATTTTAGGACTCTTAGGTGCTCTTTATTCAAGAAATTTTCCAAGTGTTAGTGGAATTGTTTTTCCTTTTGGTATGACTACTCATCCAAATATTAAAAAATTAATCGATGGGCTTGATAGCTTTAGCCTACCTATACTTTCGGTTGAGTTTGATACTTATACGACGGCAAGAAAACTCTCCAAAACACAAGCAAGACTTCGAGTTACAAGTGAGAGGAAGATAGCACTTGCACTTGGACTATTTAATTCAAGTGTAGATATTGAAGATATTGAGAAAAAGATAACGACAACAGTTAGCACAGTATTGACACCTATGATGTTTGAATATAAACTTTTTGAACTAGCTAGAAAAAATAAAAAACGAATTGTTCTTCCTGAGGGTGATGATGAAAGAGTTCTTAGAGCTGCTGAGGTCATTCTTCGTAGAGGGGTTGCAGATATAATCCTTTTAGGTGATAGAGAAAAGATAACAGAACACTCACTAAGAATTGGATTGGATCTGAGTTTAGCGACTATTGTAAATCACTGTTGCTCAACACAAAGTAAAGAGTTTGGAAAGATTTTTTATGAGATGCGTAAAGATAAAGGCTTATCATTACAAGTTGCAGAAGATGCGATGACCCACTCCAACTATTTTGCAACGATGATGGTTCACCTTGGGCTTGCTGATGGTATGGTTAGTGGGGCAACGCACTCAACTGGGGAAACTATTCGTCCCGCTCTACAGATCATAAAAACAACTCCCGATACCTCTATAGTATCAAGTGTATTTTTTATGTGTTTAAAAACAAAGGTTTTGGTTTATGGTGATTGTGCTGTTAATCAAGATCCAGATGCAAAAAATTTAGCTCAAATAGCTATTTCTTCTGCAAAAACTGCCCAAGCATTTGGGATAGCTCCTAAAATAGCAATGCTTTCTTATTCTACTGGAAATAGTGGAAGTGGTAAAGATGTGCAAAAAGTTAGAGAAGCTACTCAGATGGTTCAACAAAGAGATCCTCAGTTACTCATTGATGGTCCTATTCAGTATGATGCTGCTGTGAATAAAAAGGTAGCATTGGCAAAATCTCCAGACTCAAAAATAGCAGGAGAAGCTAGTGTACTGATTTTTCCAGACTTAAATACTGGAAACAACACTTACAAAGCGGTTCAGCGTTCAAGTGAAGCTGTAGCGATAGGTCCAATTCTTCAAGGACTCAATAAGCCGGTTAATGATTTAAGCAGGGGCTGCTTAGTTGTAGATATTGTCAATACTGTAGCAATTACGGCTATTCAAGCAGGTAAAAAATGAAGATAGCCGTTATAAATGCAGGCAGTTCATCTTTAAAGTTTAAACTCTTTGATATGAGTACAAAAGAGGTTTTAAACACTGCGTTAGTGGAAAATATTGGTGAAAAAAACTCAGTTATTAAAACTCATCATGATGCACTAGAGAGTTTAGAAATAGACTTTTCTATAGTAGATATAATAGGTCACAGAGTAGTTCACGGAGGAGAAGAGTTTAGTAGTAGCGTAATAATAGATGAACATGTGATAAAAAAAATACAACAACTTATACCCTTAGCACCACTTCATAATCCAGCTAATTTAGAGGGGATACATGTAGCGATAAAAAAAGCTCCAAATGCCAAGCAAATAGCAGTATTTGACACAGCTTTTCATGCTACTATGCCCATAGAAGCATACCTTTATGCCCTGCCTTTTGAGATGTATGACAAGTACAAAATACGCAGATATGGTTTTCATGGAACTTCTCATTCATATCTTTTAAAAGAGTGTTCAAAAGAGCTAGGCAAGGAGTTAGGTGAGTTAAATATTATAACCCTACATTTAGGAAATGGTGCAAGTGCATGTGCTATACAAAATGGAAAAAGCATAGATACCTCAATGGGATTTACTCCATTGGAGGGTTTAGTGATGGGAAGCAGAAGTGGAGATATTGACCCAGCAATAGGGATCTACATGCAAAGAGAACTTGGTCTGAGCGTTGATGAACTTGACACTCTTTTAAATAAGCAATCAGGACTACTTGGAATCTGTCAAAGTAGTGATATCAGAGATATTTTAGATGCTAATGATGAAAAATCAAAACTTGCATTAAGGGTGATGATAAGACGAGTTAAAAAGTATATAGGTTCTTATATGGCACTATTAGGCAGAGTAGATGCTATAGTTTTTAGTGGCGGTATAGGAGAAAATTCTAGTTATATTAGAGATAAAATAATGGATAATAATCTAGCTTTAAATACACCAGTTTTAGTTATAAAAACTGATGAAGAGTTTGAGATTGCAAGACAGTGTTTAGATTTTTTGTAGCCCAGAGTGAGAGAAAATAATAAAATTAGGAGAGAAAGATGGTATATAATTATAAAGATTTAAAACCAAAACTTGGGTCTAATACTTGGGTAGCAGCATCTGCTGATGTGATTGGAGATGTTACATGTGGAAGTGATTGCTCTATCTGGTTTGGGAGTGTTGTTAGAGGTGATGTTCATTATGTAAAAATAGGTGATAGGGTTAGTATACAAGACCTCAGTATGGTACATGTGACACATTATAAAAAAGCAGATAAGAGCGATGGAAACCCAACGATTATAGGGGATGATGTGACTATAGGACATCGAGTTATGCTCCATGGTTGCACAATCGAGAATGCCTGTTTGATAGGTATGAGTGCTACTATCTTAGATGGTGCGATTATTGGCAAAGAAAGTATTGTTGGTGCTGGATCTTTAGTGACAAAAAATAAAATATTTCCTCCAAGGTCACTTATTATGGGAAGTCCAGCAAAGGTTGTAAGAGAACTCAATGATGATGAGGTAAAAGAACTTTATGCATCAGCACATAGATATGTAGAGTTTAAAAATGGGTATGTGGAGTAGACTCTGGATCAAGTCCGGAGTCAAAGTTTTGTGCTTAAAGGGATCTCACTAACTATGTACGATAATCAGCATTTATCTTTACATATTCATGACCTAAATCACAGCCATAGGTTTTAAAACTACCATCTCCTATACCAAGATCGCAAGATATGGTAAATTTTTTGTGTCCCATAACGATTGCACATTTTTCCTCCATAGCATTATCAAAATATACTCTACCTTTATCGTAAACACATAGATTATCAAATGAAATTTTCAACCTGTCTTCATAAGCTTCAACGCCACTAGCTCCAACTGTTGAAGCGATTCTACCCCAATTTGGATCTTCACCATAAAGAGCAGTTTTTACTAAAAGTGAATCCGATAATGCTTTTGCAACTATCTCTGCATCTGTATCATCTTTTGCACCACTGACTCTGTATGTAACTAATTTTGTAGCTCCCTCTCCATCTCTTACCATCTCTAGTGCTAAGAAGTGCATCACTTTATATAAAGCTTCTTTAAAAGCTTCCTTATCATAGGCTTTGCTTGTGGTATTTGATAAAAGTAAAACTGTATCGTTTGTTGAGGTATCACCATCAACACTGATGGCATTAAAAGTTTTTTTTGTAACTTCATCTAAGATATTTTGCATCTGGATTTTAGAAACAGCGGCATCTGTAGTTATAAAACATAGCATTGTTGCCATAGCTGGATTTATCATTCCTGCACCTTTTGCTATAGCACCGATGGAAAAACTACTACCATCATCTAGCTTAACTTCTAAAGCTATCTCCTTAGAAAATGAGTCTGTGGTCATTATCGCTTGTGCAGCTTTTTGTGATTCTTTCATCGAATAATTAAAAAGCTTTATGCCATCAATAATTTTTTTCTTTGGTAGCTCAACACCTATCACACCAGTTGAACTCATAATTGGATTACATACATTTTTACAATGACCCAGTATCTCATCTATATCTTTTACACCGGTCTCTCCTGTCATAGCATTGGCATTTTTTGAATTCATAAGAATAAAGTTAGTTTTAAAATCACCCATTTTTCTAAAATGTTTTATGGGAGCAGCATACATCTTATTTGTGGTGAAAACTGAGGCAATTTCACACATCTCTTTGCTGTATATAAAGGCTAAATCTAACTCACCGTTTGGCTTTAGTCCCGCACTTACTCCATCAGCATAGAAATCTTTTGGTGCACATAAACCACCCTTTGTTTGGATTATTTTATACAAATCTTAACTCCTTTGGCTTGGTTCTTTTTCTTAATAAACCTTTTGTTGTTGCAATATCACTTTGTGTACCGATAATTAAAAGTTTACATTCACTTGTTATGAGAAGATCGCCTTTTGGCATAGACATAAATTGTCCATCTTTCTTTGTGATACCCACAACAGATGTATTGGCTATCTTACGAATGTGAGTCTCTTTTAGTTTTTTAAGAACTGCCCAGCTATATTTTGGAATCTCTATCTCTTCCATATCTAGGGGATTATCACTCTTATATAAAAACTCTTCAAGTAGGTTTTCCATATCTGGTCTTGCTGCCATGGCACTTACTCTTTGAGCTGTTAATTTGGTTGGTGACACTACCGTATCAGCTCCAAGTTTTTTAAGTTTTTCTACATCACTTTGAGTCTCTGCAGCGGAGATTACATAATAGGGTCTTGGTAAAAAATGTTCTTTTTCAAATAGCCTTACAGATGCTATAAGTGCAATATTATCAGCTATTGAGTCAGAAAGTGTTATAAGACCTTTAGCTGAAGCTAAGTGAGCTTTTAGCATAGATAGTTCTGCATGTGGTTCAGCTTTTAAGTATGTTGGATAGTTATGTTCAATCGCCCATTCATGTATATTATCTCTTGGATCAACTACAACAAAAGGAATATTGTGTTTTTTTAACTCTTTTGTTACTTCAAGAGTATAGTCATTGTGATAGCACACAACAAAATGATGTTTTAGTCTTGCTATTTTATATAACATCGCTCGCTCCTTTAGGATGGTGGTTATATCTCCCTTGTTTAGTTCCGCAACCAATATACCTATGGCACTCGAGAAAACTGCAAATCCAGCTATAACAAGAGTAATTGTAAAAATCCTACCAGCATCTGATACTGGAGCAATCTCTCCAAATCCAACGGTAGTGAAAGTTATACCAGTTTGATAGATGGCATCCATAAGTGTAAAATCATCAATGATTACATAACCAATTGTTCCAACCATCATAGTGAGAACTGTTAAGATAAGAGGTAGTTGAAATGATCTAATGTGAGGGTAAATTTCAGGAAGAAGTTTTACATCAGGCTTGGGAGCTGACTCCCAATGTAGAAACTTGCGAATCCTTTGTAAAAGATTCAACATCGTTTCATATACTCGTTATGAGTTTTTCTTAAGTGTGCGTAATTCTCTTGCAGAGATTTTAATTTTTTTCGTAGTACCATCTTCTAATGTGATACGCACTGTTCTTAGGTTTAATAAAAAACGACGCTTTGTTCTGTTTTTAGCATGTGAAACATTGTTCCCTGTCATAGGGCCTTTGCCACTAATAGCACATCTTCTTGCCATAATTAGCTTCCTTATTTGAAGTTTTAAAGTTGCGAATTATACCAAAGTGAAGCAAAACTTCAGCTTAAAGGTGTTTTGCAAAAACTCTTTAATAATTCTCTTATGATAATACAGTTAGAATACAAAGTAATCAACAAAAAATTAACTATATGTGAAGCAGATGATAACAAAACAAGAGATTGATAATTATATTGATAAAATTCCACCTACTCCAAAAGCACTGAAGCAAACTTTAGTGCTTTTAAATGCAGGAGAATTAACTAAGGCAGCAAAGGTTGCACAGAGTGACTTAGCACTCTCATCATATCTTAAAGAGTTGGTAAATAAACCGATATATGGCTTTGCCAATGAGATAAATGATATTTCTCAGATATTTGGTATTTTAGGAGTAACAGCTTCAGAGCAAACTGTTTACAACTATATGATAAGTCTGCTGAATCCTTCAAAATGGAAGCTTTTTAAGCTCAACACAAGATCCTTTCATGAACTTCAAGCAAAATTGTCTAAAAGATGGGAGCTTATCTTGGCTCATCTTAATATATCTGATAAGAGTGTACATAGCGCTATAAGCTTACTCCCTGCTAGTATAATAGTTTCTGAAGCCTTGTTTTGCGAAAAGATAGATGCTGTTAGCTTATTAAGAGCCAATGCTTCTCTTGATTATAATACGATTTTAACTCGTCTATGTGGTTTAGGTCTTTTTGATATTTGTGAACAGATTTCAGTTAAATGGGATATGCCACAAGAGATTGCTCAAATTATTCAAGCATCATCAGGTTTAAAGGCATCGGATGATGAAGATATTAATCAATTAGGAAAATGGATGCATCTTCTTTTATTCTATGAATTATCACAACCTCTGTTTATAGAAGCTGGATTAAATGATTTTATAGATTTTCAAGTAGAGTATGTAAGTGATATATATGAAGAGTTCAGTTCATTATTGGAGATATCTTGAGAGCAGTTATTAAAAATGGAATCGGTCTGTTTTCACCGCAAGGTTTTTTAGATGGAAACAATGCTAGTTCCTATTTGAGTGTTGAAGATATCGCCGCAACCACTGCACTTAAAGTTGATATGATACTAGTTTCATTAAAAAAAGTTATCTTTTTCAATAAAAATGGTTTAGATACATTTATAAAGGTTTTTGCAAAAGTTCGTCAAGTGAATCATGCTGTAGTTGGGTTCTGCGATTATGATGAAAAAAAATATAATGCTATTAAAATATTTTATCAAGATAAGTTAAATTTTTCTTTATTTAAAACTGTAGAAATAGCACATCTATTTTCATCAAGCTTTAAAAATAAAAATAAAAATGTGCTTCTTTACAATGAAGATAAGTCTCAACGCTCTGCGATGGCGATAGAACTGCATGATAATGGAAATAATCCAATAATTGCTCAAACAGCAGAAGAGTTTAAAGAAAAAAGTGCTAAAAAAGAGGCATATGATGAGATAATAGATAATACTTATTTAGGGCAGATGGGACAAAAAGTAGCTACTAGAGTTACCGGTAATGCGATAATATATACCATCGATTCTTTTGTAGATGCAGAGATAGGCGATAGGTTTAATATTGAGTATCACAACAACTCTTTAAATGTTGGCTTTAGACTTTTTATATTTGATGCTTATAAGGTTATCAGTATGAATGTACATGCACTTAATTTTTTCTCTAAACTAGCAAGTTCAGCAGCTGAATATAATGCTTCTGTATGTTTTGTTGGTATGACTTTTGACAAGACCCCACAAGTTTTTCAAGAAACTATGGAGGATTCTGGAATTCTTTTTTATCCCCAGATGGATGATATTTTGCAAAATAAAGAGTTACTAGAGGAACTTGGTGCTAGTAGTGCTGCAAATGTAAAAAACAAAAGAGTGATAAATAAGCAAACCGTTACAGAACTTCCAAGATTTATAGATGCAACAGTTACAACGATAGAGATGATGACAAACTCTACTGCAGTAAAACAAAGTGCACAGGTTCAAAATATTATTATAGATGATAAAAAAGATAAAATAGCTAGCTCCATTGGTTATTATGGCGATATTGACGGTATGGTAATTTTAATTTTCCCTAAAGAGATTGCTAAGAAAGCATGCGAACTTCTTATAGGAGAAGAAACGGATGATTTAGAGATGATACTTGATACGCTAGCAGAACTTGTTAATATTGTTGGTGGTAAGATAAAAACTTTACTTTCTGATGATAACATTAGTGTAGATATCACTCTTCCTCGTACCTATAGAGATGTTGATAGTCTTCTTGAAGTCATAGAAAAAAGAAAGGGTGTTCAAGTAGATTTAGAATTTAATAATGATAAATTTCTATTTTTCTTAACTAGATAAAAGCCTTGCTTGGTTAAAATTCCACAATTAAACATAAAAGGTAATATTATGCAAGTAGCTCCTAGTGTTCTTTCAGCTGATTTTGGTAATCTTCAAAGAGATGTTGAAGCGATATGTGATAGTGGATGTGACTTAGTTCATGTAGATGTTATGGATGGACATTTTGTACCAAACTTAACTATTGGACCAGTGGTTGTTTCGGCTATTGCTGCCTGTGCAACCAAACCCTTAGATATACATCTGATGGTTGAAAACAATACCTTCTTTGTTGAGCTTTTTGCACCATTAAAACCTAAGTATATATCTTTTCATATAGAAGAAGAGAAGCATCCCCATAGATTGATTCAAAAGATTCGTTCATTAGGAATAAAACCTGCAGTAGTGTTAAACCCTCATACTTTACCTCAAAACTTAGAATATATACTTCAAGATTTAGATATGGTATTGCTTATGAGTGTAAATCCTGGTTTCGGTGGACAAAGTTTTATAGAGAGTGTATTGCCTAAGGCTAAGATATTAAATGAGATGAGAAATAGGTTAAATCCAGATTGTCTTATTGAAGTTGATGGTGGAGTTAACGATAAAAATATTGAGCAACTTAAAGCAGTTGGTGTTGATATAGTGGTAGCAGGCAGCTATGTTTTTAAACATAAATCCAAAAAAGAAGCTATTCAAAGTTTACAGATATAATGAGAGCTAAGATATGCGGAATCAGATCATATAGCGATGCAATGGATGCTGTAGATGCAGGTGCTGATGCATTGGGATTTGTTTTTTATGAAAAATCTCCAAGATATATCTCACCATCAGATGCTAAGAGTATCATAAATAAACTACCTCCTTTTGTTGAAAAAGTTGGTTTATTTGTAAATGTAGATGCTCAAGTAATAAACTCATACATGCAAGAATCAGGGTGTACTCTTGCTCAACTGCACTTTGAAGCATCTCCTGAGCTTTATGAACAGCTTTTCGTGCCACATGTTAAAGTGATAAGAGCTAAAAATAGAGATGATATCTTAAATTTTAAAGATGAGTATAGACTGGTTGATGCATATTGTGAAGCCTATGGTGGAGCAGGAAAAAGACTTAATATTGAGTGGTTTAAGGGTGTTGATTGTTCTAAAATTATCCTTGCTGGTGGTTTAGATTCTAAAAATGTATCTTCATTAAAAAAGTATGGATTTTATGGTGTTGATGTAAGTAGTGGTGTTGAGATTTCTCATGGAAAAAAAGACAAACAAAAAGTTAAAGATTTTATAGCTAATGCTAAGTGATTTTCCTCTTAGCGCGAAAAGTGTTCACAAGTTAGCAAATAAAGGTCTATGTTTACAATCTATGAAGGAGCAGTTAGGTGAGGAACTGGATTTTTCTCTTGAACTATGGCGTGCTCAAGGTTTAGACATTGTTAAAGATAGGGGATATTATTATTTTGCTTCAAGGTTTATCTCTATAGATGATGCGGAGTTTTGTATTGTAGATATTGAAACTAATGGTTCAAAAATAGATAAGCATCAAATTATAGAGATCGCTAGTGTTAAAGTTAAAAATGGCACCATAATCGACAGATATGAATCTCTTGTACACTGCAAAGAGATAAATGAGTTTATAACAGTGATAACTGGTATAAGGGCTGAAGACACCAAGGATTCACCAAATTTAAAAAGAGTTCTTTATGAGTTTAAAACTTTTTTAGGAGATGCAATTTTCGTAGCACATGATGTGAAGTTTGATTATAAATTTATATCTCAGAGTATGCAGAAAGTAGGACTTGAACCTCTGTTAAATCGCCCCTTATGTTCACTGTCATTAGCACAGAGAACAGTTATATCATATAGATATGCTCTGTCTTATCTAAGTGAATCATTGGGTCTTAATCCTAATGCAACTCACCATAGAGCTATGAGTGATGTTATTACTACTTATGAGCTTTTTAAACTATCGATGAAAAATTTGGATAAAGAGATTAAAAGTGTAGAAAATCTTATAAAGTTTTCCAATCATGGAAAAAGACTTAAAA
Source organism: Campylobacterota bacterium (assembly GCA_034659115.1). Lineage (GTDB taxonomy): Bacteria > Campylobacterota > Campylobacteria > Campylobacterales > Sulfurimonadaceae > Sulfurimonas. The sequence continues at coordinate 12,330 of JAYEGN010000134.1, forward strand.
GACCAAAGTTTGATCCTTTAAGTGAAGATAGTATAAAAACATGAGTTAGAAAGTTAAAATTTTACTCTGCCTCTGCGTAAGCACCGATGCCTATTAGCTTATTGTATCGAGCATCAGATCTTTGCTCTTGTGACATAGATTTCAGCGATGCTAAGTTCTCTAAGAAATACTCTTTCATAGCTGTAGCAGCAGCTTCTTTATCTCTATGTGCACCAATCATTGGCTCATCAACAATATCATCTATAAGCTCTAACTCTTTTAAATCACTACTTGTGATTTTCATAGCATTTGTAGCAGCTTCTGCTTTTTTGGGATCATTCCATAAAATTGCCGAACAGCCTTCTGGTGATATAACGCTAAATACAGAGTAGCGCATCATAGCAAATTTATCAGCAACACCAATTGCCAATGCTCCACCACTTCCACCTTCTCCAATAACAATAGCGATGGTTTGAGTATCAAGTTCAGCTAATTCTATCAGATTTCTTGCAATCGCCTCACTTTGGTTTCTCTCTTCTGCACCGATACCCGGATATGCACCCGGTGTGTCAATAAGCATAAGAAGAGGGATGTTAAACTTTTCTGCAAGTTTAGCTGCACGAAGAGCCTTTCTATAGCCTTCAGGATGAGGCATACCAAAATTTCTTCTTATCTTATTTTTAGTTCCACGACCCTTTTGTTCACCGATGACCATAACTTTTTCATCACCGATATAGCCTAAATAACATAGGATAGCAGCATCATCACTAAAGTGTCTGTCGCCATGTATCTCATACTTATCACGCATTATCAAGTCGATATAGTCAAGAGCATAAGGCCTATCTATATGTCTTGCCAATTGAAGTTGTTGAAATGGAGATAGGTTACCATAAATCTTAGAAACTTCTTTATCTAAAGTTTTTTGAAGAGATTCTAAAGCATCTTCATCATGACGAACACGCGCAGAAATAATATCTTCTTGAATAGATTTAATCTTTTTTTCAAAGTCTAAATATGTTGCCAAATGAGATCCTTATCGGTTAGATTTTTTTAAAAATAATAACACCATTGGTGCCACCAAAGCCAAAAGAGTTACTCATAACTGTATTGAGTTCAGCTTTTCTAGATCCAGTAGTTACATAGTCTAAATCACAGTTTTCATCCGCTGTAGTATAGTTGATAGTAGGAGGGATAATTGAATCTCTCATCGCCATTAAGCATGTTACAGCTTCTATGCCGCCAGCTGCTCCAAGACAGTGACCTATCTGACCTTTGATAGAACTCATAGGAGGACAGGTATCTTTAGCACCAAGTAGATTTTTAACTGCTGCAGTTTCATTTTTATCGTTGATAGGTGTGCTTGTTCCATGTGCATTAACATAGTCTATCTTAGGTTCACCTGCCATCTTATGGGCAGCTTTCATCGCACGAGCTGGACCTTCAAGGCTTGGGGTAGTGATATGGTTAGCATCACCGCTCTCACCAAATCCAATAATTTCTCCATATATATCTGCACCACGAGAGATAGCATCTTCATAAGTTTCTAAAACTAAAGCAGCTGCACCCTCTCCCATGACAAACCCATCTCTATCTTTATCAAAAGGGCGAGAAGAAGTTTTTGGATCATCATTTCTTGTTGATAATGCTTTCATCGCAGCAAATCCACCAATTCCTGCTCCAGTAATAGCAGATTCAGCAGCAACAACGAGCATCTTGTCAGCACCATTGCACATGATTGTTTTACAAGCTTCTGTTATCGCATGTGTACCAGCAGCACAAGCTGTAACACTAGATAAGTTTGGACCCTGTGTTTTATGCTCAATAGATACAAAACCACCAAGCATATTTACTAAAGCACTAGGAATGAAGAATGGACTTATTCTGCGAGGTCCACGAGTCTCTAATATGATAGAGTTCTTCTCAATCGCAGGTAGACCGCCAATCCCAGATCCTACACTAATACCAAATCTTTCCATATCTGTATCTTGAGGTAGTTTAGAATCTTGCATAGCTTCTTGAGCAGCTTTAAGCCCTAAGTGAATAAATCTATCAGCTTTTTTTACCTCTTTGGGAGCCATTACGGTTGATGGATCAAAATTTTTAACTTCACCAGCAATCTTAACACTGTATTGTTCAACATCAAAAATAGTTACCCTGTCTATTCCACACTCTCCATCACATATCGCTTTAAAAGAACTTTCTTTATCATTTCCTACTGCATTTATCATGCCTATACCAGTTACAACTACTCTTCTCATCTACAAATCTCCATGATAAAATTATAAAATACTTTAGAAAACCCAGCAAAAGTATTGCTGAGTTCAAAAAATACTTTGCTGTTGATTATTTGCTTTCTATATAAGTTACAACATCTGCAACTGTTTGAATTTTTTCTGCTTCATCATCAGGAATTTCAATATCAAACTTTTCCTCAAGAGCCATTACTAGCTCAACTACATCAAGGCTATCCGCACCTAAATCTTCAACAAACTTCGCATCATCTTTAATCTCATCTGGACTAACGCTTAACTGTTCAACTACTACTTCTTTAATATCGTCTAAAAGTGCCATTATAGCTCCTATATTTTTAAGTTTTAAAATCGAGAAATTATATCACATATAGCTTAAAGAAACTATTATGCCATATTCATTCCACCATTAACTTTTAAAGTTTCTCCCGTTATGTAACTAGAATGGTCTGAAAGTAAAAAAGCTGTTGCTTGTGCAACTTCAGCTGGTTTACCAAAGCGTTTCATCGGAATGATAGAGGTAAAACCAGCTTTTATATCATCACTTAAAGCATCTGTCATCTCTGTTTCTATAAAGCCAGGCGTTACTGTGTTGTAGCGAATACCACTTGTAGCTGCTTCTACAGCAAAGCTTTTTGTCATCGCTATTACCCCACCTTTGGATGCAACATAGTTTGTTTGCCCAGCGTTACCTGTTTCTCCAACTACCGAAGCGATATTAACAACTGAGCCAAATTTTTTCTTTCTCATAACCTTCATAGACTCTCTGCAGCCTATAAAACATGAAGTTAAATTTGCATTGATAACACTCATAAAATCTTCTGTTTTCATACGAAGGGCTAATTTATCATTTGTAATACCGGCATTATTTACAAGATATGAAAGTTCTCCATCACTATCAACAATAGTTTTAATAGCATCTATAAAGGCCTTCTCATCACTAACATCAAAACCGATAACCGCAGCACTACCGCCATCGGTTTCGATGGACTCTTTAATGGTATCTGCTTGAACCGCTCCACTTCTATAGTTTATCCAAACTTTAAGACCAAATGAAGCTAAAGTTTTTGCGATCTCTGCACCAATTCCACGACTCGAACCTGTAATTAAAACATTTTTTCCACTAAATTTCATATTTTTTCCTTAATTTTTTGATTATACTAAACTACTATCCATTTCAGATGGTATATCTATCTCCATTAGTTTTAAAACCGTAGGTGCTATATTGTTTAAGCCACCAGCTTCCACCTTTTTAACAGTGTCGTCTACTACAAAACACCAAACTTTTCCAACTGTGTGATTTGTTAGAATATTACCATCTGCATCTTTCATCTCTTCACAATTTCCATGGTCTGAAGTGATAATAAGAGCATAATCATTATCTTTGGCTTTTTGCATTATTTTGCCAATTTGAGTATCTACGGTTGTAACAGCAATTTTAGCAGCTTCAAAATCTCCTGTATGACCAACCATATCACCATTTGCAAAATTTACAACTATGAAGTCATAACTATCATCAATCGCTTTTAGCACAACTTCGCCAACTTCAGATGCACTCATCTGTGGTTTTTCATCATAGGTTTTTACATCAGGAGATGGAATCAAAACTCTTGTTTCATCTGCATAAGGCTCATCGATACCACCATTTAAAAAGAAAGTGACATGTGCATATTTTTCAGTTTCAGCTGTGTGTAGTTGTCTTAATCCTTGATTGGATATTATCTCTGCTAAAGTATTTTTAGGTGGTTCTTTTAGAAAAAGAACAGGATATGAAAAACTTTTGTCATATTGTGTAATCGTAGCGATATTAGGTCTTATATTTTTTTTCGTAAAGTGAGAAAAACTAGGATCTCCAAGAGCCGTTACAAGCTCTCTCATTCTATCACTTCTAAAGTTTATAGTTAAAACACTATCCCCATCTTCCATACCTCCATAACCCTCAAAGGCGATAGGTTCTATAAATTCATCAGTTTCACCAAGTGCATAAGATGAACCGATATAACCAGCAGGTTCAAAATCTGTTTTTGGTGTGGCATCTACTATAGCATCATAAGCTCTTTGGACTCTTGACCAACGACTATCTCTATCCATCGCATAAAATCGTCCAGACATAGTTGCTATTTGAACATTGTCGCTTAAGTGGTTTTGAACAATTTCAAGGTACTTTTGCGCAGAAGTTGGCGAAACATCTCTGCCATCAGTGATAAGATGTAAAAAAACTTTCTTACCATTTTTTACCGCAATATCTGCAATACCCATAAAGTGATCTATATGAGAATGAACACCTCCATCGCTCATAAGACCTATAAGGTGTAGTCTTGGTGAAGAATCAAAAAGATTTTGTAAAACTTCATTTTTTGCTAAAGTGTTTTCTGAGAGAGCTAGCGATATTTTTACTAAATCTTGATACAAGACTCTTCCACTTCCTATGCTCATATGACCAACCTCTGAATTGCCCATCTGTCCCTCAGGTAGTCCAACACTTAGTCCGGCTGTTTCAATAAGAGAGTGTGGAACCTCATCAAATAACTTATTATAATTTGGCTTTTGAGCGTTATAAAATGCATTATGCTCCGTTCTAGAACAAAAACCTATACCATCTGTAATAACTAAAATAGCTTTTTTTGACAATTTTAACTCCCTATATATAAAAAATTTATGTGATTATACTATAATGTCGTTTTTAAACTATTTAAGGAATGAATTACTTTGCTTTATGCTCTTCATGAATTTTTAAATATCAATATACTTGGATATATTACAATACGCGCAGGAGTATCATTTTTTGTTGCTCTATTATTTACTCTGTTTTTGTTACCATATTTTATAAGGTGGGCACAACAAACATCAAGTGTGCAACCTATAAATGAATGGGCACCCAAGAACCATAAGCAAAAAGAAAAAACACCAACGATGGGTGGCATAGTCTTTATAACTGCTACTATTTTAGCTTCATTATTAACTATTAAATTTTCTAACATGTATGCTATTGGTGGATTATTGACGCTTTTTCTTTTTGCAATAATCGGTTTTCAAGATGATTATGCAAAAATTAAAAAAAATGAAAACTTAGCAGGATTAAAAGCCCGAACAAAACTTGCATTACAGATAGTGGCCTCTTTGCTAATAACATGCTTTTTATATTATTTTGCTGATTTTAGTACAACTCTTTATGTTCCATTTGTAAAAACTCCTATTGCAGATATGAGTATCTATGCAGTATTTTTTTGGTGTTTAGTCATTATCTCAACATCAAATGCTGTAAACTTAACAGATGGGCTTGATGGATTAGCTACAGTACCATCGATAACGGCGTTAGCATCTTTTAGCATCATTATATACATAACTGGTAATGTAGCTATCAGCAAATATCTTCTAATGCCAAGTTTTGATGTTGGTGAAGTTGCAATAATTGCAAGTGCATTGATGGGAGCTTTGACTGGATTTTTGTGGTATAACTGTCATCCTGCTGAGGTTTTTATGGGAGATAGTGGTTCATTAACGATAGGTGCATTTCTTGGGTATCTTGCGATTATATCAAAAAGTGAAATTTTACTACTTTTGATAGGCTCCATATTTGTCATAGAAACTATCTCTGTGATTTTACAGGTGGGAAGTTATAAGTTGCGTAAAAAAAGAGTTTTTTTAATGGCTCCCATTCATCATCATTTTGAGATGAAGCAATGGGCAGAAAATAAAATTATCGTTAGGTTTTGGATTATTGCTATTTTGTCAAATCTTATCGCACTTATAACATTAAAGATTCGTTAGATGCAAAGAGTTTCTCTTTTTGGTTATGGAAAAACTACCAAGGCTATCGCAAAAAAGATAAAGAGCGTTGTCTTTTATGATGATAAATGTAGTAAACCTTTTCGTGATGATAGTGGTTTTATGGTGAAACCATCAGCTGAATTTGATGCTAGATATTCACAACTTGAGATCACTTCTCCTGGGATACCACCAGATCATCCTCTAATAAAAAAAGCAAAAAATCTTATAAGTGAGTATGATTATTTTGCTCAAAAATCTCCTCTTTGTATCTGGATAAGTGGAACAAATGGAAAAACAACAACAACGCAGATGATGCAACATCTTCTTCAAAGTAGAGGGAGCCAAGCAGGTGGAAATATTGGAACGCCATTGGCAGAGTTAAGCAGTGATTCAAAGATATGGATTTTAGAAACGAGTTCTTTTACTATACACTATACAAATATTGCAAAACCAAATATATATGTTTTGCTACCTATAAGAGCAGATCATCTTAGTTGGCACGGTAGTATGCAGGAGTATGTAGATGCAAAATTAAAACCATTAACCTCTATGAAAGAGGGTGAAATAGCAATTATTCCTGATGAGTATAAAGATATAAAAACAGATGCACACTTAATCACTTATGGGGATGAAAATTCTTTAGCAGAGTATTTCAATATAGAGAGTAAAAAAGTCAATTTTAAAGGTGCATTTTTAGTAGATGCAATTCTTGCTATGGCTATAGAAAAGATACTTTTTGATACGATAAGTTATGAAAAGATAAACTCTTTTAGGTTGGACTCACATAGACAAGAGGAACTAAAAGATAAACAAAATCGTCTCTGGGTCAATGATACAAAAGCCACAAATATTGATGCTACACTAGCAGCTCTTCACAGATACAGGACCTCACATGTGCGATTGATTATCGGTGGTGATGATAAAGGTGTCCAAATAGATGAACTCTTTGAGTATCTAAAAAAGATGAGTGTTGATATATATACTATCGGTTCGAACAAAGAAAAACTTTTAAGTTTAGCAAAAAGATACAAGATTAAAGCTCACATGTGTAAAAACTTATCTGATGCAATTTTTAAAATAGATAGAGCGCTAAAGAAAGATGAGGTAGCACTGCTCTCTCCCGCTGCGTCTAGTCTTGATGAGTTTCTCTCTTACGCACATAGAGGAGATGAGTTTAAAGAGGCGATTAAACTTCTTTGAAATCCCACTAAATCTACATTTAATTTAACTACAATAAAAAAGTAATGAAGCATAAAGCACCCTAAATTTGGTTTGTATCTCCATTAGCATGCAAGTACAAATTAAATTTTATGCTACATTACTTAATGATACCTGTGCCACTCCAGTTTGCTGAATGGTAGATAGTAGCTCCGTTTTTTCTTGCATAATATCTCATAAGTAATTTTTGTATGGTAGGCTCTATAGATGGTGAAAACCAAGCGTTATTGCTAGTGGCTATCACAAAATCCACATCACCCTCATATATCTCTTGACATGTAGCCTCATAGCAGATGGCATTTCTAAACTTAACACCCTGTATAATAAAATCTGTCGGCTCATCGGCTGTTAAAAAGTCTGAAGCACCTGAGAAGAAAGTTTCATTGATAAATTTTTGTGCAAATTTTGGTAGTGGTATATACTCACCAAATGGTACCAGAACTAATTTTTTTGCTATCTGATATGTTCCATCTTCAAACATGTAGGTAACATTATAGTTATTGTTTTTCTCTTCATCTATATATAAGGAACCTGCCACTATGCTTATATCTTTTGAGTAGGTTAGAAGTTCATCTACGAGTTTTTGGTTTTTATTCATATAGATTGGAAATACAGATTCGGGAAATATTATAATCTTATACTCTTCATCTATCGCAATTTCTATCTCTTGAAATATATACTCAACAGTAGGTTTTAAACTTTCTCTTAGCCACTTTTTTTCCTGTTTTATGTCAGTTTGAATAAGTTTTATATCTATGGGAGAGTTTTTTTGAAGAGTTGGAGTAAAATTTAAAGTAAGCAAGAGTAATATTAAGGGCATAAACCTATAGGGTTGAGGAAGGTATTTTGGAACACTTAACGCTACTATGACGATAGCGAGTTGATATTTCAATACACCTATATAGCTATCTACAAAGATAAGCTCAATCTGTAGCCAATTCCAATCAAATGGCTCAAAAAAGCTAAGGCTAAAGAGTAAAATAGCTCTAATATAGACCTTGTCGCTTAGTGCTAAAACACCAAAAAATAACATATATATAATAGCAAATCCAAAAGTGATGATAGGTGTCATGTAGCCAACACCTTGGTACTCAAAACTATAGCCGATCCAATAAAACCATAACAACCCTATGTTAAATCCAGCTACCAAGATCGATTTTTTAGGTATATAAAGAAAGAGCGCAAGAGAGATAATACCAAATAGTGTATTTAATAATTTAAGAGTAATTCCAAAATGTTCTAGGTATATAAAAGTGGTAAATAAAATAGAAGTTATCAAGCCAAGGGCTATATCATATATCAGAGATTTGTTTTTTTGCATAGTGTGATTATAGTATATTTTCAGTTATCTGTTATCGTATTTTATGTATAATCGCCACAATTTAATTAAAGGAACCCATACCTATGGAAATTATCAGTCAATTACTACCGTTTATATTCTTAATCGCAATCATGTACTTTGTGATTATTCGTCCACAAAAAAAAGAAGCAGATGCTAAAAAAGCGATGCTTGAGGCTTTAGCTAAGGGTGATAAAGTTGTTACAAATGGAGGCTTTATCGTTGTTATTAGCAAGGTTGAAGAAAATTTCGTAAGCGTTAAAATGAATAACGATTTAGTTGTGAAAATTCTTAAAGATGCTATCGCTAGGAAGTATGAGGATGAAGCTTAATTATCGCATAGTTATATTCGCAGTAGCGATAGTTTTTGGTATCTTTTTCTCTGCACCATCCATCTTCAACATGCAAGATGGAAAAAAAGTAACCTTAGGTCTTGATCTGCAAGGTGGTCTTCATATGCTTCTTGGTGTTAAAACTCAAGAGGCAACTAAATCAAGAATAAAATCAATTGCTGCTAGTATAAAACACTTCACAGACCGAGAGGATATCTTAGTTGATGAACTAAAGTTTAATGAATCTTCAGTCTCTTTTACTCTCTTGGATATCGATGATGTAAAGCAGGTAAAAGAGTTTTTAACTGAGATTGAAGGTGTAAATCTATCTACTCAAGCAGAGAGTTTTTCACTTCACTTGAGTGATGAAGAGATAGCTAAAACAGAACAAGAAGCGATTGACCAAGCTATAGAAACTATACGAAACAGACTTGATCAGTTTGGATTGGCTGAGCCGGTTGTTGCAAGACAAGGTCAAGATAAGATTCTTGTAGAGTTAGCTGGAATAAAAACGCAGGAGGATGAACAAAGAGCAAGAGAGCTTATTTCCCGTCCTGCTAAACTTGAACTTATGGCAGTTGATGAAGAGAGAACAGCTCGTGTAAATAATATGAGCGACGCGGATGCTGCATCTTATGGTGATATAATTTTAGCAGATGTGAAAGATTCTCGTATCAAATATCTTGTGAATGAGATTCCTATTTTAGATGGCAACATGTTAACAGATGCTTCTATGGGGTTTGATCAAAACAATAGACCTCTTATTAACTTTAAACTTAATGCAGAGGGTGCCGAAATTTTTGGTGACTTTACCGGTAAAAATGTTGGTAATAGACTTGCTGTTGTTTTAGATGGCAAAGTTTATTCCGCTCCAAATATTAATGAACGCATAGGTGGTGGTGCTGGTCAAATTTCTGGAAGCTACACAGTCATGGAAGCCAAAGATTTAGCTATCGCTCTTCGTTCAGGTGCACTACTTGCTCCGATCTACTTAATGGAAAAGCGTTCAGTTGGTCCTAGTCTTGGTGCTGATAGCATTAGAGCTAGTTTGATCGCACTTGTTGGTGGTTTTATCTTGGTTATTATCTTTATGATGGTTTATTATAGAGCTGCTGGTGCTATTGCAAATATAGCTCTTATAGCTAATCTTTTTATTATCTTAGCCGTGATGAGCCTTTTTGGTGCGACACTTACACTTCCTGGTATGGCAGGTATAGTCCTTACCGTAGGTATGGCAGTAGATGCCAATGTTATCATATCTGAGAGGATTAGAGAGCTGATTTACCAAGGTAAATCTATTCATAAATCTATTGAGGAGGGTTATGCTAATGCTATGCGTGCTATTTTAGATGCAAACATTACTACCCTTATAGCAGCGGTAGTCCTATACGCTTATGGAACAGGGGCTATAAAAGGTTTTGCTATAACTATAAGCATAGGGATTTTGGCATCTATGCTCACTGCTATTTTAGGTACACATGGTATATATGAGATGTTAGAGCATAAGATACAAAAAAGTAAAAACAACCGTTTCTGGTTTGGAATTAAGGGTTAATTATGGAATTTTTTAAATATACAAGAACCTTTAATTTTATGAATAAGTCTAAGCTTGCTATGGTTTTATCAGTAGTTTTAGTTTTAAGTTCTTATCTGCTTCTAATGACTAAAGGTTTAAACTATGGTGTTGATTTTGCAGGTGGAACAATAGTTCAAGTTAAATATAACACAACCGCTCCTATCGATAGTATGAGAGATAAATTAAAAACAAACAGTATGTTTGATGGTTCAACTATTACAGAGTTTGGTTCACCAGATGAAGTTATTATTCGTATGAAAAGTACAAGTGATAGCGTAACAGTTGATATTGGTGATATCACAAGAGAGGCACTTCAAGGCACAGGTGATTATGAGATTCGTCGTGTTGATATTGTAGGTCCAAAAGTTGGAAGTGAACTTAAAGAGAAGGGAATGATGTCTCTGCTTTTAGCAATAATAGGGATATTGATATATGTAGCATTTAGGTTTGAGTGGCGTTTTGCTGTTGCTTCTATAGTTGCATTGGTGCATGATATATCTTTAGCACTAGGGGCTATAGCATTAGTTGGAATAGAGGTTAATCTAGATGTTTTAGCTGCACTCCTTACCATTCTTGGTTACTCCCTTAATGATACAATCATTGTATTTGACCGTATCCGTGAGGGTGTTACAAACTCTAAAAGTACAGATTTAGAAGATATTATAAATGAATCTATTACAAGAACTTTAGCAAGAACAACTCTAACTTCACTGACAACTTTCTTTGTTGTATTTACACTATTTATGTTTGGTGGTGAGATTATACATGGCTTTGCTTTTACACTTTTAGTCGGCGTTGTAGTGGGTACATACTCATCTGTCTTTGTAGCCTCACCTATCTTACTATGGTTTGGCTTTGATGTTAAAGGCTACCATAACAAACTAGCAGCCAAAGCAAAAAGAGAAGCTGAAAAACAAAGAATGCGTGATCAATATGAATCTGGAGTTATGTAACAAACTCTTTTAACATCTATCATAAAAGCCTGTAATTTACGGGCTTTTCTTCATTTCTCCAAGCTCTAATCTATCATATCAAAATATTTTCAGTCACTCCTTAAGATACTTTTTGTATAATCACTCTAATAAAATTAAGGATATGGCTATGGATTGGGGTAAGGTAATATATGTATTTTTCTCATTGATGAGTTTAACTTCTATTGCGGGATTTTTATATGAACATAGTGCTGTTGCACTTTTTGTGGCAGCTAGTTTAAACCTTGTAAGTACATTTTTAAAGATTGGTGTTAGAAATCTGCTCTCAGCAGAGCTTTTAGCTTCCTCTTTAGTTGCTGATCTACATCTGATTCCAGCATTTATCTACTTAGAAATTGCTGGAAACCTACAATGGGCTATAGCTTTGACTATTGGTGCACTGATAGCTAACCTTTTCTCTATAGGGCTTGTTTATATAGAGAGTTCAAAAATTAAAGATGATTATTAGGAGATAAGTTGGAGTACAGTTCACAAACTATAGAAAATAAATGGCAAGAGTATTGGGCTCAAAATGATAGTTTTGAACCTAGTGAAGATTTCACTAAAGAAAAAAAATACATATTAAGCATGTTTCCATTTCCAAGTGGACGACTTCATATGGGACATGTTAGAAACTACTCTATTAGTGATGCTTTTGCAAGATTTTATCGCCAACAGGGTAAAAATGTACTTCACCCTATCGGCTTTGACAGTTTTGGTATGCCTGCAGAAAATGCAGCTATTAAAAATAAAGCAAATCCAAAAACTTGGACTTATGAGAACATAGCGTATATGAAAAATGAGTTTAAAGCTCTTGGCTTTTCATTTTCAAAACACAGAGAGCTTGCTACAAGTGATGAGTTATATACTAAGTTTGAGCAGGGTTTTGTCATCGATATGTTTGAAAAAGGACTTCTTTATCGTGAAAAAGGATTGCTCAATTGGTGTCCACATGATCAAACTGTCTTAGCAAATGAGCAGGTGGTCGATGGATGCTGTTGGAGATGTGATACTCCTATAGTAAAAAAAGAGATGAACCAGTACTACTTTAAAATCACTGAGTATGCTGATGAGCTTTTAGATGATTTAAAAAAGCTTGATGGCGGTTGGCCACAACAAGTTTTAACAATGCAAGAAAATTGGATAGGAAAGTCTAATGGTTTAGCATTTGACCTTTTCTTTGATGATGAAAGTAGAAACAAACTATCTTCAAATTTTGATAGTTTTGATGTTTTTACGACTCGTCCTGATACTATCTACGGTGTGAGTTATACAGCACTTGCTCCTGAACATGAGATTATTACCTACATGTGTGAGAACAATCTTTTAAGTCAAGAACTCATCAAAGAGATTACAAAGATGAAAAACACCTCATCTATAGATAGACAAAAAGAGAAGTCGGGTTTACCCTTGGGTCTACATGTAGTACATCCATTGACAGGCAAAATAGTTCCAGTTTGGTGTGCAAATTTTGTTCTTATGGATTATGGTTCTGGTGCTGTTATGGCTGTTCCTGCTCATGATGATAGAGATTATGATTTTGCTAAAAAGTATAATCTGCCTATAGATGCCGTTATCAAACCAAAGGATGCAGAAGTAGATATCTCAGATTCAGCTTATACTGAAGTTGGTGAGCTTTTTAATTCTGATGAGTTTGATGGTATGAACTCTAAAAAATCTCAGTATAGTATCATAAAGATGTTTGAAGAGAAAAAGATAGGTAAAAAAACAACAAATTATAAACTAAAAGATTGGGGTGTTTCGCGTCAAAGATATTGGGGTGCACCGATCCCTTTTGTTCACTGTGATGATTGTGGTTTAGTTATGGAGAAAAAAGAGAATCTTCCTATCGCTTTGCCCCAAGATATTGAGATAACAGGGGAGGGCAATCCACTTGATAGCCACCCTACATTTAAACATTGTAAATGCCCTGCATGTGGCAAAGATGCAACTAGAGAAACAGATACAATGGATACCTTTGTTGAGTCGTCTTGGTACTTTTTGAGATTTTGTGCATCACATGTGAACTGGGAAAAAGAGGCATTTTCAAAGGAGCAACTCTCCTACTGGATGGGTGTTGATCAATATATTGGTGGAATAGAACATGCGATACTTCATCTTCTGTATGCAAGATTTTTTACAAAAGTTTTTCGTGATTTAGGTTACTTAGATTTTGATGAACCATTTGATAGGCTTCTTACTCAAGGAATGGTACTCAAAGATGGTGCTAAGATGAGCAAATCAAAAGGCAATACCGTAGACCCTGATGCAATTATAGAAAAATATGGAGCAGACACAGCAAGGCTTTTCATCCTCTTTGCAGCTCCACCAACTCAAGAGTTAGAGTGGAATGATAATGCAGTAGAGGGAGCTTATAAGTTTGTAAAAAGATTTTATGATAGAAGTTCAAACATTGTAAAAACAGATTCTATACCTAAGATTGATCACTCGACTTTAACTAAAGATGAAAAATATGCAAGAAAAAAAGTTTATGAAGCTTTGGTTCGTTCCAATGATGTATACCGTGAAAAATATACATTTAATACTCTTATAGCAGGTGTTATGGAAGCTATGAATGCATTAAACTCTCAAGATAACATCGATATTTGGACTGAGGGTTATTGGATATTAAGCTCTATTATGGAACCTATAATACCACATGTGTGTTGGCAGATAAGTGAAGAAAATTTCTCCTTAAATAACTTAAGTTTACAACTTGTTTTAGATGAAGTCTTTGTGCAAGACTCTGTAACGCTAGGTGTTTCTATCAATGGAAAGAGAAGATGTGAAATAGAGGTTGCTATAGATGCATCAAGTGAAGATATTATAGAATTAGCAAAGGAAAAAGCTCATAAATGGCTAGAGAATAAAACTATAGTTAGAGAGATAGTGGTTCCTAAAAAACTTGTTAACTTGGTTGTTAAGGATTAAATTTTGAAACTGTTTTTTTCACTACTTATCATCCTTAGTTTTGTATCTTGTGGATATAAGCCAAGTGCAAAATTTTCTCGTGGTATAGTTGGTGAAAAAATAAGTACAAGCATCACAATCTCTGCACATGATCCAGAAAATACAGTTATCATAAAAGATGCTGTAGACCAAGCTGTTATAGAGGTGTTTCATGCATCTTTATGTGATAGAAAAACTTCTACTACTCATCTTGCTTTAAGTATAGCAAAACCATCATACACGCCTATTGTATATGATGACAATGGTTTTGTTGTGGGGTATAGAATGATGGTTCACTTAAATATTATTAAATATCACAGTGGTGTTTCTAAAAAATACCATGCAGTTGGAACACATGATTTTACCGTTGAACCAAATGCGGTTGTTACCGACCAAGTAAGATTTGAGGCGATCAAATATAGTTCTGAAAAAGCGATTCGTTCATTTGTCGCTCAAGTTTCAGCGGAAGGTGCAAGAGCTGAAAAATCTAAATAAATTGGAGATATTATGACTATACAAAGTATTATAAAAAAAGCTGTCAAAAGGTTAGAGTTAGAGGGTAAACTCTTAACGCCAGATTTTTATGCTGAAGCTTTTTGTAAAGAAGCAAAAAAAGCAGGTATACAAACTGAAGATTGTAATCATGTTGATAAATTTACTAAAACTTTAAATAAAAATATTCAAAAAGAGCTAACACAATACAGAATAAAAACTATGAGTGAACTTTCTCGTTTTTTAATCTCAAAGTTAAATCGAACTAACTCAACTATATGCTCAGAGCTACTTGATTCACAAGTGACCTTTACAAAAAGAATTTTGCAGGTAGTAGAAGTATTGCATAATGAAGAAGCATCTACTCTTGCTAAAAAAAGCTTAGAACTTTTAAATTCAAATCCAAACACAACTGAATTAGAGCAGTTTAGACAATATTGGGTTAATTTTATAACTACCTATGATGATAGTTTTTTAAATAAACTAAAGGCTTTTGGAGATGTGAAGAGTAATAATCTTAAAAAAACTATTGAAAAATTAAATATTTCTCTTGGTTCGAGCAATATAGGTGAATCTAATTTAGAACTCTCTAAAATCGCCTCTCTTTTAATATCTTCATTTGTTCCCTCTATAGCTTCAAGTGTAAATGATAAAATTGCGAATTTTAGTGAAAAGATAAAGAGCAATCCAGCTATCTTGGATCAGATAGGTATTGAAGCTGAAGTTAAATCGATTATTTTACTTAGAATAGCACTTGATAAAGATAGTGTTAAAGAGATGGTTGAATCTTTGGATGGAGTTTTAGATAAACTTTCTTTAAGATTGATAGAGATGATTGAGCGTTCAGATGATTCAACAGTTGAGATTCAAAAAATTAAATCAGAACTAGAATCTTACAATGAGCATACAGGTACGAATTTTAAAGCGGCTCATAAAAAACTTTTTGTTATCGCTACAGCATTGGAAGAAAATACACAGTTGCTGAGCAAAGATTTAAAAAATCATAGCACTGAAATAAAAGCTTTGAGTGCAAAAGTACACAAGCTTGAAAAAGAGTTAGAAAAAGCAAAAGAGGAATCAAAAGAGGATTTTTTAACAAAGCTATACAACAAGAGAGCTCTTGATGAATTTATGAAAATTAAAGAGGGTGAGTATGAAAGGTATAATCATAACTTTAGCGTTGTGATGTTTGATTTAGATCACTTTAAGCTAGTGAATGATAATTATGGTCACGATGCAGGTGATGCTGTTCTTAGTGCTTTCGCAAAGATACTTAAAAAAGAAGCTAGAACGGTTGATACTGTTGGTCGATTTGGTGGTGAAGAGTTTCTGGCACTATTGAGTGAAACCGACACTAGCGGTGCTGTTATTTTTGCACAAAAAGTAAGAAAACATGTTCAAAAAGCTCGCTTTATGTATAAAGGTGAAAGAATAGCCGTAACTGTTAGTTGCGGAGTAAGTGAAAGAGCCTTGCACTCATCTCTATTAAATGTTATAAACTCTGCAGATGAATATCTATATGAAGCAAAAGAGAATGGTCGTAATCAAGTAGCATACAAGAAAAAATAGTGCTAGAAGAGTTTTTAGAAGCTAAACCTCTTTACTATGATAAAATTGATTATACTCGAATGCCTAGAGTTTACAAGAAGATAAAGAGATATCTTCCTACTCCAAAAATAGTGCATATAATCGGCACAAATGGCAAAGGAACAACTGGTCGTTTCTTAGCTTCTGCTCTGCACAATCTAAGACTTAGCGTAGGTCATTATACTTCACCACATATATTAAACTTTAATGAAAGAATTTGGCTAAATGGCATAGATATAGAAAATGCTAAACTTCAAGAACTGCATATTCAATTGCAAAATATTTTAAATAAAGCTGACTCAGATGCTCTTTCGTATTTTGAATATACAACACTGCTGGCTATATTAGCATATAAAGAGTGTGAGTATGTTGTAATGGAAGCTGGATTAGGTGGAGAACATGATGCAACAGCAGTTTTTGATAAGGTTTTAACTCTTGTTACCCCTATAGCACACGATCATCAAGCCTTTTTGGGTAATTCTATAAAAGAGATAGCAACTACAAAGTTAAAGGCGATTCAAAACAGTGCTATTTTGGCTGAACAAAAAGAGTTAGAGGTGTATGCCGTAGCAGATGAACTATCTCATCTGAAATCTTTAAATATACAAAGATTAGATAGCTTTATAGATGATGAGGATAGGTCTAAAATTGATAAAATCAAGGAGAGATTAAATATAGAAAACTATTTGGTACAAAACTTATCTCTTAGCGTTGCAGCTCTGAATTTTTTAAATATCAGTTATGATGAAAAAAGTTTTCAAAACTCTAGACTCTTTGGCAGATTAACACATGTGAGTGAAAATATTATTATAGATGTAGGTCACAATCCACTAGCAGCTGCAGCGATAAAAAACATATTGGCACCAGAGAAATATATTTTGATATACAACACTTATAAAGATAAAGAGTATCAAAAAATATTAAAGATACTAAAACCTATCGTTTCACATGTGCAAATTATAGAGATAGATGAGCAAAGAATAGAATCAAAGGTTCAACTTAAAAAGAGTTTAAATGATTTAGAGATAGAATATAGTTTATTTAAAAAAACTATAGATACTCAAAACTACTTAGTTTTTGGTTCCTTTAGTGTTGTTGAGAGCTTTTTAAAAAGGTACTTAAAATATGAATGATCATTTTACCATTACCATCAATGATGATAATGGTGTAAAGCAGTTTAATCTACACCAAATTGTTAAAAAAGCGATTATATATGCTATCTCATTTTTAGGCTTTATTGCATTGGTTGCAATTGCTACTATTCTTTACCTTAATCATTCAGTTGACTTGATTGAGATAAAAAGAGAAGAAACAGTAGCCGCTTATGAGGTTTTAAAGAAAAAAGATGAAGAGTTAAACAAAAAAATAGATTTAACACAACTCAGCCTTGCTTTAAAGAAACAGGAACTTGAAGAGGTTTCGGACTCTTTGCTAGAGATTGAAACGCTGATAGGAATAGCACCAGTTGATGATATGTCACTTCAAGAAAGAGTGAGTGTGACAAAATTAAACTCTGAGCAAAGAGCGGTGCTACTACAGTTTATCCCGAATGGTTCACCTATAGAATATAAAGGGATAACAAGTAAGTTTGGTTACAGAACACACCCAACACTCAATAGAAGAGAGTTTCATCGTGGCTCAGATATGAGAGCTAAAATGAAAACAGCTGTTTATGCAACAGCCGATGGTGTGGTAGAATTTGCAGGAAAACATAAAAAAAGTGGTTTTGGAAAACTTGTTATACTTGAGCATAATTATGGTTTTAGAACATATTTTGGTCATTTAAACAAGGTTGTGATAAAATCAGGTGATTTTATAAAAAAGGGTGATATTATAGCCTATACTGGTAATTCTGGTATGAGTAGCGGTCCTCATCTGCATTATGAAATCAGGTTTATAGGACGACCAGTAAATCCATTTTGGTTTATTAAGTGGAATATAAAAAATTATAATGAATTATTTCAAAAGGAGAAAAAAATACCATGGCAATCTTTAATAACGGCGACAACACACATCAAAGTACAAAACCCGACGCAAACACCACAATCATTACCGCAGGTTCAAAAATAAAAGGGGAGATGCATCTCTCTTGCAATCTCTATGTAGATGGTGATTTTGAAGGTACTATAAACTCTAAAAAAGAGATAAATATTGGTAAACAGGGTCATATAAAAGGTGATATTACAACTAATAGGCTTGTTGTTCAAGGTTATATAGAGGGCAGTATTAATGCAACAAAAGTAGAAATAAAAGCAGCTGGACGAGTTAATGGAACTATAGAATCAGCAGAGCTTATAATTGAATCTAAAGGTATTTTTGAGGGTCATAGTGTCGTTAAAGATTCAACACCTGTGCCTACTTCATCACCAGAAGCGCTTCAAATCAAAAAATCATAAATAATTTTTCAGAAAAATAATGACACAAAGCACACTATTTAAATACTTTAAAACCCAGACAAATCAGGATATGGAAATTTTGATCTGTGAAGATTCCAAAGAGGCACTTGAGTTACAAAGTGTAGCAAATTATTTTCAAAAAGAAACGATACTTTTTCCTGATTTTAGAGCAAGTTTTGGTGATGATTTGCGTTCTTACAAAGAGGAACTCCACCAGCTATTTTTTGCATTAAAATCATACTATGGTGCAAAGAAAAAACCTTTAATAATATCACCACTTAAAACACTTCTTTTCCATCTTCCAAAAGAATCACTTTTCTCTTCAACTAGGATAGAGTTTGGTTCAACTATAGATCTTTCTTCATTTAAGCAACAGATGCTTTTTTGGGGTTATAATTTTGTTGATATGGTTCAGGTTGCAGGTGAAATATCTTTTCGTGGTGATATTATAGATATATATGCTCCAGCTTCCAAAATGCCTGTTCGTATCTCTATGTTTGATAACGAGATAGAACAGATAAAATATTTCCAACTTGAATCACAGCGAACGCAAAAAGAGGAGCTAGATAGTTTTGAGGTTACCCCTGCGTTTTATTCACTTAATGAAGAAGGTTTTAATACTCTACATGTAGAGGTACAAAATAGTGAGTTTGACTCTTTAGCCAAAGATATAGCTTCTCTCGGTTTTTGGTATCTCAAAGATGATGCATCAAATTTTATGGAGGGTAAAAATGTAAAATTTATAAGAGGGTTAGATGATCTCTTGATAGATGCCTATGCCCTTAATGCCCCTCAAATTTCAAGAGATGATTTTGATTTGGAGGTATTACAAAGTAGCGATGCCTTTAGGGAGTTGGTAGTTACAGATGTTTTAACACTGCTAAAGGTTCATAAGGAGAAAAAAGTAACCATTATCGCTGCAAACGAAGCTTTAATGAAACAAGTGGGTCTTTTTAACATTCAAAATACTAAACAAATTTTTGCTCCATATATCTTAAATATTGTTACAGATGATGAGCTTATTATCTCACTCAACAAGCCTGATAAGGTAAGGAGAAGAAGAAAAAGCTCTATTATGCTTGATGACTTAAAGGCTGGCGATTATATTGTTCATGAAGATTATGGTGTAGGAATTTTTGAGAAGATTGAACAAACTGAGATACTTGGCGGAGTTAAAGATTTTATAGTGATAAAATATGTTGGCGATGATAAAATTTTACTTCCAGTAGAAAACTTAGACTTTATAGATAGGTACATAGCTTCAGGAGGCTCTACACCAGTTCTTGATAGACTTGGAAAAGGAAGTTTTGGTAGGCTAAAAGAAAAAGTTAAAAAGCGACTTATGGAGATAGCTGGACAGATAGTAAATACAGCTGCAGCAAGAGAGCTTATAAAAGCACCAAAGCTACATGTGGTAAAAAAAGAGCTTCAAGATTTTCAAAAAACCTCAGGATTTGATTATACAGATGATCAATCACAATCTATTGATGAGATTATAACTCAGATGAGTTCTGGTCATATTATGGATAGACTTTTAAGCGGAGATGTTGGTTTTGGAAAAACAGAAGTAGCATTAAACACTATATTTGCAGCTTTTAAGTCAGGATTTCAGTCAGCCTTTATTGTTCCTACAACTCTACTATCAGCACAGCATTATCGTTCACTTACCCAGAGATTTGAGGGGATGGGTATTCGCTACGCTAAACTAGATAGATTTGTTTCAACTAAAGATAAAAACAGTATTGTAAAAGGTTTAATATCTGGCGAGATCGATTGTGTGGTAGGAACTCATGCTCTTTTTGGTTTAACATTTAAAAAACTAGGTGTGGTCATCATAGATGAGGAACATAAATTTGGAGTGAAGCAAAAAGAGAAGATAAAAGAACTTTATCATAGCGTTCATCTACTCTCTATGAGTGCTACTCCTATACCTCGTTCACTTAATCAAGCACTTAGCTCTATAAAAACAATGTCACAACTTCTAACTCCACCAAGTCAGAGACAAGGTGTGAGAACATTTGTAAAAGAGTACAGTGAAAAGTTGGTAAAAGAGGTAATACTACGAGAACTTCGTCGTGGCGGACAAGTTTTTTATGTTCATAACTCTATAGATCACATGCCGATAAAATTAGGGGAGTTAAAAGCGATACTTCCTGAACTTCGCGTGGTTATGCTTCACTCAAAAATTTCAGCTGTGCAAACGGAAAAAGAGCTTTTAAAGTTTGAAGCTGGTGAGTATGATCTTATGATAGCAACAAGCATCATAGAGTCAGGTATCCACATGCCAAATGTTAATACAATGATAGTAGATGGAGCAGATAGGTTTGGTATAGCAGACCTGCATCAACTTCGTGGGCGTGTTGGAAGAGGACATGTGGAGGGTTTTGCTTATTTTGTGGTTCAAAATAAAGAGAATATAACCGATGAAGCAAAAAAACGACTTTTAGCACTTGAATCAAACTCCTTTTTGGGGAGTGGTTCTGTTTTAGCCTACCATGATTTAGAGATAAGAGGTGGTGGAAACTTAGTGGGAGATGCTCAAAGTGGTCATATTAAAAATATAGGTTATACTTTATATCTTCGTATGCTAGAAGATGCTATAAAACTATTGAGCAATACCATGGAAAGTCAGAGAGTAAAAGTAGATATAAAACTAAGTATCTCAGCGTTTATATCTGATGAGGTAGTTAAGGAGGATAGACTTCGCCTAGATATATATAGAAGACTTGCTCAATGTGAAGAATCTGTAGAGATTTATGAGATAGAAGAGGAGTTATGCGATAGATTTGGAGAGTTAGATAATCCAACTAAACAGTTTATTGAGCTGATGGTCATAAAACTTTTAAGTCTAGACAAAGAGATAAAAAGTATAATGAATTATGGGCAAAATATAACTATCACATATGTAAACAACTCAAAAGAGAGCATAAAGTCAGATTCTAAAGATGATGATGACATCATAAAAGCGGTTCTTTCCTACCTTAGAAACTCTAAACGAAAAGTGCTATAGTTTAATCGGTTTAATCCCATTGACTAAAGCATAAAGCGTTGGCAGATATAAAAGATTTAAAAAAGTTCCCCAAATCAGTCCAAAACCTAAAGAAACCGCGATAGGCTGCAGTATTACTGCTTGCCCTGTTGCGTAAAACATAAGAGCAAACAGACCTAGAAAAGTTGTAACGGAAGTTATGACAATTGGACGAAGTCTTAATTTTGCACGGGTGAAAAAATCTTCTGATTTATGCGTTCCCTTTAAGAAATCTAGCATAATTATGCCATCGTTTATTACAACTCCAGCTAATCCTAATATCCCTATAATAGATGGCATACTAAGATTCATACCCAATACTTTATGTCCTATCAGGGCTCCCAATATCGATAGAGGGATAATGCTTATAATCATTAACGCATATTTTATTTTTGAAAATATGAGCAAGAGTGTTAAAAAGATTAAAAATAGTGCTAACACTACTGCATCTAACATATCTTCTTTGAGCTGTTTTTTCTTCTCTTTTTCTCCTAGAAGATTCACTTCTATACCTGAATCTGAAATCTGATCAAGCGTTGTTTGTAAGCTATCTAGTACCTCAGTAGGCGTGATTATACGCTTATCTACACTTGCGTATACAGTTTTTACAATACTACCGTTGAGTTTATCAATCTTTTCATAATCTTGTATCTGGGTTAATGTAGCTATGTCGGTTAATTTTACAAATCGTCCCTCTGGCAATGCTATGTTGAAATTTAGCAGGGTTTGTGTATTGTCTTTGTCGGTTTCTCTTGTTTTTATCTCCATAACACCGCGTTCATTAAAGGTTGTGGATTGTCTTCTTTCTAAAAAATATGCACTTAAAACTCTTGCTATGGATGATTCACTAAGTCCTAAACTCTCCCCATAACTATTTATCTTGATTTTGTATTCCATCTTGCCATATCTGATATTATCACTAAAGTTTTTTATTCCTTTAAGTTTTAATATCTCATCTTCTAAGCTTTTAACAGCATCTTGAAGTGCCTTATCATCACTTCCTGAGAGATTTATCTGAATATCACTTCTTATAAGTCCTGGTTTATCCTCCATAACTCCAAGTTCTATCATCCTGTATTTTTCTTTAAAAGGTTTAATTAACTCTCTTACATGTGGAGAGAGTTCAAAGGTTTGTTTCTGTCTAATGTTGTCACCATTGTGAAAGTCGAAGCTAAAATTTAGAACTGGATTTATATACTTATTTATCCAGCTTGTTTCCTCTCTGTCATAAAGTTCCATCGTAATAAAAAAGACACTATTGTTTCGTTGAGTTTCACCAGATAAACTCCTTCTATATCCACTTGTCGCAGAGATAGATTTTAAAGAAAACTCTTTGGAATGTTTCATCATCTCTCTTTCTATCTCACTTGCAATTTTATAAGTATCTTCTAGGGGTGTGTTGATATCAAGTTTTCCAGAGATATAAAGATTATTACCATCAAAATTTGGAAAAAATTGAAACTTCATAGATTTGGCAGTTGTAACCGTAAAGAGAGGGATTATAATAATAAAAAGTAGTACAAAGGTCTTTTTATATTTAATTAAAAAAGAGAGTGAGTGTTCATATAGATTTTGAAATGGTTTCCAATCTATAAAATTATTACTTGTTCTTAAAAATTCACTTGCATGCAGAGGTAAAAATATAAAGCTTTCTAAGAGAGAACCTAGCAGGATCATAATAACTACTATGGGGATAAGAATGAGAAAAAGAGCTATCTCTCCATTTAGCATAAACATAGGTAAAAATGCCGCTACTGTAGAGATAGTTGCTAGAGTGACAGGGAGTATCATCTCTTTTACACCTCTAAGTGCAGCACTGTAATTATCCATCCCATCATCTATATATCGCTGAATATTTTCACTCACTACTATAGCATCATCAACAACTATACCGATAACTATCAATGCTCCTAGTAGTGAAACGATGTTGATGGAGTAGCCCATATAGTAGATAAACAATAAACCTATAATAAATGAAAATGGAATACCAATAGTAACAATAAGAGCAATCCTAAGGTTTATCAAAATAAACATAGATAAAAAAACTAAAATTAGACCAAACATAAGGTTTGATATAACAGTATTTAATCGTTTTTCTACCGGTATAGAGCTATCTTGATAAAAATTAAAGATAACATCTGGGTATGTTTTTTTTAATTTTTGTGCATAATCTCTAAGTTTTTTAGAGAGCTTCATAGAATCACCTTTTTCACCCTTGGATATTACAAGTGTTAAGGTTTGATTATTGTTAAAAGAAGCTAGCGTATCAGTTTGAGGATATTCAATCTTAACATCTGCGATATCCCCCAATCTTATATATTTTCCATCCACATGCAGTATGCTCTCTTCCCACTCGCTAGCATCTGCCTTGCCGTTTGCAGTAGAGAGATAGACAAAACTACCTCTTTGTTCGATATTGCCAACTGGAAAGATATAGGATAGATCAGAAATAGCTCTTAAAACAGTAGTATGATTTAGTTCGTATGCTAAGAGAGCTTGAGAATTAACCCTTATGGATACCTCTTGCTTAGAATCTCCACGAATTAGTATTTCACTTATATTTTTTATTCTTGAGATTTTTGTTTTAATCTCTTTTGCTATATCTGTAAGTTCACCCTTTGAAAGCTTTTGTGATGATAAAGATAGCTTTATAAGTGATCTGCTTTTATCTAAAATTCTTGCAACTGGTTCATTCATATCTGATGGCAGGTATTGACGAGTTAGTGCTATGGAGTCTTTGACCCTTGAGAGGGTATTTACTTTGTTTACACTTTCATTTAGTGTAAGGATAATAGCAAAAGCTCCAGGGGTTATTGTGGTTTCAGTTTTATCTATGCCATGAATATTGCCAAGTTCATCTTCTATGTCTCGAACAGCCATTCTATCCATAATAGTAGCACTTGCACCACTATAAGCACCACGAACACTGATCTTATCAAGTTCCATATCAGGAAAGATCTCTTTAGGAATATTTATGTAAGCATTAAAACCCATATATGTTAAGAAAATCAGTAACATATAATTGAGTCGTTTATTGTCTAAAAAATACTTTATAATCCTATGCAAAGAAGTTCCTCTGTGATGTTTAGTGGCTTTAAAGAAGTGATTTTATTACATTACTTACACCCTGATGTAGATTATAGCTACTTATTGGAAAATCTAAAGATTCATTTTCTAGATTTACATTGTATCTACTTAAATAATTACCAAGTAGCTCTAAATCTATACCTAAATCCAACTTTTGCATCTTAAAAGCCAATGATTTTAAACTAACAAAATCACTCCATCTTAAAAATAGTTCTGGTGTAAGTTCGTCTACATGTACACCCTCAGGATTAAACAGTTTGCCACTATCTCTAAGGGGAATCAAAACACTAAGTATAGCCTCACTAAATGGAATAACCTTCTCACCCCAGAACGCTTGTTCATTTCTGCTATTTAGCTCCACATGCATGGCATCTA
>JAYEGN010000135.1:0-11675 GCA_034659115.1 Campylobacterota bacterium
CATAGATGACACAGTATTTGATGAGATAACTCAGATACTGCAAGGCTTCACTTCTCGCTATGTTAGTTTCCACTCGCTGAGACATTCCTATGCGAGTTATGAGGTAAAAAAGCTAATTGAAGATGTTCACAGTGATCCGTTGAAGTTATTGGACTTGGCAGTTAGAATGGGTCATGAGGCTCCTGATATTACACTCAAGGTGTATATACATAAAAGTGTGCTTGAGATGGGAGGTGTGTGATGTATATTGAAGA
This sequence comes from Campylobacterota bacterium, assembly GCA_034659115.1. Taxonomy (GTDB): domain Bacteria; phylum Campylobacterota; class Campylobacteria; order Campylobacterales; family Sulfurimonadaceae; genus Sulfurimonas. The sequence goes on from JAYEGN010000135.1 coordinate 255, forward strand.
AAAACTTGACAAGATCATAGCTAAACAAGAACGTCTTGTAGATTTGGTAGAACTATTTCTACCAAATCTTGAGACAGAAAAAGGTGTAATACATTTTCTTGAAATAACAAAAAACACATTTAACAACTATCTCAAAGATGGCGTATTTATTGAAGGTATACATTTTGTTAAGGATGGTAAAACTCGTGTATTTATAGCAGATGAGATTGTTAAACTTAAGAAAAGTGGAGTGAAAGGAAAGCGTAAATCTTCAAATAAGCAAGATAAGCTAGAAGCAGTAAATCTACAACTTGGTATAATGCCAGAGTGTAGAAGTGCCGTTTAGAGGGAGCTTTTATGAGTGTTAAAATACGAACGAAAAACGGTAAACTGATACTGGATATACATTACGGTGAGGGAAGAAGAACTCGACCAACCACAGGTCTCAATGATACTGAGGAAAACAGAGAACTTCTTAAAACAGATGTTATACCTAATATCAAAAAAGAAATAGCTCTTGGAACTTATGTTCCAAAAGCCGAAAGAGCGGCTGTTGTGCAAACAGTTGCTGATTATGGTGTACTTAGCTTTAAGAGACATGTTAACGATAGAAGAAAACATGTGCAAGCTAGTTACAAGAAACATTTTGAGAAGCATATTGTACCTAAGTTTGGTAAGAAGTTGATTTCAGTAATTACTTCAATGCAGTTACTTGATTGGCAGAATGAAAAGCTTGAAAGTTATAAAGCATCAACTGTCAGAAAATATAGGTCAATTTTCTATACTATGTTTGATGATGCTGTTATTGAGGGTTTAATAGACAGTAATCCATTTGACAAAGTACCACGACCTGTCTTACAAGAACAGTATGACGAAGATGATGATATAGATGCAGAAGATAAAAATGTAGATCCTTTTACTTTAGAAGAGATTCGTTCTATTCTTCAAGCAACAAGTGGTTACAAGCGAAACTTCTTCGCTATTATGGTATTTAGTGGTGTTAGGCCAGGTGAGTTAGTTGCTTTAAAATGGAGTGACATAGATTGGGAAAGTGAAACCTTTGACATCAAGAGAACACGAATTAGAGGTGAGTTTGGACTGCCGAAGACTAAGTCTTCAAGAAGAACTGTTGAAATGATGTCAAATGTTAAGGAATATTTCTTGAAGCAATATGAACTAACTGGCGGTAATATATTTGATATGGTGTTCATAAGTAGCTTTCACAAACCATTTTTTGATCATAATACTATTGCAGTACAGTTCAAGAAGCTGTTGAAAGATAATGATACAAGATATTTGTATCAACTAAGGCACACATTCGCATCTTTGATGATAAGTAATGGCGAAGAGATTACATGGGTGTCACAGATGATGGGACATAAGAGTTCAGATATAACCCTTAAGGTATATGCTAAAGCATATAAGGTTATTAAAGACAAAAATATGAGAAAGAAGAGGGCTGATTTCTTGGATAACTGGCACAAATCCGGCACCGCCAATAATCCAATGTACGATAAGCCCCAAGAAACAGGAGTTACAAGGTGAAAATAAGGGTCTATTATGAAGATACTGATACAGGTGGTGTTGTTTATCACTCCAACTATATAAATTATTGTGAGAGGGCTAGAAGTGAGGCTTTTTTTGCAAGGGGTATGAGCCCAGCGCTAGATAGTGGACATTTTGTTGCAAGAAAGCTTGAGGCGGATTACTTTTTAAGTGCTAAGTTGGGTGATTTACTAGAAATAAAAACTGAGCTTATTCAGATGAAAGCTGCTTCATTTGAACTTTTGCAAACTATATATAGAGATGATAAAAAGATATTTGAATTAAAAATAACTTTAGTTTATATAACTTTGCAGGGGAAACCTCAAAAGATAAATGATGAGATAAAAAGGCTTATTTTATCACTTTTCGAAACCTAGTTCATCATATACTATACTCACATGTTTGACAAATCTGTATCTAGACGGATTTAAAAGTTCTATTGGGTAGATCATTTGATTATCCTTAAGAGCTATTTCATATTCTCTATCCTCTTTTGTAGCTAAAAAGAAAAAATAATCTATTCCTACTGTTGTAGTGTAGTTGATCCAATCATAAACTATATCGTTTCCTAATAGAGAGTTTGTTTCTATTAAAATATTATTATTTTGAGTTATAGAGTTTGCGATGGTCATATTTTTTCTATCTTCATATTGCGTCATAGAAAGAATAAGCGGATCATAGTTTATCTGCGTAGATAAAATATTGGTTGCATTTGTATCATATAATGTTAGCTGTGACATAATCATTCCGGTTTTAACAATAGGTGTATTGATAAAAAATGTACCCTCTACAATCTTGTGATTTTCGCTCAGTTGTTTTTCTAGGTTTGTAGTTCTTTTTGGAATGGAAAACTTTATAACACTTTTATCGTTATCGTACATGTACTCATCCATATCATCAAGACTTAAATTGTTATCATCAAAGAGACCATTTAAAAATCTATCTTCTTCATATAAGCTTAGTTTTTTTCCTATCTTGGACTTATCGTGAAATATAACCAAAGGAGAAAATGCTTCTTTTAGTAGCAGATCACTTTGTGCCTGATAATCAATACCACCACAAATCAAGGATGGTGAAGTTGAGTTTAAATCTTTTTTATTGATTGTTGGAAAAAATATATTTATCTCAGGATCAATCTTTTTTACAATATTTGCACCTTTTTCTGTTAGTGGAGCAATAATATACTTAAACTCTTCCTCTTTTATTTTTGACAAAGTCTTTTTTATATCTTCTTGGGTTTCACTTTCTAGTTTGTAGCTTTTGAGTTCAAAAGAGTGATTTTTAGCTATTAGATAAGCAAAGGAAGCATTTGTTGTAGATGAGGCATATCTACCTATTACTTTGTAAGGTAGAAGTAATGCTATTCTAAACTTGTCAAGTATGATGTGTGAGCCAAGATTTAATATTGAGATGCTCATTTTTCTAACTTCATCCTGATTCCTGTTATCTAGTTTTGTATCAGCATGCGAAAGAAATGAAAATATCATTCCATTATCTAGATACTCTTGTAGGCATGTTTCATTACATGGATATGGATCTAAATTCTGTATGTAAGTTTTTGGAGGAGGTATGTTTGAGATAAGGTAGCTTTTAGCAAAAATCATCATTGGAAATAGTATGCTTAGAATAAATAGTTTTTTCATAGATAGTTCTTTTGGTTCCTTAGGGATTTATTTTAAAGTTATTATATCGGATTGAATTTAATCTGACTAGCTCAAAAAGTAAATAAACTCTTGAAAATACTATTTCCAAGAGTTCCATCGCTTCATAAGCCCATTTGTTGAACTATCATGGCTAGTTACTTCTTGTTTATCTTCAAGCTCTGGTTGAATTTTTTTAGCAAGTTGCTTGCCTAGCTCTACACCCCATTGATCAAAACTATAGATATCCCAAATAATACCTTGTACAAAAATTTTGTGTTCATAAAGAGCTATCAATTTACCTAGACTTTGTGGTGTCATTCTTTTGAGTAAAATAGAATTTGTTGGATGATTTCCTTGAAAAACTTTATGAGGAATCAGTTGGACGACTTCATCAAGGTTTTTCCCCTCGAAAATAAATTCATCTTCTACATCTTTAGCTGTTTTTCCAAATGCCAACGCTTCAGTTTGTGCTAAGAAGTTAGAAACAAGTATATTGTGATGTTTACCGATAGGATTTAGTGATTGTGCAGGAATAATAAAGTCACATGGAATAAGCTTAGTTCCTTGGTGAATAAGTTGATAAAAAGCATGTTGACCATTTGTACCGGCTTGACCCCAGATAATAGGTCCTGTTGAGTAACTTACTTTTTCACCGCTACGATTCACAGATTTACCATTAGATTCCATGTCTGCTTGTTGCATGTAGGCCGCAAAGCTATGTAGATATTGATCATAGGGTAAAATTGCAAGAGTCTGAGCATCATAAAAGTTGTTATACCAGATACCAACAAGTGCCATAATGACTGGTAAGTTGTCAGTAGAGGGAGTGTTCTTGAAGTGCTCATCCATCTCATGCGCACCCTCAAGTAGCTCAATAAAATGATCATAGCCAATAGTAAGTGCAATAGAAAGTCCAACTGCAGACCACAGAGAGTAGCGACCACCAACCCAATCCCAAAAAGGGAACATATTATCTGTGTCTATACCAAAATCTTCAACTCCTTGAGCATTAGTAGAGAGAGCTACAAAGTGTTTTTTAATCGCTATTTCATCTTCTACTCTTGTTAAAAACCAATCACGAGCACTGTGTGCATTTGTCATAGTCTCTTGTGTTGTAAATGTTTTTGAAGCGATTAAAAAGAGTGTAGTTTCAGGCTCAAGTGTTTTAAGTGCTTCAGCGATATGAGAACCATCTACATTGGAGACAAAATGTGTATTGATATCAGGGATCTTATAATGCTTTAGTGCTTGCGTTACCATAACTGGACCAAGATCTGACCCACCTATGCCAATATTAACGATATCAGTAATCTTTTTGCCTGTATATCCTCTCCACTCTCCACTATGAACATGAGTACAAAACTCTTGCATATGTTTGAGGACGGAGTTTATTTTAGGCATCACATCTTCACCATCCACATAGATAGGTGAATTATTTCTATTGCGAAGCGCTACATGTAGTACCGAGCGATCTTCAGTATGGTTGATTTTTTCACCACTAAACATCGACTGAGTTGCTCCTTTAATATCTGCAACTTCTGCCAGTTTTACAAGAGAATTAAAAATTGTTTCATCGATACGATTTTTGGAAAAGTCTAAAAGCAGGTCATCACCCTGTATTCTAGAAAACTTTTCAAAACGCTTTGAATCTTTGGCAAACAACTCTCGAAGATGAGTATCTTTGCTCTCTTCATAGAGTTTTTTTAATTCTTTCCATACTTTTGTAGAGCTTGGATCTGTGTTGTTCATCTTTTCTTCCATTTTTTATATCTTTGTTTGTCAATTATACAATATAATAACTGAGATTTTATATCGAATTTTATAATAGGGTAGTAAAGATGAGAATTTTAGCAGGAGATATAGGGGGGACTAAAACCTCTATTGCTATTTTTGAAGTTAATAATACTGAGCTTGAGGTGGTAGCAGAAGAAAAATATTCTAGTTGTGAGTATGATTCACTCAATGCAATAGTAGAAAAATTTCTGAAAACTCAAAAGGCTATACCGCAGTGGGCATGTTTTGGAATTGCAGGTCCTGTTCGTAATGGTATAGTAAAAACCACAAATCTTCCGTGGATAGTAGATGCTCAAGAGATGGCAGATAAGATTGGTTTTAAGAAAGTTTGGCTTATTAATGATCTTGAAGCAAATGCTTGGGGTGTTCCTGCGTTACAAGAGATGGATTTTTTTATTCTCAATAAGGGGAGGGCAGATCCAGAAGGAAATGCTGTAATCATCTCTGCTGGAACTGGACTTGGTCAAGCTGGACTCTACTTTAACGGTAAAGAGTTGTGTCCCTTTGCTTCTGAAGGTGGTCATAGTGACTTTTCGCCAAATTCAGATTTAGAGATTGCACTGTTACAATTTCTAAAAAAACGCTACAAAACAGAGTCACATGTAAGCTGGGAGCGTGTAATTTCTGGTATGGGCATAGAAAATATTTATGATTTTCTTTGTGACTACCGAAATGTGAAGAGTTCTGAGTATTTAATTGAAAAAATAGACAAGGGTGATAAAGCTACCGCTATTTCAAAAGCTGCAAAAGATGGTCGTTGTCCAATATGTAGTGAAACTTTGAAAATTTTTGTTCATCTTTATGGTGCAGAAGCGGGTAATCATGCATTAAAAATAATGGCAACAGCTGGTCTCTATATTGGAGGTGGGATAGCTCCTAAAAATCTTGAACAGTTTAAAAATTCAATTTTTATGGATAGTTTTTGCAATAAAGGACGAATGAAAGATATTCTACAAAATATCCCTGTCAAAATTATATTAAATCAAAAAACAGCTCTTTATGGTTCTGCCATTTATGCAGGCTTAGAGGTAAATAGATGAAGCACTTTACGAAGCTAAAGAGAGCGATAGAGAATAAAGTTTGTGTAAATTAAGTAATCACAAAAGGAAGAAGCTTGATGATAAAAGAAGTAAAAGAGGATTTTAAAAATTGATGAAATTATGGATATTTATACTTTTTACTATATCTTTTTTATACGCTACACCTACGATTAATATAGATGATGAAAGAACCTCCCTTACTGATTTTAAACTAGAGTATTTCGTAGATAAAACAAAAAAAATGACTCTTGAGGAGGTTCAAGACCAGCAGTTTAAAAAAGATACCAATACTCTCTCCTTGGGAATTTTACAAGATATAACTTGGTTGCGATTTAAACTTCACAACACAACTCAAAACACCCAAAAGCTCTATATCCATAATCAAAATGCCTACATAGCAAATGGCATAGACTTTTATGAACTTTATAATGGCAAAGTGCTAAACTCTCTAAACATTCTTCTCAAAGATAGCAATGATACTGACCATAAGATGTATGGTTCAGATGCTATTTTCATGATAAAACTAGATGTAAATGAGACTACAGAGATATACATAAAGAGTACAATGTGTTCGGTGCAGTACCCGTATATTACAATCTACAGTGAAAAAAATTCTAAAAAAAGAGTAAGTAAAAATAATGCTACACTACTTATAATTTTAGGAATGCTAGTAGCCCTTAGCTTATACCATATGCTCTTATACATAACTACAAAATATAAGGAATATTTATATTATTCCTTGTATTTACTTAGTGCATCTATATGGGAGTCATTCTTGTCTGGTATGCTAGCAAATAGTTTTAATCTATACATAGATGATGTTAGTCGGTATTTCTTGCTCTCTGTTCTTTTTATTCCTATTTTTTTAGTATTTTTCACTAAATCTATTTTTGAGACAGAGAAGAGCTATAAAATAGAAGATAAGTTTCTAAACTCCGTCATTGTACTCTTTTTTATTGATTTCGCCATCGGTCTTTTTAATATACATGCTGCTATTATCTTAGCTACTTTTCTTTATAGCTATATGTTTTTAGTACTTTTTATAAGTACTTTTAGTATTTGGAAAAAAGGGAATCCTTTTGCACTTACTTTTTTACTAGCAAATACAATTTTTTCCATATTTATGATGGTAACAAATCTTTATTATCAAGGTTATATAAACTACTCCCCTTTTGTTTTCAATGCGGCAAGTATAGGTATGGTTATAGAAGCCATCATATTATCACTGATACTCTCCTATAGAATCAAACTCCTTCAAAAAAGTGAACTTCAATATATGCAAGAGTTATCTTCTAGGCAAGAGGTACAAAAACTAAATCTTCTTCTAGAGGTAAAAGTCAAAGAGGAAGTTCAAAAATCAAAAGAGAAAGATAAAATTCTTTTTCAACAGAATAAGATGGTTAGCATGGGGGAGATGATAGAGAACATCGCACATCAGTGGAGACAACCTCTTGCGCAGATAAATTCTTCTATATTACTTTTAGATGATTTTATTCATGAAAAAAATGCACATGATGATGATATAGAAAAAGAGCTACAAGATATAGAAAATCTAACTCAATATATGTCAAAAACCATAGATAGTTTTAGAAACTTTTTTGATAAAAACAAGAAAAAAACAAAATTTTTCTTAAAAGAAAATATAGATAGTTCTATCCTTATCTTAAAAAATAGTATCAAGGTTCATAATATTGATATTGAATTGTTTTCTAAAGAGAATTATGAGTATTATGGTCTTGAAGATGAACTCCAGCAAGTAATCTTGATTTTACTAAACAATGCTAAAGATATTCTAAGTGAAAGAGAGATCAAAAGACCTAAAATAGAGATCAAAATAAAAAAAGATAAGGAAAAATTTATCATAACTATTTGCGATAATGCAGGTGGAGTCCCTGTAGAACTATTAGATAAAATTTTTGAGCCATACTTTACTACAAAGCATAAGACTCAAGGCACTGGACTTGGTCTTTATATCTCTAAACTTATTATCGAGGAGAATATGCGAGGATCTCTTTATCTGAAAAATTCTGCAAATGGTGCCTGCTTTAGTATTGAGATTTTTCACTCTTTAATTTTTAGATTATAGCATATATATTGATATAATAAAAAATACAGCTAATTTGATGAGATTGCAAAGAATAATAAGGGTTTTACAAACAAGGATTTTTAGAAGTTTATGTTGGATGTCATTTTTCCTATATATTTCTTAGGTATACTTCTCGTAGAGAAAAAAGAGAGATATTGTGGAAAAATTAAATTTTAATGAAGCTCTTCCAGAGATTCAGCATCTTATCTATGCGATTGAACTTCGTGATAACTATACACAAGGTCATTCACAAAGGGTGGCTGAGTATGCTTTGATACTTGCAGCCTTAGCAGAGATAGATGATGAGTATACTCATGAGATATATGTTGCGGGGCTTTTACATGATATTGGTAAGATTGGTATCCCTGATGCAATCTTGCTAAAGCCAGGGAAGCTTGCAGGCGATGAGTATAAATTAGTGCAGCAACATGGCTCGTTGAGTGGAAAAATTCTACAGAAGATGCAAAAGTTTAGTTATCTAGCTCCTATCGTGAAACATCATCACGAAGATTATAGTGGAAAAGGTTATCCTGATGGGCTAAAAGGCGAGAATATTCCACTTGGTGCTAGGGTATTATCTATAGTAGATGTATTTGATGCGCTTACCTCCAAGAGAATATATAGAGACTCCATGAAGACCGAGAGAGCTATTTCCATTATGGATGATATGCAGAGCAGTTTAAAGTTTGATCCTACTCTTTATAGGGTGTTTATTAAAAATATTGATAAGTTTATAAATACTCTCAATGGTTTTACAAACTCTACAGCTCCTCAAACAGAACTTCAAGAGTTGGATTTTTTAAGAAATAACTTCTTTTTTTCAGACCCCTTAACAAAACTTTTAAATCGTGAGGGGATGCTTACCCTTTTAAAAAAGTGTTCATTTAACAATGATAGTATAGTTTTAGGTAGATTAGATATTAAGGCATTTAGAGAGTATAACAATCTTTACGGTTCAGATAAAGGTGATAAACTTTTACAAAATGTGGCAAGCATCTTAAAATCATCTCTAAAAGCGCTAACAGATATTAAAGAGCCCCAATTAAATGATATGTTTATATTTCGCCCACATGCTGATATATTCATTTTTTTAAGTATTAGCAGAAAAGTTGATTTTTTATCATACAAGATAGAAAGTATTTGTAGTGATATTGAGGAGAGTCTTGGTGTAAAGATTGAGTATGAGTTACTCCTAAAAGGTGAGAAGTTAGCTAGAAATATAGAAAAGCAGATAAGTAGTCTTTTATGAATATAGTAAAGAAGTATACTATCAAAACAAGTGCAGGTGTTGTTTTTGCGAAGGTAGATATAAAAAACTTTTTAAAACGAGATAATTATGAGTTTATAGATTTTTTAGTTTTTGTACTGATGGAACTCTCTACAAATCTTTTAAAATATACAGATGGCGGGTCTATTTGGCTCTTAAGAGAGGACAATAAGTATGCTCTAGTAAGTTTGGATAAGGGAAAGGGAATTGAAAATCTAAGCTCTGCTCTTATGAGTGGATACACAACAGCAGATAACTCTTTAGGACTTGGTCTGTATCAAATAGCTAATAACTCCTTTTTTAATATGCAGATTTATACCCAAACAAAACTTTCAGATAGCGGAACAGTTGTTTTAGTATCTCAAAAAGGTATTGATGAAAATGTTGTTTATTTTACGAAAACATATATGGATTTAGAACAAAATGGAGACTATTTTCAAAATAAAGGAAACTATTTTCTCTTTGGAGATGTATCTGGTCATGGTGTTAAGGCTCAAAAAAGTGCAGTTAAAATTAAAAAGTTTTTTTTAGATAAGTTTGTCTCTTTTTCATTAGTAAAAAGTTTTTTTCAGGATTTAGAAAAGTATTTGAAATGCCATCATTTACGAAGCACCGTAAGTGCAATAGCAGAGAAAAACTCTAACAAGATAGAGGTCACAGGAGTTGGAAATCTAAATATATGGATTCAAGAGAGTGATACTTTTCATCTAAAAACATTTAGAGATGGTATTGTTGGTGAAGTATTTGATGAGGTGACAACACATAGTTTTGAGCTATATAAGCAACAGAAGTTGATTTTTACTACAGATGGACTCACTACAAGAGATACTTCTGAATTTTTGAGTGCATTAAAGCATAACTACAGCCCTATAATGCTAAATTTATGTATGTTACATTTTTTATCATCGGAGTTAGATGACAATTCAATTTTAATTTTTGAGGAGATATAAGGTGGATAAAGAGTTTAAAGAAGAGTTACAAAGAATACTTAGGGAGAGGAATGAAAACCTAATAGAGGACTGGTTGACTCTATTTAATAGAGATGAGATTGATAAGCAGCATAGATACTATGATGATTTTCTAGGTTTTTTTGAAGAGTGTTTAGAGCGGGATCTTTTTGTCGATACAGATGAGTATAATGCAACAGTTCAGTTTTTGATTAAACTCGTTGATGTTATAGGTCAAGAGGAGTTTTTTCACTTCAGGCACTGTCACTATTTAGCATATATGCCATTTCCAATTTTAAGAGAGTTGGAACATAGTGGCAATCTAAATACTGAGAATACAAAGAAAATTTTGATATTTTTTGAATCGATAACATCAAAAATAATGCTTAACATACTTAATGACAAAAAAGAGTTTGAAAAAGCTTCAATAACTGAGCTAGAGGAGAGAGAAGCTCCTCTTTCAGAAATTTTAGATGGAATACTGATGGTATCTATTGTTGGAACTTTAGACTCTAGTAGAATTTTAAAGATTATAGATAAAATCTTAGATAGACTTGAAGAGGGTGATATTGAACATGTTGTAATTGATATTAGTGCTATTTTTGATATGAACTCTGAGGTTGCAAATCAGATTTTAAAACTTAATAATGCAGTTACATTTATGGGTGTAGATGCCTATTTGTCAGGAATATCAAAAAATATTGCTAAAAGCTTAACACACCTTGGTATATCACTAGGGGATATTCAAACTTTTCAAAAAACAAAATCAGCGGTAGCAGCAATTTTAAAGGGTTAGTTTTAATGATAGAGGGATTTATTGAGCATTGTGATGCTATTATAGTATTTGACAGATTAGATGGCTCAACAGTGTGTAAAAATAGTGAGTTCAGGAAGATTTTTGCAATAGATATAAAAAATATTGAAGATTTTGAGCCTTTTTTCTTAGATTACTATCACTCTAGCCAGACTCCGATTTTAAATCTGCTAGAGTTGAATAATATAAGTTATCTTGTAAAAAGAAAAGTGGCGAAAAGCTTTATTATATACCATTTTGAATCGAATAATTATTATCTAAGTATGATTGAAAATATCAAGAAGCAAGTCAGTATTGATGATTTGA
>JAYEGN010000136.1:0-11655 GCA_034659115.1 Campylobacterota bacterium
CAGCGAGGCGATGGAGTTACCATAGTAGATATTGACGATCCGTTAAACATGGTTGAGGTCTCTAACCTATCAGACATAGGAGATTGCTTTGATTTAAAAATTAATGCAGACGACAGCAGGGTTTTTGTTGCCGGTAATAACACTCTTTATGTTATCGACATCTCTAATGTCACTAATCCAACGCTGCTTGGCACTCTTGACGGACTTTCAAGCGAAGTGTTTTCGTTAGCAGTAATTGACAACTATATATACACAGTTAGTGATGCAGACCTTTTATGCGTACGCATAGACTAAATGATAAGGCATAGTAATGAAAAAAGCAGAAGTTACATTAGTAACAATAGTTACAATAATAGTTACACTTTTATCCTCTCTATATATCCCTAAAGAGACAAGAGATGATATAAAGCAAGTGTTAGAGATAGTGATAAAGGTAGATAACAACTCCACTAAAGAGAGTTGTAATGAACGATGATGAATATAAACGGCTAGTTATCGCTCACGATAAAGATTTACAAGCACTGACACACAACACTAACTCTCTAACCATCTCAATTCAGTCGATTGGTAGCAAAATTGAAGATTTAGTAGATGTGATTTCTCAGCAGAGTGTACTTGCTGAGAAGATAATGCACATTGACAAAAATACAAAGGAAGCTTTCGAGAGACGAGATAAACAGATTGAATATCTTATTGAAGTCGATAAGAAACATATTCCACCCTGGTTATTAAAAATAGTAGTTGCATTAGTAATTACTCAAGCGATTCTTTTTGGCACTTTTGTAGTGAGCGAACTTCATAGGCTAAGTAATCTCACAGGAAAAGAAATACAAATGCAGAGACAAATAAACACTTCAAACGCTAAAGAGTTTGAGAGACTTAATAAGTCTTATGAAAAAGTTAGAAACAAAATTTTCGGAGGGTAGTATGAGTTTACTAGAAAATATTAAGATTAGTGAGGGATTTCGAAGTAAAGTATATCAAGATTCATTAGGTTTTGATACTATCGGATACGGTACAAAACTACCTCTTTCGGAATATGAAGCTGAGTTGATTCTAGTGTCAAGACTAGAATCTAAGAAGAAAGAATTGATAAATAGAAAACCTTTAGTTTTGGAGCTAAATCAATCAGTTCAAGATGCACTTTTTGAAATGGCTTATCAGCTCGGAGTTCATGGATTACTAAAATTTAAAAAAATGTGGGAAGCATTAGATAACACAGATTATCGAACAGCAAAAAAAGAGGCTCTAGATTCTAGATGGTCTAAGCAAACACCTAATAGGGCTGCAAGAATAGCTAAAATCATAGGGGAGGGTTAGACCTCTCAATGTATCGCTTTTACGCTATTTGTATCTAAACTCAATGTCTAGCATTATGAAAGCATCTTTAATGATTATATCCCCCTCTAAATGATTACTGCACTCTCTTAAAACATCTAAATAGTTCTCGTAAGTTTTAATCTTCTTTAAATCACTTTCTTTTTGATTTTTAAAATCTTGGCGATATTTGTATTTATGAATGTTCCCACAGCAGAATCCAATCATTTCTGAGAGGGTCATAAACTCCTCCATTTCTTCAATTGCACTTTTCGATGCTGCGTTATAGTGCGATTGATTTTTGTTTATCAACGGATGTAGTTGCATTTTTCTCTCCCATTTTCCACTTTTTATTTTTTCTACCACTGACACACTTACATTAAATTTTTTAGCGACCTCTGAAAAAGTCATTCTCTTTTTGCCCTTACATTGTGGGGAGGTTGGAGACACTAAGATTTTATATGCAGTTTCAAGAGAAATCTCACTCATTTGTATACTCTCTTGTAATTTTTCCACCTTTCTCCAAATACTCTTGAATCATCATTGCATCCTGCTCCGGTGTAGAGATAAGTATCGCTTTCTCTTTTCTCTTTTTAACAGGGGCTTCCATAGTCTCAAAATCTACAACTTGAAATTTTTGTTTAGGCTTTATTACCTCTTTTTTAGCAATAGTAACTTTATTTCTTTTTGCTCCGTCAACCCCAATTCTAGAGTAAGTTTTTTTTCTTTTTTTCTTATCTCCGGAAATGGTTCGTGCATAATTTCTATGTTTCGTGCAGAGTTTAATTCCGGATTGTTTTTTAGCGATAACAAATGTTTTATTATCGTTTGAGGGGCATTCTTTACAAATAGTGAAATATTTCTTACCTACTTCGATTAAGTTTCTTTTATTGCATGACGGGCAAGTGCTATTTTTATCAGAACTAACAAAATGATTGTCGCACCAAATGCAAATTATTTTAGTTTTTAATGTTGCTAAATCAAAATAATATTTCTTTCTTTCACATCGTTCATCTGTTGTAAAATTATAATCAAAAGTTGTTAATTTTTTTTGAGTACAAGTAATACAAAAGTTAGATTTTCTTTTAGAATCAATCACCCTAATATTTGAGCAAGTAGGACAAAAATAATAATATCTTATTTTGTCTTCTTCCTTTTTCCGGTTTTTCCCACGCATGCCAACTTTCTGCTGTTTCCCTCTGCAAGTTTTACAAACTGCACCATTTTTAGGTTTAAAGCGTACCCATTGAGAATCTTCACAAGTCGCACACTCTCTTAAATAAAGATACTTAGTTTTTCCATCTTCACCAACTATTTTAGATTTTAAGATTTCCATAATGACCACCATTGTGTTATTATTATCGCTATAAGTAGCGATATTATTATTAATTCTGCTATAACTTGCATTAAATCACTCCCATTGACAGATTGTCGTTATATGATGCTTCTTTCACCTTGTAAACAGCTTTAGAGTTCGCTCTCTCGTGAACAGTTGGAATTTCATCTGCTAAGACTGTTTTATTATTAGAATTTAGCTTTAGAGTTAATGAAAAGTTACTTTCATCTTGCCTATTTTTTCTGCATACTAGTTTTCTAATATTTGGATTATCTTTTACAAGCAAATAAAATAATGCTAAATCTGTATCGTAGAGTTGGTCGCCACTTCCCTTAAAGCTAAGTCGCAGGTTTTTATCATCATCTTCACTTACTTGATTAATCAAAAAAATTATGATTTCATTTTCTTGTGTTAATTTAGATAATGTTGCTGAAATTTTAGAAAATTTCTTATAATCGTCTTTTTCATCACTTACTTCTATTTTCATCTTAGAATCTATCGCAAAGAATTTTACACCATTCTTGTAAGAGCTTTTTATTTCATCTACGATATGAGACAATTCTCTATTATCGTTATGAATTAACATATTTCTTCTAGCATCTTCAGTCTGTAATGACTTCTCAAATCTATGAGCAATTCTTCTATCACCCATTTCAAAGTTAAAAAATAAAACCTTTTCCCTGTTTGCAATTTGGCTTAATATCTCAATAGCCAGATGCGTTTTACCTGCAAAACTTCCACCAGCTAATTGAACAAAAGAACCTATTTCGATACCTCCGTTTAACTTCTCATCTAGTGCATCTACTCCTGTTGAATATCGCGGGATAGATGGTCTACTATTTACATCTTGAATTAAATCAAATGCTGATACTGCTTTAGTTGCAACTCTTCCATCTTTTTTAAGTTTATTCAACTGAATTTTTTTATCTAACAGAATAGATTCAATTTCTAACTTTTGTTTATCGATAGCATTATCAAATTCAATTATTAATGCTCTTATCTCAGTTTCTAATGCATCTTTTATTTTTAAATTTTCAAACATTTAATTGCTTCCCCAAAAATCAATATCATTAGATTCTTTTTTAATAATAGATAAATTGTTAAACTCTTCAATAATATCTAATCTTAGAATAGTTGATAAATGTCTCTTGTACTCTGTTTTGTTATTCTCAGCTTTAAGTATTTCTATTATTGGTTTTATAAATTCATTCTTCATAACAATTTGATTATATCTAATCTCTGCTATTTTTATATAAGCTTTGTAAGCTTCACTTTTAGTGCCTTGTTTATAACTGCTCCAAAGGTTTTCAAATCCTTGTGGGTAAGTAAAACTATTGAATGATTTAGGTAACGAAAGAGAGGGTTCCCTTTTTGTATTAGTTTCTTTTGTATTAGTTTTCTTTTGTTTGTAATCCTCAGTTACTACCCCTTGTAATTCTGAGTTACTACCCTTGTTATTCTCAGTTACTAGGGTAGTGCTGATTTTATATGAATTATAAGAGTTTCCACCATCTTCTTTTAGATGCTTACTTTTATCAATTAGATTCATTTCGGATAGTTCTTTTAGCGTAGAGATAATTTTAGGTTTTTTGAAAGTTACTAACTTTTCAAACTGCGATAAACTGATACCATCTTCAACTTTACACCAACCATCAGTTTTTCTGATAATTATTGTAAGTAGTTGGAATTGGTAGGGGTTTAGTTCTGATTGGTCTATTACTAAATTGGGTACTCTTGTGAATCCACTCATTTTAATTTTCCATCTTATGCTTGTAAATCATTTCAATGTATGTATTAAAGGTTTTTGGAGCTATTGCCCATTCGGTCATCAAGTGAGCGTATTCTGCTTCCTGCGATGTTCCATTTGGCATCTTATGAGATTGCAGAAAATCAAGAACCGTAAAATCTGAAACAGGAATCCCCTTATCAGCTAAGTGATTACAAGCTCTTACAACTGCTTTATGAATTATTAAATCAAAAAGCGATTCATCAAGTCTAATATCTAGTATAATACTATCCCCAAACTCTTCAGCATTTATATAGCCGCCAAGCACTTTTCTTTGTACATCTAAGAGTAAATCTCTTTTCATTTTTATGTGACATCTGTAAAATTTAAGTTAAATATGATTTTTATTAGAATGAAATAATGCCGGTCAAAACATTTACATCTTCTAAAAGATAACTCAACTCAACCCTCAAAAAGGGGTTAAGTAGCTTTGACCGGCTGAGTTGAAATATCTATATTTGTATTATAACGAAACAAACCTAATAGCCCTATCAAAAAGGCTATTAAATTGCTATCTTATTGCTGAGGTGAGTAGCCCTGTTGATTGTTTTGCTGAGGCTGATTGTACCCAGCTTGTTGATTGTATCCACTTTGTTGATTGTTTTGGTTGTTGTTGTTTTGTTGATTCTGTTCCTCAAAGACACCAACCATGATCATTCCATTTTCTCCGACTGGCAAAGCTGCTAAGTTTATTTTAGGGTCTAGCAAAATATACTCCTTTCCTTTTTGGTCAACATTTAAAACACCTAAATTTGTCCACTCAGCACCCTCTGAACCGTCTTGTTTTTGATATTTTCTACCTGCTACGCTTAGTTTTTTCATTGATTTTTCCTTTTTTTATTCTTTAAAGTAATATCTAATATTGCAGCTTCTAATCTTTTAGCAAAATCTTAAAATTGCTTCTTCAAGCTCTTTTTTCCCCATAGGCACAAGCATCAAGCAGGTATCAATAGCACTATTGTAAAACTTCTCAAACTCGTTAGAATCCATTGTTGTAAAACTTATACTTTTTGGAATGTAAACTTGCTCACCAGTAGCTGAGATATGAATCTCAAAGTACCCAGCTCTAAATTTACACTCAGTTAGTATGTTTTCAACACTTTTATACTTTGTCTGATTAGTGAATATTAAATTGAGCATACTAAAAAGTTTTTTATGAAATTGATAATTTCTACGAGGTTTAAACTCTACATAAATTTCATCATCAATTTTGAGCTTAACAAACTGCTTTACAGTTTCTTCATCGCAAGGGATAAAACCTTGTGAAACTTTTTTAAGATTCAGAAGCATAGATTCCAACTGGTTCGATAGAAGTCACATTTATTCCAGCGATAGAAATCATGTTTTTTCCAGTTTTATTTTCAGTTCCCGTATTCGATAGAGTTTGTTTGAGAGAATTAAATTTTTTAACAATTCTTAGCATTTCATTTCCTCTTTTTATAAATAGTTAAACTTTGCTCAAGATGTGTAATTTCTATTTCTGCACCATCTATTTCCACACCATTTTTAATAGCATTTTTAACAGCTGTTTTATCAAGAGTTGTTTTAAAGAACCCCTGATTAATTAGCGATTCTTCACTTGTTACTTTTAAGTCCTCTCTTGGTTTTGGTGTAGTTGCTTTTATGGAGGAAATTGTAAGACCTTTTAAACTATCAACACCACATTCACTAAGCCAGGCACTCGTGCCGTGTTTAATCATGCTAATTTGAGTGTTTAAATCGCTTTTTAATAATTTCAATTCTGCTTCTGCATCTTTAATTTTATCAAGTTGTGAATTAAGATTATCAATCGCAAAAGCTACATAATCAACAGTCTGCTCAGGACTTGTTGCTTCTAATTTTGCATCTAAGATAGCACCTATATTCTCAGCACTAGCAGTTTCTAATTTTGTTTCGTATCTCTTAATTATTTTACTCATTATTTCCCTTTTTTAATTATTTCTTGTAGTGAGTTAACTGCATTCTGATAATGCCCTTGAGGAATATCTGCAACTGTTTCCACCTCATAATGCTTTAAAAACTCAATAGTATCAGCTCCGGATGTTTGCAGTAATCCTCTCAGTAACTTAAATTGTTTGTCGTTTATTTTATTAGATAGCTCTTGATTGAAATCATCTCCTGTTTGAAGAGATAGAACTTTTAAAATTGCATTTTTGACTGCATAAGTCAAGCATTTATTAGCTCCCTTGTCGCTATTATCCTCAGCATGCGCTTCTGCTCTGACTACGACTTTAGAGCCATCATTAACATCAATAAATGATACATCATACATCGCTTCCATGCGAATCTTCTTACCTCCATTCTTAGTTAATCCCTCAACCGAAATACCTTTTTCGATTTGGTGAGGGATAATAATTACCCCCTCGTCAACAAAGTGTTCACGAGTAACTGAAATTACTTTGTCATAAGTAACAATCGAAAAAGTATTATTCCCAAATCCGAGCTTCCCGTCTTTAGCAATAAAATTAACTTTTTTCATAATGTTATTGATTTTTTTATATATTCCTAAATTTTCACTCATTTTAAAACTCCAGTTTTGATGTAGTTTACTACATAACTGTTTGTCACTATTGCACCAGTTTTTTTAGATACCCATCTCATCCCAAAAATGAAACCAACTCGACTAAAATGCTCAGCGACTAAAAGCTTTCTTATCTCTTCCATATCGCACCAACATCATTAAAAAAAGGTGAAAGTGAATCGTGCATATTCTCTACACAAAGATTATGTATCTTTTTGAATGCTAATGCTTCTAGGAACTCTTTTTGACCTAGCTTGCTCTGAGTTTGTAGAAAATTACCACCAAGTTTCTGATTTGCTATCTCGTAAGAAGTGAGGTTTAAACTCTCAGATAAATCGTAAACATTTGTATCAATTAAATTTGTGATAATTAAATTCTCATCTTGATACAAATCACTTATAGCACCTTTAATATTCAATTCTTCACTTCCAAAAAAATACGAAAAATCTGCTTTTATAATATTTGTATCATTAGATTTTGTTTGATTTAAAATCACGACAATTTTGCTGTTAGATTTTGCTCTAATTTTTTTGTACATATTAATTAAATTTTTCATACCACTTCTATTTTTCAAAATTGGTATAAAATATATTGTATGTTTATCAATATCCATACTTAACAGAGCATCAACTAATTTATTAGAATCGTTTCCACCGCCTCCATCAATAATAATTTTTTCATTGTTATAGACCTCAAATAACGACTTCAAAGCTTCGTTAATACCAGCACTAACTTTATAGCTCTGAGAACTAAAGATTGAGCTAGTAAAAGTATCTGTAGTGTTGTTATCGTCAACTTCAATAAGTTTTACTTTCTCGTTGAAATTATTAAAAAGTAATGGGGCTATTACTTGTCTAGCTATCGTACTTTTCCCAACGCCGCCTTTGCTTGAAACACATACTGCAAATAAACCATCGTTTGTATTTTTACTCATTTTAAAACCTGCCTTTGAATTTATTAAAAGTTTCATTAAGGGAATTTTCCGTAACAGTTACAGACACTTCCCTTTTATCTTCCGTATTATCCTCAATTTTTAAGGAACCAATTTTGCAAATAATTGCACTCAACATAAACTCCTGTCTAGTGCTACATTTACTGCTATCATACCTGTCTAGCAGGTTGTTAATTTCATTTGAAATACTTAATGGAATTTCAATTGTAGTTTTAACAACTTTTCGTTCC
Source organism: Campylobacterota bacterium (assembly GCA_034659115.1). Classification (GTDB taxonomy): domain Bacteria; phylum Campylobacterota; class Campylobacteria; order Campylobacterales; family Sulfurimonadaceae; genus Sulfurimonas. The sequence continues at coordinate 8,143 of JAYEGN010000136.1, forward strand.
GTAAAACTCATTTATAATTTCCTTGAAATAAATCATAGAATCATTAAAAATTAATGCTATAATTCTACTGAACTAATAAATAATGCAACTTGCTTATTAGTCATTTTGTTTAAATCTTTGCCTTGCATTGTCGCTAACCTTTGCAAGGCTCTCATCTCTTTCATACTCATCATGTATCCTTTATCTTTTTTGTAGAACCATCTAAAAAAGGCTCTATCAAAAAGATAAAATCATAAACCACTTAATATTTATAATTCAATAACTTTAACAAATATCCATTTTGTGAGATATATCAATAAATTAAATAACTTATGCAAAAAGGTTTCTCGTTTGCATAGGAAAATTATAATAGAATAAAGCTTAAAAGTTTATTAAATCGTTATAATAATCGTTATAATATTTATTATAATAATTTAAGCTAGAAATAAGTAATAAAAAAGTATAATTTCCTTATCTATTTAAGATAAGGAGTTTTAAAAATGGCACAAGGTGAAAGACTAACTATAATAATAGAGCCGAAAGACAAAATGGCTTTGCAGGAGTTAGCAAATCAAAAAGAGACTACACCCTCTAAAATTGCACGACTTGCAATCAATAAGTATGTGAGTAAGAACTTAAAAAGAGAGAGCAAGAAGTGCTTGTGACAATCTGTGATTATATTGGGTGCGTTACAACAAACAATAGCGATATTATGGTGAAAGTCAACAAAGATGCTAAAAAGCTGCTTCAATCGAAAGATATTGATTATGATGACTTATGCGTGTTTCATGCAGAGCAACTTATTAATGACTTCGACTTAGAGATAGACGATAATTTTTTAAAAATAAAGGCAATAAAATGAATTTAAATGATAGTGCTGTGAATTATGATGATGCTATGACGAATATAGGAAAGGGATATTGAAAAGGAATTAAAATGCAATGGGAAGTAAGACAACATCATAAAAAAGATGGGTTTATTTGGAGAGTGTGAAGTTATCAAAAAAAGGAGTTTTTTTGACTAGAGAAGAAGCCGAAGCAGAAGCTGTTGGTTATGAGCTTGAATGCGACCAATGCGGCACTGTTTGTGACATAAATGATACTGAGTGTAGAAGATGTGGTGGACATGTTGACTTTTTATATCATATTAGACAAATAGAAGAACTTATTTATAATAATGATGTTTAGTTGTTTATTATAGATATACAAGATAAGTAAGACATACTTACATAAAGGTAAAGAAATGGAAGAAATGGAAGAAAGGTTTAGAAAGTTATTGTTAAAAAAAGATGAAATAAGAAGTGAGGAAAAAAAGCACTATGAAGTTTTGCATAGAATTGAAGCGGAAAAAAAATCTATAGTTAGTGAAATCATCGAAAATAAGCTTAACGAATTAGGCATAAAGATTTTAGATAAAGTAAAGAGTAAAAGGAATGAGAATGCTAAAGCATTTTTAATTGGTGTAACTTTCACTCAAAGACCTCACACTTATACAAATGAAACTATTGAATATAAAGATTATCGTTTTACAGGAGAGTTTAGAGCAATTAAAAAAGATGGAACAATAAGTAAAAAAGAGCCTAAGTTCATTTCATGCGACTTAGATTTGATTGAAAAGGCATAGACGTAGCTAAAAAGCGTATAAAAGATACATCAGTAGAAAAAGGATACATGATGAGTAAAGCAATAATGATGAATGTAGAGATTATAAAATGAAATTTGACGAAAAATTAAAAGAACTTGATGTCTTAGTTGATGAAGCAAACGAAAAAAGATTACAAGCAACAAGAGAACTTAGTGAGATAAATGAATGGATTAAGCAACTAAAAAACAAGCAAAAGGATATTTTAAAAACTTGCAAAGATGCAGAAAAAAGATTAGAGGGTTTTAGCGTTCAAAATCTTCAAGACAAATCAGCTACTATCTTGAGAGAATACAAAGAAAGAGGAGGTTTTTTATTCGATTTTTACGGAACTGATAATATTGATTTAGAGAAACTTATTAATGAAAAAGTGTTTTTAAATAAGATGATTGATGTTTTGGGAGGTGAAAGGATTGTAAAATATTATAATATTACACATGCTGAAACGAAATCTACCGAAAGAGCAGGAAAAACAAAAGCATTTCAAAAAACTGTTCTTAAAAAGATGTGTCACAGAGAGTTAATGAAAGCGATTGAACCTTATTTGATAGATAAGGAACATGCTAAATCTCGTGCTAAATCATATTTAGTTCACTAATTTAAAATAAGTATAAAATTTGCGAAAAATGGTAAAGTTATTATATATCGCTCAATTTTTAAATCATAATAAAAAGAGGTAAAATGAAAAAAATAGAAAAATTAAAAAATGAATTAGCGACATTAAAAGCGATTATCGGAGGTCAGATAGAAGTAATTGAAGCAAAAAATGAAATAATTGATGCTCAAGACAGAACTATTTTAATGCTCGACAATTGTATAAGCAATATGAAGATTAAAGAGCTACACAAGTTTATCAAAAGTGTAGCTAAATCATTCTCATTTGATGCCAAATGAAAATTAAAAAATGCAAGATTTGCAAAGAGGAATTTGAACCTATCAGGCAACTACAACCAACTTGCAGCAAGATGAGTTGTATGATTGAGTATTCTGAAAAGTTTTTAAACAAAAAAGCAAAAGCAAAAAAACAAGCAGAGCGAAGAAATCTCAGGAAATTTAATGAAAATGATGTGAAAAATCTAAAAGAAAAAGCTCAGACAATTTTTAATAAATTTATTAGACTTAGAGATAAGAACAAACCTTGCATCTCATGCAATTACACAGGGGGAGCAAGGCAGATTCACGCTTCTCATTTTAGACCAGCAACGAACTCTAAGTTAAGATTCAATGAATTGAATGTTCATGCTAGTTGTAGCATTTGTAATACTCACCTGTCGGGTAATTTAGCAGAGTACAGACTAAGACTAATTGAAAAAATAGGTCTCAGCGAAGTTGAAAAACTAGAATCTATTAATGGAGCATATCGCTATTCTGCTGAGGAGCTGAGAGATATTATTAAAAAATACAAAAAGAAAGTAAAGGAGTTAGAAAATGAAAAACTATAAATTGACTTTTGGAGAAGCTTTTACTGCACGAAAATTCAGCATACGATTAGTGAAAGGGAGGTGGCTTGGCGACCCTGTTATGGGACATAAGCCACAAATGAACAAAGATGATGCTAGTGTGTACTACACCAATAAATTAAGAGGAATTTGGAAAATGTTAAATATAAGTAAATAGAAATTTAGCAATTTTGTTATAATCAAAAAAAAAGGATAATGAGTGACAAAAGTATTATTGCCATTATATGCACTAAAAACCGAGGATCGTTCAATTAAAATATATAGAAACAATAAGATAGTAGCTCATACCTCTCAGGGAATCAAAGAAGCTTTACAGGCTATATTTGTGCTGGAAGACTACACAGATTCTAACTGGCTTATCTACGAGGACGAGAAAGTCTATTTAGTTGATAGAGCTAAATATCAGCGAGATAAGGAATTCAATAATGAACTT
>JAYEGN010000137.1:0-2320 GCA_034659115.1 Campylobacterota bacterium
TTAAAATCTTCAGGATTTAATTTAGAAGAGTGGCAACAGAAAGATCCAAAGGCATTATTTAGAAGATTGCTTATTGTGTCATATGCATCGGTTTTAGTTTGGAAAATAGCAAATGAAAATTCCATAAGTGCAGTGAAAACAAGAAAGTTTCTGTCGGATAAGAAGGAAATTTCACAATTTCCCCCTCTCCTAAGAACTACCCGTGCCACTTTCACGGCAAGTAGCTCAAGCATTAATAACTAAAAGTATTACGAAGTTTTAAAGTAGAATATCGTTTAGTGAAGTATTCATCATCATCTTTATTGAATGGGTTAGCCTTAGCTATAATCTTGATATGTTCAACTAAAGGTATGACCGATAATTTGAATACATTTTTAATTCCATCTGATAAAGTTTCAGATTTATAAGTATCAGAAAAAGGTTTGAAATATCGTTTATAGTATTTCATAATTTGTCGTCTTTGATGAAGTCGTTTGACCCAATTAAAAGATTTATACCGAATATATTGGTCTAGTTTTGAGAAAATAACCTTAGAGTTTATAAATCTATAATAATATCCCCAACCCCTAATGACAGGGTTGAGTTTACCTATTAATAGCTCTAAAGATGAAGACCTATACTGTTTAAATATCTCTTTGATTTTTGATTTAAAAGACTTGATACCATCTTGAGTTGGCTTTACTAAAACCTTATCATTCGGATATTTCTTGAAGTTAAAACCTAAAAAATCAAACCCATCTCGTATATGAGTGATATGAGTTTTCTCTTTTGAAAGCTCTAAACCTCTTGAAGCTAAAAATCTAGCAATATCTCGTTGAAGTATTTGTAGTCGTTTAGGACTATTTCCTATTACAACGAAGTCGTCTGCGTATCTAATAAAATTAAAGTGTATTTTCTGTCTATATAAAACAACACCATCTTCCATTTTAGAGTGCCTTGTACTATGACTTTTAACAACTTTTTCAATACCATCAAGAACCATATTTGCAAGTATAGGCGATATAATTCCACCTTGAGGAGTACCACTATTAGTAGGGAAAAGAGTATCATCTTTCATAAATCCAGATTTTAACCATTGTTTTAACAGCTTATTTGGTAAAGCTACATTATCATATATCCATTGATGGGATATATTGTCAAAGCAACCTTTTATATCAGCTTCTAAAATCCATTCTCCAGATGTTTTTCTAGAGGTTCTCAGCCAAATAGCTTTCATAGCATCTTGTGTTGAGCGTTTAGGTCTGAAACCATAAGAGTTTTTATCTGCTAAAGTTTCAGCTATTGGCTCTAGTGCTAATTTGTATAAAGCTTGTACACTTCTATCAAACATTGTAGGAATGCCTAGTGGTCGCATCTTTCCATTTTTCTTTGGTATCTCAATTCTCTTTAGTGGTTTAGATTTATAATCATCTATTGATATTTTTAAACCGTCGACAATAAGGTTTTTCTTTTCATTGGTATTCATTAGTTCCCCATCAACACCAGCCGTATTTTTACCTCTATTTTCACTCACTCTTTTAACTGCAAGTATTCTTGCATTAAGTGATTTCACAAGTAGTTTTTGAAGCTTATTTACTGCTCTATTTCTACCTGCTATTTTAGCTTTTACAATTCGATTCTGTAATGTTTTTACTGAGTGTACTATGATTTTAATATCTATTACTCCCCAGTTAATGTGGGTGATAACCTTTTTATCAGTCTCTATCACTTTATACCTTTCTTATTTAAAAATCTATTACTTAAAATGTCCTTGACATTAGCACCATAGGAAGTCTGCTATCTTTCGATATAAGGCAAAGTTTGAACCTCTATACACTACATTACATAATGTCATTCGCTTTTTCCATTATCCTTTACCCACTTAATTATCGCCTCATCTCACGATGAAGTTTGTTATAAAATAGATATAACAACTAATTGGGCTTACCAAGTTCCGCTCAATTCGTTTAGCTTTAGTCTTAGGTTCTGTCTATACTCCGAAGATTATTTATCTATTGTGCGATATACACCCAAATATCCCATCTTAATCTCATACCTTTTTGGTCACAGTGTATCGATACACTTTCACTGCCTTGGATTAACGAAGCTTCAAACAACAGTTCAATCATTAACCATAACTAATTTTCCTAACCTATACTCTAAGTGTGTATTAGTAGAGTATCAAGTATTGTCTCCTCTGCTTAACACAAAGTCGTTACCAACGATGCATCAGAAGATAGGAAGAAGACCAATAGAAGGTCTTTATCGATGCTTAACCGACATCAAATTGAGCGACTTCTTGTCGCACGGGTACATATCCATAAAGGGAGCAAAAGCGAAA
>JAYEGN010000138.1:0-11512 GCA_034659115.1 Campylobacterota bacterium
AAAATAACTTGAGGGAACAGCGATAGCTCCAATACGAAAACATCCAAGATAAGCAACTGGTAAAAATATGTCATTATTCATTAAAAAGCTAACTCTATCACCCTGTTTAATATCAAAGTATGATAAAACAGCACAAAATCTATTTACCTCTTTTTCAAGCTCTGCGTATGTTAATGTTTTTTCATCAATGATAATAGCAATTTTGTCAGGTGTTTGCTCTAGTGCTTCATTATAAATAGTACTTAAATTCACTTTTATCCTTTAAATAATTTGAATAGCTCTTTTAGAAGAGCGTTTACCATCTTGGTACTTTGACACAAAAGATATAATATCATCTCTTAGTTCATCATATTTTACAATTTTGTCGATTAAACCCATATCAAGAAAGTGTTGCGGTGCATGTGAAGACTCTATTATCTTGTTTGCATGCTCTTTTTGTTCATCATCTGATGCTTGCATCAACTGTTTTGCTACTGCTTCACCATATATAGAGATGATGGCAGATGGTAGGGCAACAAACCTATCTGGCATTAAACCACCGCCTCCCATAGCGTAGAGTCCAGCTGTATATGTTCTTCTCATTGCGATGGAATATTTAGCTGTTGTAGCATTACTTATGGTGCTAAAGAGTTGCGCAGCTGATTTAATACTACCAGCACTCTCAACTTCTCCTCCAACCATAAAACCAGGGGCATCTGAAAGAAACACAATAGGAATACCAAAGGCATCACACAGAGATATAAATCTTGATGCTTTTTGAGATGTATGTGGAAAAAATATGCCACTGTTTTCCTTAGAGCGATTAGCCATAACTCCAGCTACATGTCCGTTAAATGTTGCAAAACCTGTTATGATCTCTTTAGCAGATGACTTTTTTAACTCCAAAAAACTATTGTCATCGCAAAGTGCATCTACTATAACATCCATATCTAATGTATGTAGTGGATTGTTAGGTATCATATATTCTAAAGGGATTGAGCTACTGTAAGTAAACTCCTTTTGTGGCAGAGGTTTTCCACTTTGTTCTGGTAGGTATGAAAGGTATTTTTTAGCATAGGCAAGTGCTGATGATTCATCATGTGCTACCCAGTCTATAGAAGCAGATTTCTCTGCATGTAGCCTAGCTCCACCAAGCTCATCATACTCTAAATCTTTATGAAGTATCTTGCTAACAACATCTAATCTCCCTATGCTCATACCAGCTGATTCAATCATGGTAGCTGTATCACACAAGGCTATAGGAAAGGTAAGGGCAGCTCCCATCTTATCAAACACCACACATGTTTGAGGCACTTTTCCAGATAGAGTTGCATGGTTATAGTACCAGTTACCAACTCCATTTTCAGATGCAAGCAGTTTCTCTGCATCATCTGGAAATGGACTCTTTTGTGCTGCTTGATGTGATGATGGTATATCCATCATTAAAACTAGTGGAGCAGGTTTAACATGTATGTTTTTTAAGAACTTATTTAGTCTCTCAAAGTCACTAAAAAGACTACTTGGTTTTTCATCTTTATTAAAAACTATAAAATAGGTTTTTCTATGCTCAATCGTTCCAAATCCTAGCAAAAAACCACTCTTACTTTCACAAACTTCTAAGTTTATGGAGTCTTTATCAAAAAGATATGAGATTTTCTCTTTTGCATTCATAATTACCCTCCTATATCTCTAATGGATTAAATTTTCTATACTCTTGTCGAAGCAAATCAACAAAAACCATATCTGGAACCAAGGTAAGCTCTTCCTCTTTTCTCTTACCAGTAATGATAAGTGCTATCTCCATACCAAGCAGTGAACCAGCAAGTTGCGCGGAAGCTCCATTTGTAGAGAGGTAGCTAATCTTCTCATGTTCAAAGTCTAGCCAAACATCAGGTATAACATCTTTAGGAGCTATAACACTTATGGGTAGTCTGTATTTTGCCCACTTCTCTCTATCTTTAGGTGCCCCATAAAAATCTTCTATACTCATCCCAGTTGGAGAAAATATCTGCATAGATGCACCATAAGCCGGAATAGGTCCAGATAAAACATATAGACCAGCTTCTCGTGAGCATTCATGTAGCATCTGCTTATAATCAAAACCTGCATAATCAATAGCATCTATCACTATATCAGCATCTTTTATAAACTCATTGAGTTCATCTCTGTTTTTTGCAGCGGATGTAAAAGTAGTGATTTTAAGATGAGGACTAATATCTTTTAAAATCTTCTCTGTTGCAGAGGCTTTATTTATATCCATAGTAGATGCCATAGCCCCATATTGACGATTCATGTCAGGCGGGTCAAATACTCCAGGATCCATAATAGAGAGTTCCCCAATCCCCAATCTAGCAAGAGCTACAGCTTGATAGCTTCCTACCCCTCCAACCCCTGCAACAGCTACTTTAGCATTGCGTAGCTTATCTTGTTCCTCTTGTGTAAAAAGCCCGATATTTCTTTGGTAAATCTCTTCGTAGGTCATAATATTTTCCTTTTTTCATCATTTGCAGTATGTCGGAAATCCCGACATACTGAATCTTTGTTTAACTCTGTAAATTTAGTCATTATCACTCCATATTGGATTGTCTTCCCAGTTTTCTGTAAATCCCATTTTTCCTATATTAATTTGTGGATATTTTCTTAGTAAAGATTTTATTTTTGTTTTAAACTCAATTTCATCTTCACTAATGCAAGTTAAAATATATTCAATAACACTTAAAGCAAAAAATATTTTATTGTTACTGCTTCTTAAATTTTCAAATTTTTCATTATTTCTTGGTACTTCAAAGCCAACCCCTAAAGTTTTATTCCAAAGTCTGCTATGATGTGCACAGGTATTTCTTACACTTGATAATGCTTTAAACCATTTAAAAAACACCACTTTATTAATTCCACCCATGCATGCTATTACTTCATTTTGTTCTGTTTCTTGTAATATCATAAATAGTTTTGACAATGAACCAAAAGAGATAATCTCCACAACAGTCCAAATAGGTAAATCAGTTGTTTTGTATTTATTTTTAAAGTGTCTTATAAACATCTCTTTAGAACGGTTTTTCTCTTTTAATATATCTTGATGAAGCTCATCAAATTCTTTTTGTTTATTTGCTCGTAAATGTGAGATATCTAAGTATCCAAAAGCATCATAAGATTTTGAATGATAGTAAGATATTTGAGTTCTAAGATATATCTCTATAACTTCAATAGCTTCAAATATAATTTTTCTAAGCTCTGTATCAAAATAGTATAATTTGATAATATCTTCAAAAGTTGTATCTGGTAAAAATTTATTTTTATGTTCTGAGTTTTTAGGGAATTGAAAAGGTAAAAAATAAGCACTAAGTCGATAATAGTTTATATGCTGTAGTTTTGTAAGTGCATATTGATAGTTTGAAATAGCTAAACCTCTTTGTTTTAGTAGCTCTAACTGTTGTTCGAAAGTCTTGTGTTTTTTCTGATAAGTATTTTCTTGATTTTTTAATGGTTGTAGTTGTTCTTGAAGATTATTCAAAATGAAGACCCTCTCTTTGGCACATTGTGAAGAGGTGGAAAGGGTATGTTGATGTAAGTATAACTTACACACACTTTAGTTCCACTTAAAATTTTATGGGCTAATTGCCTGTAGGACTGAATCAAACTATCTCTATTCATTAGACAATATCCTCTTGTATAAAATTACCTAGCTTTTTATAGTTAGATTTCATTAGTTTATATCTCTGTTGAGTTCATTTTCTATCTCTTCTATACTAGGAAGTGATGATTTAAACTCTTTTGGTAAAATTTCTGTTAGTTGATATTCGCTTATTCCTAAAGGTTTGTGAACATCTTTGAGTGCATACTCAACTATTACATCATTTTTTGACTTACAAATTAGGATGCCTATAGTAGGATTATCTTCTTCGCTTTTTACTTCACCATCTACTGCAGCAGTATAAAAATTTAACTTTCCTGCAAATTCTGGTTTAAAATCAACTGCTTTTAACTCTACAACAACATAACATCTAAGTTTTAGATGGTAAAAAAGCAAATCTATTTTAAACTCTTCTCCCCCAACATTTAGACTATACTGTCGCCCTATAAATGCAAAACCATTTCCAAGCTCTAGTAAAAAGTTTGTCATATTTGTACATAGAGCATCTTCTAGCTCTTTTTCTTTATAACCTTGTGTTAAAGTTAAAAAATCAAAGTTAAATGGGTCTTTTACAATCTCTTTTGCTAAGTCTGATTGTAACGGTGGTAAAGTGTTTGAGAAGTTTGTTATTGCTTTATCTTGTCTCTCATATAGTTTACTCTCTATTTGATGTATTAAGACACTTCTACTTATTCCATTTTTTATGGTGTTTTGAACATAAAATAGAGCTTCATCTCTATTTTTACATTTAGAGATTATAATTTGATTTTGTCCCCAAGGGACACAAAATAAATTGGCTACAAGTTGTTGCCCTTTTTCAGTTTCTATTTTGGCTACAACTTGTTGCCAAAATATATACCACTGTTTAACAACCCTTATATTTCTATATGAAAACCCTTTTACATGAGGAAACTCACGAGACAAATCCTCACTAACTTGTTTTAAAAAACCACTTCCCCAAGTACTATTTTTTTGCTTTTGGACTATTTCATTTCCAAGATTCCAGTAAAATTCTAGAAGTGTACTGTTTACTTGAACAGAAGCTTTTATCTGTGAAGTTTGAAACTTTTCTTTAAGCTCTTTTATCCACTTTTTATACTCCGTAGTTGCTATTACTTTAGGTAACTCTTTGCTCATTTTATTGCCTCGTTTAGATTGTTGTAGCAATTAAAGATATATTTTTTTAGCATATCAGCTTGTGGATGAGATAGTGCTATTGCATCAAAATCAAAGCTTAAGTTGTTTAAGTACTGAAAAACCATCGCATGATTTCCATCTGCCGCATAGGGTATTATACCTGCAAAGAAAAATCCAAGTTCTTCACACTCTTTGGCAACATGTGGCATATTTTCATCTTCTAAATCAAGATAGAGATATATAGCATCTGCACGATTGAGGCAGAGTGTTTTTAGAGCACTGTGTATCTCATGTGTAGTGTTGTTTGAGTAGTTACTACACAATATCCATCCGCAATTTAAAACATCGACTAGCTGATATTCAAGTTTGGTATCGGTGCTATTTTCTTTATAATCTCTAGTTGGTTTTGCATCTATTTTATACTCAAGTGAGTTGAAAATATCTTTGGTGATTTTTTCATGTTTTTTTGGTATATATATCTCTTTTGGCTTACCATCATGTTTTGTGTTTAAACACAATATCATAGCAGCATCTTTTTGTGATACCTCTCCAGAGATATTTTTAAAAATAAGGTCAGCTGGAAAAAATGCCAGCATAAGAGCTGTTGGCATAAAATCTCTTTGCAGGAGTACATCTTGAGATATAGTATGAGATGTGACCGCTTCTGCAAACAGGCATTTTATCTCTGGAGTTTTCTCAACACTTTTAATGGCATAATCAAAGATAAAACGAAAAATATTTCTTCCACGATACTCCTGTTTTACAAAAGCAACCCCAATCTCTGCAAGAGAGTCATTGGCATACTTTAAAGCTGAATGACCTATGATATTGTTATCATCACTTTGAGCAACAAATGAGCGGATTTTATGCTCTTTGTTCATCTTAATAACCTGCTCTGGGTAATATATAAATGATACATAAGTATATCCATAAGCTGAGTATGCACACTCTGATACTCCAATGGCATCACTATCTATGAAGTCTCTTATACTAAATTCAAACTCTTTTACTCTTGGTTTTTCTTCAGTAGAGATATTGAGAATACTGTCAATTCTTTTAGATTGAGGGTATTTAACTAAAATTGTCTCTTTCCCCTCTCTGCCCATATTTTTAAACTCAACCTTATCCATCACTTTTTGCATTAAAAAGGTTCCTAATCCCTTTGTGCTACCCTCTATATCTGCACTATTTGGATTGTATTTGGCTATCTTTTGAGCTTCAAAAGGTTTTCCTTTTTCATGGATAACAATCTCAAATTGTGTCTCTTTAAAATTACATCTAATCTCAAAAGAGTCTTCAATATTGTTAGAGAGTGCATGTTTTATGATATTGCTTATAGCCTCTTCACTTGCAAGTCGAATCTGAAAAATCTCTTGTTCACTAAACTTAAATAGCTCTGCAGCATTATCAATAAATGAGAGAGCCATTTCTAAAAAGGAGATGTGTCCAGGCAGGGTTAGTTTAGTTATCGCTATATGTTTAGAATTCATTTTTAGTTTTTCCATTTAATGTTAATATAGTTATAAGAAACAATATACTCATTATAGTCATTATTAGCTCAGTAGTAAATATATGTTGATAATTTTGTATCTCTACATGTAGAGAATCGCTACCTACTAATAGTCCAACAAGAACAACTCCTAAAAGTGAAGCTATCTGTCTTGTCATGCGAAATATAGCTGTTGTACTTCCTGCATTTTCTTTGCTTGCTAAACTAAGTGCGGCTGAATGAACTGGAGAGATAAAAAAAGCAAATGCAACTCCTTGGGTGATTAAAAAGATAACTGCATAAGTAACAGTAGTAGTTTCTAAATTTGATATAAAAATAAGAGTTGAGATAAGTGAGATTATCATACCGATAAGACATAACATGTAGGGATTTACTTTTTCAGATAGTTTTCCAATAAATGGGCTTAAAATACCAAGCATCAGAGAAAAATATATCATCGTAAAGCCTGTATATTGAGGTGATAAACTTAGATGTTGCATAAGATAAAAAGGCATAATAAAATTGTTTATAGATAACACAATAATAGCAAATACATTAGCAATGATGATAAGAGAAAAATATCTATTTTTTAATATAGAAATATCTATCAACGGCATCTTTGTATTCATCTCATATTTTGCAAAAATTAAAATAGTTATGAGGGATATGATTAGTATAGCTATGTTTGATAAGCTGTATTCTTTTGTGTGTATAAACACATCCATAATATACACAAATAAACCAATAGCTAAAGAGATAAGGAGTGAACCTATAAAATCAAAATCTTTTATAAACTTTTTTAATGATAAACTCTCTTGTGAAGCTGGAATAACACGGTAGCAATACCATACTATCCAGAGAGATAGGGGGATAGTAAAGATAAATATGCTCTGCCATCCGATATACCCAGTCAATATACCTCCAATAGGAGCTCCAATGCTTAATCCTACTGCTCCAGAAGTTGCACCGATTCCAAATGCTCGTCCTCTTCTTTGGGGTGGAATATAGATGATTAAAATGGAGGTAGCAGCTATGGAGAGTAGGGCAGCTCCAAAGCCCTGCATAGCACGAAAAAATGCTAGTTGGTTTAGTGAGTCTGAGATGGCACACAAGATGCCAGTAACTATTAAAATCAGATAGCCTATGATTAATGTTTTTTTAACTCCAATAAGATCATTAATCCGTCCAGCGATCGGTAAACCAATAGCAAGTGTCATAAGAAAAGAGATACCAACTAAAACAACACCTGAAATATTGACATTAAAAACTTGAGCTAAAACAGGGTAGGAAACCATCACTATATTTACATCTACTAGAGAGATAAAAAGAGTAATAGCTGATAAAAAAATTATCTTATTTTCAAATGACATGTAAAAGTTTTTATATCCTTACGGTTATTTTTCAACTTTATCAACTGCATCTTTATCATGTTCAAGAGAACTGTTTTCAAATTCAGTAGTTTTAAGTAGAGAAAGTTTAAATTCATAAAGTTTATCGAGTTGTATGTTGGCACTGTTTAGTGAGAGTTCTAACACATGTCCTCCAAAGGTTTTGTCATCACTTAAAAAATGTAGATGATACCCCACTACATTAACTTTTTCAAAATATTGAGGTAAAACATAGCCAATAAGTGTACCGCTAATATTTTGAGCTTCAAAATATACTTGATTGTCTGTGATATACTCAGCAAGAGGTGGATAAGGTTTTGATGCCTTTGGTTCACTACGAGTTTTTATATAGTTAAAAGTTCCATCTATTTTAAAGGCACATGGATAGTTTTTGCACTCTTTGTATCCATTTAGGCTTGTTTTAAGAGCTTCATAGCTTGTTATATTGTTGAGTGTGGTGTTTATGTCGGATTGAAAAAAATGCACGCAAGCAAAAGGTACACCTGTTGTTTTATCTGCAACATATACATGTCCATCAGACTTAACTTGATAAACAGTACCATCATAGACAATCATTTCACCATCAATACCATTAAAGGTACCTATCCCAAAATCACCATGTTCTTGTAGGTCACCTACAGTTAAATCTCCATCATAAAGACCGGCCAAGAGAGCTTGTATAGTTGAGATTTGATAAAGCTGTGTTCCAGCTTCTGTTTTGTCTTCGTTGAGGTTTACATGTAGATTTGAATCATTACAAGAAGTAAAGAGTAAAATAATAACTAGATATATAATTTTCATAATAAGTACTCCAACTGTTAAAGTGTGTGGTAATATTATAGCACGCTAAATTAAAATTAGGTTTTAGATTGCTGAGGAAGTGAGAGTTTTAGAAGTGTCTTGTATCGAATATAAGTGAGATTATATCAAACTAAGGATATACTAAGAAAAAATATAAAGGCTGTGCATGTTAAAAATTTTTCTTGGTTTAGTGCTTCTGTATTCATTGGCATCTAGTTCTCCTAAGGCTACTGGCTGTGATCTGTCTCAGATTGGTGATGTTGCGTTTAGCGTAGGTGCTAAAAGTGTTCAAAAAGCTGACTATAAGGCGATAGCAAAGAGTGGTAAAAACTTCCGTAGCATATTGGTTGGTTCCACTATAGGGATAGATGGTGTTGTTGCAGAGATTGTAGATATTGAAGCAGATAAAAGAGTCAGAGGTAAGCCGAGAACTGGAACTATTACAGTTAGCTTAGACACAGATACCAAGCAAAGAGTTAAGATGAATTACACCTACTCAGATAGTAGTTTTAGTGCTAAGGGAGTTGATAGAAATGGTGTAAAGATTAGCTTAAATCTAAAGATAGCCGCTCTTCTTTGTCATGCTAACTAAACTACTATAGACTTTCCGTCTATAGTAGTTTAGTTTTTTGAAAATATTTGATGGAAAATAATAATTGCTATTACTATCAGCAGTGCATTCAACATTTTTTTAATCCTTCTTGTTGTAAATTATCTCTTTTTTCTTATGTGTATTATAAAAGAAACAATTTACTTTTTTTTACTTTTAGCTTTCATAATCTAACCCTATTGGCATCAGATTAGTTTCAATCCCCTTAAAATCGGGTCATTATATACAGATAGTTTGTATTAATATCATATGATAATAGACTGAAAAATTAAGACAACTTTTCAGCTTAGTTAATTTCAATTTCTAAACTTAAAGTGTTTCTTGAAAGTGTTTGAAAGTTCGTATTATTGGGGTTAAATTGATGGCTCCGGATGCTGGATTCGAACCAGCGACCAAGTGATTAACAGTCAGTTTAATCTAACTAATCATAGATTCTTAAACATCATCAAATCTCATATTATTCCCTAAAACAAGGGGTTGTATAGGATTTTAGTCTTATCATACTTAATCATTATATTTCAAATATACTATTTTTCCACGGACTTTCCAAGGACTTAAATAAATGGATTTATAATTTTAATATTTAGGTTTTTAAAGTCTTTTTCATTTCTAGTTATTAAAATATAATCATATACTTCACTTGTCGCTCCAATTAGAGAGTCCATAATTGGTAGTGGTTTACCTAGATTTTTCAGTCTATTATTTATTACACCCCACTGAAGCATAATATTAGTATCTATATCAATAATTTTACTTTGAAATCTATTTAGTAAATCATTTTCTAGCCAATATAATAATTTTTCTTTTTTACTACCGTTATCAAGCTTTTCAATACCAGCTTTAATTTCTCCAATAGTAACTACAGATAAATATAAATCATTTTCATCAAGAGTTAAGATATGATTAATCACATTGTTATTGGGAGTTTTAGATATAAATTCCGAAATAATATTTGTATCAAGTAGGTATTTCAAAAAGAAACTTTCTCGTTATATATTTCACCTTCTCTTTCAAGTTGTAATTCACCTTTTAAAGGACTTGATTGAAAAAAGCTTACAATATCATCTTGTCTCTTAACTTGACTATCATCTACTTTTTGTACTTCTAAATTTTTTATTGGAATATTTTTTAAAAAAAACATTACCTTATCATAGATAGTATCATTTACATCAAGTTTAATAGTGTACATATGCAGACTCCTTCTTATACAGTTTAATCATATTGTAGCATATCCAAATTAATTCATTGAAAACTTTACACTTTTCCCCTCAAAATTTCTTCTAATATACATCGGAGTTTTATAGATAAAGTTTTTTTAATGTACTAAATATCGACAAAATTACCTTTATATTTTATTAATACCGTTTGACAGCAATATCATATTTACTTAAATCCAATCATACCTCATATATTTCCCTGAATAAGGAGAGCGACAGCATTTTTACTTTATCATCGTTAGCATAAACAATAATTTTATATATACATTTCAAGGATTAAATATGCTAAATGCAAAGGTACTAAACAAGAAAATTGCAACAACCGAAGAAGGTATATTTTATAAAGAAGTAGTAAGTGATAAAGGTAATGTTGTAGATAAAGTATATCTTCTTAGATATAGAGAAAACTTCATGGATAAACAGATAACTATTGGAAGAGAAAAATCTGGATTTAACCTTAAAATGTGTAAAGCTAAACGGATAGTAATTTTAAGTAAAATCCAAAATGGAGAATATACAGGTAAAAAATATAAAATTACATTTGGAGAGGTGTTTGATAAATATATTGAACATGCCAAAGGAAATAAAAAAACTTGGAAACAAGATGAAAATGCATTTGAATTTCATTTAAAAGGATTAAAGAAGTTTGATTTAAGGCACTTGAAATCTGAAATATTTGAAACATTAAAACAAAAAAAGCTTGCAGATGGTTATAAACCAAGAACAGTTCAGTATATTTTAGGACTTGCACGACAGGTGATAAATCATGCAATTACTTACGATATGATAACAAACTATACAAATCCAATTTCAAAAAACAAAGTAAAAATGCCTCCATATGATAATAAGCAAGTTGGTTTTTGAAGAAGCGTCTTACTAAGCTCCGGCTTAGTCAGGTTTCAATCCCCTTAAAATCGGGTCATTATGTAATATTATGGCTTACAAATTACCCTCATCTGAGGAAATGTTTCAATCCCCTTAAAATCGGGTCATTATGTAATGTATCTGAAAATACTCAGATGAGTCTAATCTTAGCTGGTTTCAATCCCCTTAAAATCGGGTCATTATGTAATACTTTGGTCTTCACCGATCAAAGTGCTAGGCGGGTTTCAATCCCCTTAAAATCGGGTCATTATGTAATTATAGACGCAAAAAGGCACAAGCCAGAAAGAGATAGGCTGAAATCTAAGGAATTTTGACTTAATAGTACATAATCGTATCTAGTTGTAGTAAGGTCTATATATCTAGTAAGTGTGTTAT
>JAYEGN010000139.1:0-11429 GCA_034659115.1 Campylobacterota bacterium
TAAAAAGTCAACTATAAGCCGAATCATTATAGTCTACTTTATCACTACTATGCAAGCTAAATGCTAGCAGTAAAATTATTAATATTTTTTGCATTAAAATTAATCTTCCTAATTACAGTAGTTTTTCCACTCTTCTTGTACTCTATAAATTATGCTTCTGCTTAACTCTAAATCTCTAGCAATTACTGTTACACTATCCCCTTCTGTAAGCCTTTGGTTGATGTTAAATTCTTGGATGTAATTAGTTTTCTTTTGCCCACACTTCTGACAACTTTTCGTATTACCACTTTTAAGATTTGTATATGTTACATACATTATTTCATTGCAAAGCATACATAAGCATTTGTATTGAGCATGAGTATTCTTATTTTTCTCAAATTTTAATACATATATATCATTGAATATTTGGTTTGTAATATCTATTCTTTTGCTTATAGTTTTCTCCTCATTGTTTATACATCACGGAATGGCACACCATTGTAAAAAAACTTCTAGTGAAATATTATTTATTTTATCCTTATTTTATAAACTTGTTACTATCTCCCAAGCATTTGGTGGATATAATGAACCCCTAAATTAAAACCAGAAACTCTAGTATTTCGTTTACTGAAAAGTTGTTCCGCCGTCTATTACTATGGTTTGTCCTGTTAGCCATGAAGATTCATTTGAGCATAGGAACATGCACGCACCAGTTAGGTCTGTTACTTCTCCCATGCGGCTTAGTGGGGATCTTTTTACAACCTCTCCTTTTACCTCTTCGTAGTTTGGAAAAGCTTTAAGGGCATCTGTATCTATTGGACCACCGCTTACAGCATTAACTCTTATGTTTTTCTCTCCAAGTTCAGCAGCAGCATATCTTACCATCGCTTCAACAGCAGCCTTGTTTGTTCCATGACCTGCATAGTTTGGTGTATATACAAGGTTACCTGTTGAACTCATAGAGATGATGCTTCCACCACCTGTAAGTTCCATTCGTTTTGCAGCTTCTTGAGAGCCAACGACAAAAGCATCTACAGTTGCAGTATAGATATTATTTAGACCTCTTGGTTTAAGTCTCATAAATGGACCAAAGCCACCAACTACAGCACGACCTGTAATGATCGCATTTGATATAAAGTAATCAAGTCTATCAAACTCTTCATCAAAAAGTTTATATACATCTTTATAAGTTAATGGTTCTAAAACATCAAGTTTATATGCTCTACATTTTACACCACATGTAGCTTCAACATCGTTTACTATCTCATTTGCAGTATCAGCACTTGAAGCGTAAGTAAATGCTACATTGCAACCTTTTTTCGCAAAAGCATAAACCATAGCTTTACCGATACCACGAGTTCCACCACTTATAAATAAAGTTTTATTTTTCATAGTTATCACAATCCTTTAATCTCGTAGTTTTTCATAACATTTTCAATTTTTTTCATATTCTCTACGCTTGGAGCAACAAGTGGAAGTCTGTATTCTAGTGTCTCTATTAATCCTGCTATATACATAGCAGCCTTGATAGGAACAGGATTGGACTCACAAAACATCACAGAGTTTAGAGGGTATAAGATGTCATTTATGGCTTTTGCACCTGTGAAATCACCAGCAATTGCAAGTCTAACCAGCTCCGATTTAAGGTCAGGCATCAGGTTTGAGGTTACAGAAGTGATACCAGCTCCGCCATTTGCAAGTATTGGGTAGTCGATAGCATCATCACCAGAGAATACTTTAAGCTCAGGACAGCGAGATAAAAGCTCGACCGTTCTCTCTAAACTTCCAGTAGCCTCCTTAACACCATATATATTTTTGACATCGTTAAAAAGGCGAATTGTAGTATCTGCTGAGATATCTACGCCTGTTCTTCCTGGAACATTATAAAGCATAAAGGGAAGCTCTGAAACTGACTCTGCAATAGTCTTATAATGCTGATATAAACCCTCTTGGGAAGGTTTATTGTAGTATGGGCTAACAGAAAATATAGCATCTACGCCACATTTTTGTGCTCTTTTTGCAGTATTTATCGCTTCTGCTGTTGAGTTGCTACCAGCTCCTGCTAAAACTTTAGTGTTTGTACCTTTGCAAACTTCAACTGCAATCTCCATACATCTTATATCTTCATCACTTGTAAGAGTTGCACTCTCACCAGTGGTTCCAACTGGACATACTGCATCCATGCCGTTATTAATCTGTCGTGTAATGAGTGCAGCATAAGTTTGCTCATCTAGTTTTGTATTTTTAAATGGTGTTATCAATGCCGTTGAAGAACCTGTTACTATATTCATCCTAGTTACCCTTGTTTATAAATAGTTTGCAATTATATCTAAAGTTTTTTAAAGCTATTGACAATAATTGGCTAAAAGCCCATCTTTGAGCATTTCATACATCTCTTGACCTTTGAGTTTTTTAACTATTTCAAGAGCAAAACACAGAGAAGTTCCCGGTCCCCTTGATGTCATTATATTTTCATCCTCTACAATCATACTTATATCACCCATATAGCCATCTTCTCTTATCTGCTCTTGAACCGATGGATAACATGTGTAGTTGTGTTTTAATACACCGGCTTTGTTGAGTGCAAAAGGTGCTGCACAGATAGCTGCTATATTTTTACCCTTTCTATCCATCTCTTTTAGAATATTTTGAATATTTTCATCATCTGCTAGAGCATAGGTGCCATCCCAGCCACCCGGAAGGATTATCATATCTAGATTATCAATATTTACATCTTTTACATGCATATTTGCTTGAACTACTATAGAGTTTGCACCCTTTACTAGGTTTTGTTCATTGAGTGATGCTACTTGAACCTCTATCTCGGCTCTTGTTAGCACATCTATAATTGTTACAGCTTCTATCTCTTCAAAACCGGTCGCTAGTGGTACCAATACTTTTACATTTGCCATTATTGTACTCCTTTTATTGGAAAATCTTTCATCATTGTACCTACTATTTCATTTAGATATTTTGTTCTTTCATCAGGTGTAGACTTATTGTCTAATTCATCCGTAGCAATTGTTCTCCAAACAACCTTTTTAGTTTTTGGATCGAGTGCATCTATGATAAGCGTGCCTTCATTGTAGCTATAGGTAGTTGGAGTGGATATCATAGCCCCACCATATCTATATCTGCCAAATCCAGCCATCTGATAGTTACTGGAAATATCAGTTTTATTTTCTACATTTGTGTGAAATGTAAAGATTAAATCTGCTTTATCTTTAGAATTTTTTTCATAGTTTTTTAGATTTAAGTTTTGCTCTATTGCATCTGTAATTCTGTCATTATTGAGTGTGTTTTCACCACTCTTTGCCCTGTAAACAATAGCAAAACTTTTTAAATTAGCAAAGTCATAAGATGTGTCATAATCAACATTTACCTTTAGTGTTGAACAAGCATTAAAGAGTAAGGTTATACTCAAGATAAAAAATAATTTTTTCATTTAAAACTCCTAGTCATGAAGAGGCTTGTGTGTTATCATGACACCATCTGTATCTGCATAAAGATAGTCTCCATTTTTAAAGGTTACCCCACCAAAAGAGAGTTCTACATCTCTTTGACCCTCAGTAACAGGAATATACTTTCTAGGGCATGTTCCAAGCGCCCAAAGAGATACGGGAATATCTTGTATCTGAAAAGTATCTCTAATATAACCATTCACAATGATACCAGAGTAGTTATTTTGGTGTGCAAAATTCATAAGATTTTCACCTACAACAGCAAAAAATTCAGCGTCTACATCTACAACAACGATTTTTCCTGTTCCATCTTCATCTCTTAAAATCTTTATCAACTCTGAGTTATTCTTGTCTAATTTCAGAGTTATAACCTCACCTCGACACTTATCTGCTCCGCCATAATTTTTATAATCATGATTTAAAACATCTATTATCTCGTGATGTTCATCGCAAAAATCTGCAGTAAAAAAATTCATATAAACTCCATATATTTAAATTAATATCGTATTTTAACACCTTATAACCTTATTTTTACATAAACTTTGGTATCTTTTCATTTATAAAATATAATAGGTTCAAAAATATATGAAAGTAGTAACTGGTGTAGTTGGAAATGATATACATGTAGTAGCAAACAGACTGATAGAACTCTCTCTTAATGCTAGAGGATTTGAGGTCTTTAATCTTGGAGTAAATACCTACCTAGAAGAGTTTTTTGATGCAGTTGTGGAGACTGGTGCGGAAGTTCTTCTTATCTCTTCATTAAACGGAGAGGCAGAAGGTTGGGCTAGAGAGGTTAAGCTTCTAAAATCCAAATACAAAACTCTTGATAATCTCGTTATGATGATAGGTGGAAACTTGGTTGTGGGAACTGCTGATGCAGATACTATTGTTCCAAAGTATAAGAAGTATGGTTTTGATCTAGTATTTCATCAAGTTGATTTAAACACAGGACTTGACACTCTGGAAAAGTATCTAAAAGAGAGAAATTTATAATGAGTTTACTACAAGAAGAGAGAGAGATTATACTCGCAAATGAGTTTGTAGATAAGTTTGATTTTGCAGAGGTTGAAGAGTTTGTTACAAATGCAGATAAAGAACTTTTCATATCTCATCATTTTGCACACAAAAAGAAGATGCTTGTTCAGCCTCGTGGTGGATTTCCAACCTATAAAAAACAGTTTGCTCTCAATGAGTTTTTTGCAGATGCAGGTGTTGATGTTTTACCCTTAACAATAGACTCAAACACAAGACTTAACGACTATGCTACAGCAAAGAAGATGCTTCGCTTGAGTGAAGAGAATGAGATTGACATGTTAAATGGCTATCCTCTTGTAAATCATGGCTATAGAACTACAAGAAAGATGATTACACACTTCAACAAACCAGTAAGTTTAAGACATGGAACTCCTGATGCAAGACTTCTTATAGAAACAGCCATAGCATCAGGGATATTTGAGATCGAGGGAGGTCCTATAACTTACCTTCTGCCATACTCAAAGAACTTTCCACTTGATAAGGCGTTTTTGTATTGGAAATATGTTGAAAAAGTTTGTGCTAACTACTCAAAACTTAACCTACCCATAAATAGAGAGTCTTTTGGTCCTCTTACAGCTACTTTAGTGCCTCCTGCTATCACGATAGTGATTCAACTGCTTGAGATGTTGCTTTCACTTGAAGAGGGTGTAAAATCATTTTCAGTTTCATTTTCACAAACAGGATCTATGAATCAAGATATCGTTACGGGTTCTGTTATACGCAAGATGGCGAAATACTATGCTGATGAGATAAACTGTGGTGATGCTACTATAAATCTTGTGTATCATCAATGGATGGGAGCATTTCCAACTAACAAAGATTTTGCAGAACAACTTATCAACATGTCAACAGTTATAGCCTCTATGGTTGGAGCTGATAAAATCATTACAAAAACAAGAGAAGAAGCTAGTGGGATTCCTACAAAAGAAGCAAATGCCAAAACAGTTGCTTCAACTCAATACACACTAGGTATACTCAACGGCTTACCAAGCATAGTGGATGAAGAGGAAGAAGAAAACCTAACTCTTGAGGTCAAAGCGATTATGGATGCGGTGTTTAATGATTCTGCTGACACTCTCTGGAGAAAGGTATTTAACTCCATCAAAAATGGAACGATAGATGTGCCTTTCTCTCCACATATAATAAACCATAATGAGATGATAACCATTAGAGATGCAAACAGAAATATTCGAATCATAAAAAGAGGAAATGTACCCATACCTGATAGATGTTTTGAATTTGAAAAATCAAAATGCGATCTTACAAAAGATACTACCTCTATAGTAAATGATATTATCCATGATATAGGGATTATGCAATGAATAAACTACTTATAGATATAGGAAGCACATACTTTAAAGTGTGTACTGATAACTCTATTGAACAACATTTTAGGGATTTTAACAAAGATATTTTTGATGATTTAACTCATAAATGTTCCAAGACCATATCGGATTATGATAAAGAGGATGTATATATATGCTCCTCTGCTAATGGAGGCTTGAGTACACTTATTATCGGTGTAACAGATTCTTTTTCACTGAAGTATGCTAAAAACATAGCTTTTAACTCAGGAATCAATATTATAGAAACAATCATCTATCAAAATATAGAGGATTACTCAGTTCCTAGTAATCTTATCGATGTGGTTATAGTGGTTGGTGGGATAGACTCAACATCAGATATATTTGGAGATGCACTCTATAGTTATTTGGATAAATTATGCTATTCAAATATAGTTTATGTGGGTGCTAGCATAGATGCTACAGAGCTTGAGAAAAATATACAAAACCTTGTTGTTTTACCAAATATTATAGATAATAAACTACACATTGTAGAGGAAAACTTAAAAGTATATCTTACAAATCTCTATCAATCAGATATCGTAGGAAAAGAGGATATAAAAACCCTTTATGAGATAACTTCAAACCAGATATATTCAACGCCATACATAGTAAACAAAACCCTTCCCCTTATAGATGCAAATTTTTCAGTTGTAAATCCCTACATACTCATAGATATAGGTGGTGCAACTACAGATATACACTACTCAAAAGACTTAGTAGATGAAAATATAGTAACAAAAAATGAGTATGATAGACTTGTTTTTAAAAAACTAGGTGTTTTTAAATCAAAAGAGTCTCTAATCTTCACAGCCCAGAATAATGAATTTACCTATGAGTTATTGACTCACCTCAAAGTAACAGAAAATATTTTTGAAGAAAATACTCAAAAGTCTTTGAAGATTTTGATGCAACTGGCAATATTTTTGGTACTTTGCAAGATGTCACACTACAAAAAAGCCTATATCAATTTAAAGCTTCTTTCAATAAACTCGATTGTTTTAACAGGTGGAATCACTAAAGTTTTAAGTGATGAAGAGGTAACAGATATCATCTCATTTTTCTATCAAAAGATACTAAACTCTCAGCATAAACCTAGCGTGGTGATGGATACAAACTATGACATCTGGACTCTTGGAGCTAGGGGTTAGTTTTTGATCTTTTAGACTAAACTCTTGATTAAGTTTAGAGTTTAGTTGATAGTTATTTTGCCCCAATTAACGCAAAAATTGTTCCAACTCTTACATTACTCTCAGTTTAATTATTCTACAATACCTAATAAAAAATAATTACAAAGTATTTAACAATGAGAATAGATAAATTTCTAAATTCTGTAAACATCACAAAAAGACGCTCTGTTGCACAAGATATGTTGAGTAACAAGGTTGTGCTTATAAACGGTATAGTTGCTAAGGCTAGTAAAAATGTTGAGGTTGGTAGCGTTATTGGTATCAACTATCTTAATGAGACGAAAAAGTATGAGGTGCTAGAGATACCTACAACAAAATCTACACCAAAATCACTTCAAGACAGATATATAAAGGAGTTGTCATGACCTATGAAGAGACAAAAAAACAGTTTACTTCACTCTTTAACAATGAGATGAGCGATACTCAGATGCAAGAATTTTTAATGAGTATGACTCTAGACGAATATACTTCAGTAGAGTCCATAGCTGCTGGGGCTGAAGTTATGAGAGCTAATGCTATAGCCCTGCCTATCTCTGATGAGCTTCGCCTTAGGGCTATCGACATTGTGGGAACAGGTGGAGACAAGATAGGCTCATTCAATATATCTTCAACGGTTGCTCTGCTTGTTGCGGCATCTGGTAGTTATGTGGCAAAGCATGGTAGCCGTTCTGTAACATCTAAATCTGGTAGTGCTGATATGTTTGAAAAACTTGGTGTCAGACTTGATCTGAGTATAGAAAAGAGTGCAAAACTTTTAGAAGAATCTGGATTTACTTTTATGTTTGCACAAAATCATCATCCAGCTATGAAATTTATTATGCCTGTTAGAAAAAGTATCTCAGATAAGACTATATTTAATATACTTGGGCCATTAACAAATCCTGCAGGGGTTAAAAAATCACTCCTTGGTGTTTTTGATAAGGCATTTGTGCCAAAAATGGCAGAAGCACTTAAGATAAATGGTGCAACCTCGACAATGGTAGTAAGTTCTAAAGAGGGAATGGATGAGATAAGTATAGGTGATATAACTTATGCTTCTAGGCTTTATGATGGAAAAGTTTATGAGTTTGAAATTAATCCTCAAGAGTACGCTATAAAAAAGGCTCCACTTAAGGCTATAATGGGTGGAGATGCTTCTTTAAATGCTGATATCTTACACAATATTTTTTCCTCACATGCAACAGATGCACAACGAGATATAGTGCTTATAAATGCAGCTTCTGCGCTTATGGTTGATGGTGTAGCAAGAGATATTCAAGATGGTCTTGAGATAGCAAGAGAGCTTATTAAAACAGGAAAAGCCAAAGAAAAGTTAAAACAAATCATAGAAATATCAAATAAACTATGACAAATTATCAGCTTAGTTTGGAACAACTTCCTATATTGGTTAAAGATATTGGTCAAAAGTTTAAGAATGGAGTGATTATTTTACAAGGTGATTTAGCATCCGGCAAAACAACTTTTACTAAGCAATTAGCTTTATATTTAGGTGTTGAAGATGATGTAACATCACCTACTTTTTCATTGCAGCAATGCTATGGGGATAGAATGTTTCACTATGACATGTACAACCATGGCTTAGAGCATTTTATATCTTTAGGTATGCTAGAGGAGTTAGATAAAGATGGACTTCATCTAATAGAGTGGGGTGATGATAAATTGGTAGAGATTTTAGACTCTGCAGGTATGCGAATTTTAATCATTAAGATAACAAAACTAGAGAGTAATATTAGACAATATGAGGTAAACTATGCATACGCTTAAAGCTATCGGTTTAGTTAAAAAAATAAAAGAGTTAGAGATTGTTAAGGGCATGAGTCTTAAGGTAAGCAGTGGAGAAGTTGTTGGTCTGCTTGGACCAAATGGAGCGGGAAAAACCACTACATTTTATATGATTTGTGGAATTGTTGAAGCAACTTCAGGAGAGGTATTTTTTGATGGTGAAAATCTTTCTCACATGTCACTTCATCAAAGAGCTATAAAAGGCATCGGCTATCTTCCTCAAGAGGCTTCTATATTTAAAGATTTGAGTGTTGAAGACAATCTGATGGTGGCTGCTCAAGTTAGTATAAAAAGCAAGGTAGAACAGGAAGAGAGGATATTGGAACTTCTTGATATGTTTAATATTGAACCGATTCGTTATCGTAAAGGTATTAGTCTTAGTGGTGGAGAAAGGAGAAGGGTTGAGATAGCAAGAGCCTTGGTAAATAAACCAAAATTTTTACTTCTTGATGAACCTTTTGCTGGTGTTGACCCTATAGCTGTAATGGATATACAAAAAGTCATACATCAGTTAGTTTCTTACGATATAGGCATACTTATAACTGATCATAATGTTCGTGAAACTCTTGCTGTTTGTGATAGGGCTTATGTTATTAAAGCTGGTGAACTTTTAGCATCTGGAACAAGTGATGAGATAGGAAAAAATGCAGATGTTCGCAAACACTACCTGGGTGAGGAGTTTAGGCTTTAGAGCTTACATGTGAACAGATAATGGCAGGATTAAGACAAAATACTAGCGTTGAAACAAAGCATAAGCTTTCAAATACTTTAAGAAATTGGTTACCAATCCTTCACTCAAGTCTAAGTGATTTAGGTGAGGCTATGGCACCATTTGTTGAGGCTAACCCTGTTGTGGAGGTTGAATCTGGTTATGAAGAGGATTTTGAAAAAAAGATTCCTAAAAAAATCATAACAGGAAGAGTTTCTAATTCTAGGACTGAGCAGATAGAAGCTTTAACAATTCAGAAAAAATCTCTTTATGAGGTTTTGGATGAGCAGATTGGTAAACCACTTTTTCCCACACCAATCTCAGAGTCAATAGCACACTTTGTAGTCCAAAACCTAGATGAAAATGGCTACTATGAGGGTAGTAGTGAAGCTTTTTGTGAAGCACATGCTATAGAACTTAAAGAGTTTGAAAAGGTTCGTTTACGCTTCTCACATGTAGAGCCTGTTGGAATTGGAGCAAAAAACCTCGCAGAGTCTTTTTTGTTTCAGCTAGATAGTTCAGATATTAGTGATGAGGCCTATCCTTTGTGTTTAGAAATCATTAAAGATATACAGGCTATCTATAACTTTTCAGATGAAGATAATTTTACCGAAGTTATGAGAGTTTTGGGTACATTTAAAAACCCTCCTGCCATTGAGTATCAGGAAGAATCGTCCCAAATAGTACCCGACTTGATGATATTTTTCAACGATGAAAATTCTATAGAGATAAAACTAAACGATGCTTACTATCCAACTATAAATATAGATACAAATTATGCAGTAAAACATGAGTTTATAACTCAAAAAATCAAAGAAGCAAAAAGCTTGGTGGATGCTCTTGATATGAGACGGGCAACACTTTACAAAGTAGGGCTTATGATTGTTGAGTATCAGTATGAGTTTTTCACGGGCGGACAGATTATGCCACTAACACTCAAAACATTGGCTGATGAGTTCGGACACAACCCTTCAACTATTTCAAGAGCTATAGCAAATAAATATATAGCATGTGACAGGGGTGTTTTTGCGATGAAGGAGTTTTTTACTACAGCTATAGATGAAGATGTTTCAAATGCAGCTATAAAAGAGTTTCTCATAGACTTAGTAAAGCAAGAAAGTCATGAAAAACCACTAAGTGATATGAAATTCTTAGCTCTGATTCAAGAGAAATTTAAAGTAAAAATGGTTAGAAGAACGATAGCCAAATATAGAAAACAACTTAATATTGCTGGATCTAGTGAGAGAAAAAAACTTTATAATCTGCATTAGGGTTTTGTAATCAAAATTAAAAAAAAAGATAATCGTAAACTATGTTTAAAAAAAAGCTAGAACTTATTTTCATAACGATTACTCTATTTGCTATAGTAGTTCTGATTCATAATTATTACAAAAGCCATTCCTTTAAGAGCAGTGATATACCAGATAGCTATAAACAAAGAATCTTAGAAAAAGAGCAAGAGATTCTTAAACACATGCAGCAAAACTTCGGATTTACTTTTAAAGTCCCTCTTGTTATCACAGACAGATTTAAAGGCAGACTTTATGGACTCACTTCATATAGAGATGGGGAGATAAAAATATATCTTAATAAGAAGGTTATGCAAGAGAGTATGGATTATATGGTCGATAGTGTTATAGCACATGAGTACGCCCATGCTCTTATGTTTAAGCAGGGACATCTTCATACTAAAAACAATGGGCATTCTAAATTATGGCAACAAACTTGCATAAAACTTGGTGGTAAAGATTGCCAACAGTATGTTAATCAAAAAGAGATTATTATGTCTAAGATGCCTTTTCAATAATTTTATATCTATAATCCCAAATAATTCCATAAGGATTTATAAAATTTATCTATGCTTGTGCTTAAGGGATGTTTAGTAAAAATTTTAAGCCACCTTATTGGTGGTGTAAATTTTTAATGA
>JAYEGN010000140.1:0-37014 GCA_034659115.1 Campylobacterota bacterium
AGAGTAGATTTACCACTGCCATTTTTGCCAATAATGACTATGCGTTCACCTTCATCAATATGAAAGTTGATCTCTGTAAGTATCTTTTGTGCTGAATAATGTTTTGAAATGTTTTGTAGGTCTATTAGTGCCATTATAGTTTGTTAGTTTCCCTGTTTTACGGTCTATATTAAGCTTTCGTTATATATAGTTTCAATAGCTAAATAAGCCAAATTGTATCGATTATATCGTTAATACAAGCTTTAAGTTATTTTTAGGTTTATCAAGAATTTTACAATTTAATATCCTATAATTTGGGAATATGCCAAATCTATAATATGACTGCTTTTAAAAAGCTTTTAGATAGCATCATTAAAAGTTATTGATAGCGAGTAAATTAGCTGCTTTTGTGGGAATATGCAAGTGGCTCTATATATTTTCTACTTTCTTTTCTAGTTCATCGTAACATAGTTCTTTGGCGGTGTACCAGTCCGCTATTTTTTGATCATTGTATTGGTGTTCTCTTTGTTTTGGAGGTATAACACTGTTTCGAAGCTTAGATCTTACTATGCCCATAATAAGAAAGCTCAATAGTAAAGCGGTAATTGCTATAAAGTAGTCATACATGTACCAGATAATAACTCCTACTATAGGTGTAGTGAACTGTAAAAATACTCTTAAAATCAGTGAGATCATTTTACACTTTTTAGAGTGTAATGAAGGTGTTGATTCTATCATATCTATTATATCATTTTGCATGTCGAGAAGTATATCAAAATTTTTTTAATATATAGACTTTAGTAAACTAGACTAAGCTTTGTTGATATTACTTGTATCTATTAACTATTTTTTGATAAAATACAAAAAATTAATTAAACAGGACTATTAAAAATGGCAAAACATCAGTTTCAAACAGAAGCAAATCAAATATTAAATCTAATGATTCATTCACTTTACTCAAATAAAGAGATTTTTCTTCGTGAGTTAGTTTCAAATGCTTCAGATGCACTTGATAAATTAAATATGTTAGTTTTAACTGACGATAAATATAAAGATGTATCTTTTGCACCTCGTATCGATATAGTTGCAAACAAAGAGAGCAAAACCTTAACTATTAAAGATAGTGGTATAGGTATGGATGAACAAGATTTAATGGATAATTTAGGAACTATTGCAAAGTCAGGGACTAAAGCATTCTTAGAAAACTTAACAGGTGATCAGAAAGAAGATTCAAATCTTATCGGTCAGTTTGGTGTTGGTTTTTATGCTTGTTTTATGGTTTCAGACAAGGTTGAAGTAACAACAAAAAAAGCTGGTCAAGAGCAAGCTTACCTTTGGACAAGCAGTGGTGATGGTTCGTTTGAGTTAGAAAATACAACTCAAGATGGTCATGGTACTACAATAGTACTGCACCTAAAAGATGATGAAAGTGAATTTTTAGAAACTCATAGAGTAGAAAGTATTATAAAAAAATATTCAAATCATATCCCTTTTCCTATCTTTATGGATAAAGAGAAGCATATTCCTGCTGTTACGGATGATGATGGAAAAGAAACTGAGCCATCAAGAACTGAGATAGAAAATGAGCAGATAAATCGTGCAAATGCACTCTGGACCATAAGTAAAAAAGATATAAGTGATGATGAATATAAAGATTTTTATAGTTCAATCGCTCATTCTTCAGAGGAACCTTTAGCTTGGTTTCATAATAAAGCAGAGGGTGCTATTGAATATACTACACTTTTTTATATTCCATCAAAAGCTCCTATGGATCTATATAGAGTTGATTATCAAACAGGTATTAAACTCTATATTAACCGTGTATTTATTACCGATGATGAAAAAGAGTTGATGCCAACTTATCTAAGATTTTTAAGAGGTGTGATTGATTCTAAAGATCTGCCACTTAATGTATCTCGTGAGATCTTACAATCTAATCCAATTATGGATAAGATTAAAAAAACATCTGTTAAAAAAGTTTTATCTGAACTATCAAAAATGTCTAAAAAAGATAAAGAAAAGTATGATACTTTCTATGCAGAGTTTGGGAATGTACTCAAAGAGGGTCTTTATAATGACTTTGAAAATCGTGAGAAGATTTTAGAACTTATGCAGTTTAACACTATCAATTCAACTGAGACAGTAATGATTGAAGAGTTTGTTAAAAATGTTGATGAAGAGAAAAAAGAGATCTATTATATTACTGGTAAATCTTCACTTGCGATGCTTAAAAGTTCTCCAGCATTAGAGAGATTTAAAGCTAAAGGTATCGATGTTTTAGTTTTAAATGAAGAGGTCGATACTATCATCTTCCCAATGGTAACTGAATATAAAGAGTATAAACTAGTTGCTGTAGCTGATGCTAAGTTTGAAGAGAGTGAAGAGGAGAAAAAAGCTGAAGAGGAGGTTGCTAAAACTTATGAGGGATTAGCAAAAGAGTTTAAAGATGCACTAGGTGATAGTGTTAAATCTGTTGAAACTACATCTGATTTAGTTGATTCTCCAGTTAAGCTAAAAGAAGATAAAGAGGATCAAGCCTATATGATGGCTCAGATGATGAAACAGATGGGACAAGATTCAGGCATGCCAGAACCGGTACCGATCTTGCAGATAAACCCTAATCATGAGTTGCTTAAAAAACTAAAAGATTCAGCTGATCAAAATCTCATAAATGATGCAGCACATGTGCTTCTTGACCAAGCAAAACTTTTTGATGGTAAAGAGCTAGAAGATACAGCAGATTTTATTTCAAGACTTAATAGAATAATTGCTAAGGCTATATAATTTTATTATGAGTGCTTAAGTAGCACTCATAATGATAGTTTTAAAATAAAACTTATTTTAATGTGGCACAGTGTAAACATATGCTATTTTATTAGTATGAATAAGAATGAAACTTTAAATCCTAATATATCAGATGATATTTCTAATGATACTCGTAGCTTTGTTGATAAGATATTAAAAGTAAATAGTGAATTTTTGAAGAGTAATTTTCAAGAGTTGCAAATAGAAGATTATGAATATGATCCACAAGAAGCTTCTGATGAATTAGGCTTAGATATTGATTTAGTGAATCAACTAGTTGAAGATTATGTTGCTCAGATACTAAAAACAAAATATCAATTTCTTGAACTTTTAGAAGAGTTGGAAGAGACACAAAACATTTCAAGAGGGTGTGACTATGCACCATTTAGAGAGTTGGCTCATAAAAATTTAGGTGTTGCTAGAAATCTTCGTATCTTAGATGGCATCAAAGTTTTGGATGAACTTATGAAAAAAAATGACCTTTACTATCTTGGTTTATGTATAGAAGCTTTAGAGTCTTGTGCAATTAGACTTAATCCAACACATGCATTTAAAACTTTAAAATTGATAAATTTAAAGAATACTTTTTAAGTTCCTATTTTTTTCTAGCGGAGTGAGATACTTTTTCTAAAGCATTTTGTGGTTTTTTGATTAGTGTTTTTGTCTCTTTTTTTACAGGTAGCGTAAAAGCAAGTAAGATAAATACAAATGAGAAAACTATACCACCTAAAATACTAAGTATAATTTTTAATTGAAAATCATTCATACCTTGCCATCCCTTTCACTATGTTTAGATATTTTAATTATAACATGTTAAAATTATTTATGAGAAAAATAATAGTATTTATGTTGAGCTCCTCACTTATTTTTGGTGCTTTATATGCAAAAGAACCTTTGTTAGCTGAATTAAATAGTATTCACTCAAATGAAACTCAAAGCTTTAGTGTAGGCAGTTATGCATTCACATGTGAAACTTATGGTGTGCTAGCGTTAGATACGCTGTATAAAAATTCCAAGAAAGGTTCTGCATGTCAAAAAAGCATAGATAAGCTTTATAGAATAAATACAGGATTAAAATATTACACTAGAGGTATATTAAAAACTAGACAGTTGTATCATATTGAGATTAAAAATAAAAAGTGTATAGTGTATGCAAAGGGTCAGATGAGTTTGTCAGAACTGTTGCTACAAAATGGTTTAGCAATTAAAAAACCTGTATTTAATGATGAAGAGTTTAGTAGTGATTTTACTAAGGCACAGATGAATGCAAAAATACACAGAAAAGGTTTGTGGAAAGAGGGTGTTTTTAAAGCATGTATCGAAGTTATAAATTAGTTTTCGTTATGAGTCATATAGATCCAAAACTCTTTGTGTGTGTGACCTCTATTTAAAAAATACAGTTGAAGTACGGCTACTCTATAAAGCGTTATAAGCATCTTTGCAAAAGGTATAAAGAGGCTGATTCCAACTATAAGAGATTGCTCTTTTTCTCCCTTTGATTCTATCATCTCTTGCATACCAATATTTTTACTAAGATAGATTCCAAATAGAATAGAAAATAGGAAGTTCAGTGTGAGCCCAAAAATAATATATGCCATAAAATCTTGTTCATTCATTCCAGCTATCATATTTTCTCCATATATTTTAATTGTCGATATTTTAGCAAAATTATTCTTGTTTATTCATAAGATTGTATCTCTTTTTTTGTATAAAATGTTCCAAATGGTATAAGTGCTGCTATGAAAAATTTTATGCTTTTCTTAATGCCCCATTTTGCATCTTTTGCTGCAAATATTAAATATACACAAAATATTGCAAATAATGCACCATGTATTGAACCAACTATTTTTGTTGCTATAGCTATACCCAAAATATATTTCATAGGCATCGCAATAAAAACTAGCGCTAAATATGAATATCCTTCAACAGTGTTTATAATTCCAAAGTTTTTAACATTTTTTTTGATCATTAATTGTACTCCAAGTAAAAGTTTTGCGAAGTATATAATCAAAAAGTAACAATCATATTAATTTAGAAAACTAAAAAAAGATTAGCAAACTTTCTTTAAACATCTTTATACTATACTTCATAACAAAATTGTAATAAGGGTAAATCTATGGATGAAACTAACCTCGTATTAGAAGGTTTTAAATTTATGGCTTTGGGAATGGGAACAGTTATTTTGTTCCTTATTGTGCTAATATTTATGATGAATGCTATGTCAATCATTGTTAATAAATTTTTTCCAGAACCAAAGGTGGCAAATTTAGAACCTGCGACTTCCACGCAAAAAGATAACAAAAAGATTATTGCAGCTATCACAGCAGCGATAGCACATCACAGACAAGGGTAAGGATTAAAATGGCTAAAAAATTTATAGATATAATGGATACAACTTTTAGAGATGGCTTCCAGTCAGTTTATGGCGGTCGTGTTCTAATGAATGACTTTTTTCCAGCAGTAGAAGCTGCAAAAACAGCAGGTATTACTCACTTTGAGTTCGGTGGTGGAGCAAGATTTCAATCTTTATATTTCTACTTAAGAGAAGATGCATTTGAGATGATGGATAAATTCCGTGAGATAGTTGGACCAGATGCAAATCTTCAAACTCTAGCTCGTGGTGTAAATACAGTTATGTTAGATACGGGTTCAAAAGAGCTTATTGATTTACATGCAAAGATGTTCAAAAAGCACGGTACAACAACTATACGAAACTTTGATGCACTAAATGATGTTGAAAACTTAAAATACTCAGGTGAAAGAATTTCTCATCATGGACTAAAGCATGAAGTTGTTGTAACTATGATGGATCTTCCTCCAGGATGTCATGGTGCACATGATGTTGATTTTTACGAAAAGACTCTCCGTGAAATTTTAGATAGTGATATTCCTTATGATAGTATCTGTTTTAAAGATGCAAGCGGTACTTCAAATCCTCATAAAGTTTACGAAACTATCAAGATGGCTAGAGGTTTAGTTCCTGAGGGAACTCATCTTCGTCTTCATACTCATGAAACTGCTGGTGTTTCTGTTTCTGCTTATATGGCAGCTTTAGAAGCTGGAATAGATGGTATAGATATGGCTGCTAATCCTGTTAGTGGTGGAACAAGTCAACCTGACATCTTAACAATGCTTCACGCTACAAAAGGTCTTGATTTTGATCTTGGTGGTTTAGAGATTGGCAAGATACTTGCTTATGAAAAAGAGCTTAACTCCTGTCTAAGTGATTATTTTCTACCACCAGAGGCAACTATGGTTTCTCCAGTTATTCCATTTTCTCCTATGCCAGGTGGTGCTTTAACAGCAAATACGCAGATGATGAGAGATAATGGCATACTAGATAAGTTCCCAGAAGTTATTGCAGCTATGCAAGAGGTAGTTGAAAAGGGTGGTTATGGTACTTCTGTAACTCCAGTTTCTCAGTTTTACTTCCAACAAGCTCTTAACAATGTTATGCAGGGCCCTTGGAAAGCTATCGCTCCAGGCTATGGAAAGATGGTACTTGGTTATTTTGGTAAGACTCCAGTTGCACCAGATCCAGAGGTTGTTAAAATTGCTTCAGAGAAGTTAGGATTAGAACCAACTACTGAAAATGCACTTGATTTAGCAGATGCTGATCCAAGTAAATCTCTTCAGCATGCGATAGATGAATTGAAAAAAGTTGATATAGAGATAACAGAAGAAAACATCTTTATTGTCGCTGCATGTCAAGAAAAAGGTATCGCGTTCTTAGAAGGTAAGGGCGAGTTAAATGTTAGAAAAATATCAGAAATGAAAAATGATTGTGAAGGAAGTTCAATGGGTAGTGGAAGTTATACAGTAGTAGTAGATGGTCAGAAGTTTAGTGTTCAAGTTGCAGAGGGTGATGCAGATATTCAAGTTACAGCAGTAAATGGAGAGAGTGCGGCTCCAGCAGCTCCAGCAGCTCCAGCAGCAGCTTCAGGTAATGAACTAGAGATTAAAGCACTTCTACCAGGTAATGTTTGGAAACTAGTGGCTAATCCAGGTCAAAGTGTAAATGAGGGTGATGTAATTATGATACTTGAATCTATGAAAATGGAGATTGATGTTGTAGCACCTCGTGGTGGTGTAGTCAAGTCTATCAATGTTGCAACAAACGACAAAGTAGTTGAAGGTCAACTTGTAGCAGTTATAGGATAATCAAATGAAGATATTTGTTATAAAATTACTTGCACTTATGCTTTTTAGCTTTGGTGCTTTGCATGCAAGCCCTGTGTCATCTGATGGCTCATCTTCTGTGCATCAAGAAGAGACCTATAAGTCACAACCATTCTCAGATATGGTAGGTGGATTTCTTCAGTCAACAGGTATATATGCATTTGCAAATCCAAATCCAAATGAGATAGATGGATATGGTCACACTGTTGATGATTTTTATCAATCATGGGGTAGAATTATTATGATTCTAATCACATTCTTCCTATTTTGGTTAGCAATTAGAAAAGGTTTTGAACCTCTTTTACTTCTTCCAATAGCATTTGGTGGTCTTTTAGCCAATATTCCAATTGCAGGAATAGCAGGTGAGCATGGTTTCTTGGGTGTTATCTACTCTATGGGTCTTGCAAATGAGATGTTCCCAATCATTATCTTTATGGGTGTTGGAGCTATGACCGATTTTGGTCCACTTCTTTCAAACCCTAAAACAGCACTTCTAGGTGGAGCTGCTCAGTTTGGTATATTTGGAACACTTGTTGGAGCAGTTGCTCTGACTCAGATGGGTTTTGCTGACTTTACTCTTCAGCAAGCTTCAGCTATCTCTATCATTGGTGGGGCGGATGGTCCTACATCAATCTTTATAGCAACTAAACTTGCACCTGAGCTTCTTGGAGCTATTGCGGTTGCATCTTATAGCTATATGGCGATGGTTCCTCTTATTCAACCTCCGATTATGAAAGCATTGACAACTGAAGCAGAGAGAAAGATAAAGATGACTACTCTTAGACATGTATCTCGTTTAGAGAAACTTGTTTTCCCTATCATGGTTCTAGTTCTTGCTATCTTGGTTCTTCCAGCATCTACACCACTTATCGGTGCATTTATGTTTGGTAACTTCTTGAAAGAATCAGGTGTTGTTGAGCGTCTTAATGATACTCTTCAAAATGCACTTATAAATATAGTTACTATTTTCTTAGGTCTTGGTGTTGGTTCTAAACTTGCAGCAGAGCAGTTCTTAGTTCCAGATACTATGTTTATTATGGCTCTTGGTATTATTGCATTCTCTGTTGGTACTGCTTCTGGTGTTATCATGGCAAAAGTCATGAATATGTTCCCAGGACATAAAGTTAATCCTCTTATCGGTTCAGCTGGAGTTTCAGCAGTTCCAATGGCAGCTCGTGTATCAAACAAAGTTGGTATGGAGTATGACCGTTCAAACATGCTACTTATGCATGCGATGGGTCCAAATGTTGCGGGTGTTATCGGTTCAGCAGTTGCGGCTGGTGTACTTATCTCACTATTTCAGTAGTGAAATAGTTACTTGAATCTTCAGCGTTTTGCTGAGGATTTAAGCTTTTTAGTCTTTCATAACACTTATAATGAGTGGTACAACATCATGACTCTTGGTTTTATCTATAAAACCATTAGCCCCTAGCATTTGAGCCTCTCTTTTATTGTTGTCACCAGTCATTGAACTATTGACAATTATTGGAATATTTTTAGTTTTGGGATTATTTTTTAATCTCTTTATAACTGTGAATCCGGACATTTCTGGCATCTCAATATCTGTTATTATTGCTGGAATTATTGAAGTGTCTTGCATCTGAGTAATATAATCAATTAGTTTTTTACCATTATCAAAAAGCTTCATTTTTATATTTGCATTATCAAAAATTTGTATTAGGTGTTTTTGTGCTGTTTTAGAATCTTCAGCTATTAGAACTGTTCCATCTCTAAGTTTTGATGGAATATCAGATTGCTTTAGGTTGTCTACTTCATGCACATCTACCATCGCTTGCGGAATCACATCTGCCAGAAGCTTTTCATAATCCAGTATAAGACATAAACTACCATCTTCAAGCCTTGTATCATTCATAACAACGCCATCATCTTTAAGCCTATAGCTATCTGGTGCATGCATTTCACTCCAGTTTTTCTTTATAACTCTATATGCAGACATAATCCTTAGACCTATAATAATTCCGTTAAAATCGCATATAAGGATATTTGATTTAGATACTTCATCTTTATTTAAAGTTGTTCCTAGCCATGTTGGAAGGTTTAAAATTGGTATCTGCATATCACGAAGGATTATTGTTCCCTCTAAGAGGGGGTGTGAGGATGGAATTTGTGTTAAAAAATGGTTTTTTGATTCTACTACTTCTCTTGTTTTAAAGACATTTATAGCATAAAATGCAGAATCATCATTATTATTAATTCTAAAAACTAAAAGTTGAAGTTCATTGTTTTTTGCTAAGTTTGTAGCAGCATCAACATTATCTAAGATTGACATTAAATACCCTTTGATTATCAAGTTACTCAATACTATCTAAAATAAAATGAAAAAGAGATGAATATTAATAATGAAATGTTAAAATGTAAATTATTTAACAGAAAGGTTGTGTAAGTGAGAGTTCTTATTATTTTGTTTTTAATGTTTAGTTTTGCATATTCTAAGATTTATTATTCAAAGGTTGAGCCTTATGAGATAAGAGATATATCTTCAAATGTTTCAGGTGTAGTTCTTTTTATAGATGAGAATATGATAGGTGAAAAATTGATGGAAAAAGCCTATATTCAAATAGATTCGGAGCTTGATGAAAAAGAGTTGGTGTTTATAAAAGAGAAACTAGAATATTTAAGAGATATAGTAGGTGTTAATCAAATTGTTTTAGTTAATTTAGAAAACTCATTAGAAAGAAAAAGAAAAAATTATAAGCGTATAGAAGATTTAAAATTTAAATCAGTAGTTGAAAAAGATAGAGAGTATTATGATTTAGTTTCTAGTGAAAATCTTTATTTGGCTACACAAAAAGAGATACAAAATTTAAAAATACAGATAACAGATTTAAAGTTAAGAAAAGAGCATTTACAAAGAAGTGTATCTGATAAATATCTAAATCATAAAGGTTATGTACTCTATGATATATTGGTAAAAGTAGGGCAGGTTGTGGGTATCTCAACACCACTTGCAAAGATTGCAGATATTTCACGAGCAAAATTAACAATATATTTAGATGAGCCTGATGTAATAGGAGCTAAAAATAAGTTAGTATATATAGATGGAGAAAAAACTTCATATAGGGTATCAAGAGTATTAAATATAGCAGATGAAAAAAATATTTCTAAGTATATGGCACAGATTATTATAGACTCTCCAAGGCTATTTTCTAGACTAGTTACTATAGAATTAAAAGATAATTAGATGAAAAAGATAGCTACAGCTTGTCCGCTTGATTGTTATGATGCATGTTCTATCTTATATGTAGAGGGTAGATTAAAGGGAGTTAATATAGGTCATACTCAGGGTTTTTTATGCCCTCATATGAACCACTATAGCCAGTATAAAACGATAGAGTCACCCAGATACAGGGGCGAAGATATAACTATGCAAGAAGCACTTACTTATCTTACCAATATGATATCTCAATCACATGTAGATGAAACACTTCATTATAAAAGTAATGGTAATTTTGCACTTATGCAAAGTGTCACGGAGCATTTTTTTGCCTCCTTTGGTGCAACTCTCACTGATGGTAATTTATGTGATGGTGCTGGTGAAGCAGGTATCATAGAGGGTAGGGGATCGAATAAAAATATGCCTCTCTTAGAGATAGAAAAATCTGATGTAGTTATCTTGTGGGGTAGAAATCCTCATACAAGTTCTAGTCATCTACTTCCTCTAATAAAAGATAAAACTATTATAGTGATAGACCCTGTTAAAACAAAGATAGCTAAGATGGCAGATATACATCTTCAAATAAAACCTAGAGGTGATATCTCTTTAGCGATGCTACTGAGTAGATTTTTATATATAGAAGATAGCTGTGATATCGATTTTTTGCAAGAGTATGCACCTGAATATGAAGAGTATTATGAATTGACGCAGAGTATAAGAATCATGGCTACACTTAAAGATATAGATATCACGCTAGGGCAAATAGGTGATATTTTGTCGCTAGTAAAAGATAAAAAAGTTGCTATAGTTTGTGGTGTAGGTATCCAAAAATACAAAGAGGGTGCTGATATAATAAGAGCAATAGATGCTTTTGCAGTTATGCTTGGACTGTTTGGCAAGGAGGGATGTGGGGTTGCTTATTTAGGTGATTCTAAGGAGCAGATAAGATCGCCTTTTAATATGAAGGCAAAGAGAATCTCAAAAGTAGATACAGAGTTTAGTAAATATAAAACAGTTTTTATTCAGGGGGCAAATCCTCTTTCACAAATGCCTGATAGTTTGAGAGTTAAAAAATCTATAAGTCAAACAGAGAATGTAGTCTATTTTGGACTTTATGAAAATGAAACAAGTCAAATGGCTGATTTGGTTATTCCTGCAAAAAGTTTTTTGCATAAGAACGATGTTCGGACATCCTATTCTCATAACTCAATGATGTTTATGGATAAAGTTTCGGATACAGATATTGGAATTAGTGAATATGAATTGAGCAAATACTTATGTGATGAGTTTAATATTGATATAGAAACAGAAGAGTTTTACATAGATCACTTTAAAAATTTTGCAGTTAAAAAGATGGATGGTCTTTTGCATGTAGAGTTTAGGGATGATATTCCATATAAAGATGGGTTTGATACGCAAAGCAAAGAGTTTCTGTTTTTAGAAGAGCTTGAGTTAGGCTCTAAAAAGAGTGATAAACTTTTTTTAATCACTCCAAAAAGTGTGATGAGTTTAAACTCTCAATTTAGCACAGAATGCAAGGTATATCTTCATAGTGAGTTAGGTTTTTTAGAAGATGAGAGGGTGAAGATCTCTTCAAGTTCTGGAAGTGTAGAGTTAAAAGTAAGCTTAAATAATGATGTTAGGAAAGATTGTGTTCTGATTTTTAGTGGCACAAAAGGTGTCAATAACTTAACAAGTTCCAAGCACTCTTATGAGGGAAAAAATGCCATTTATCAAGAAAATAGAGTTGAGATTTTTAAAGTTTAGATATAATGATAAATAAAAATTAGGTGAATTATGAGTACACAAGAGTTAGATAATAAATATGTTCTACCTACATATGCTAGAGTAGATGTAGAGTTTGTTAGTGGTGATAATGCTACTTTAGTAGATAATAAAGCAAAAAAATATATAGATTTTACTTCAGGTATAGGCGTGGTAAGTGTTGGACATGCAAATAAAAGAGTTAATAGTGCTATTTGTGAGCAGTTGTCAAAAATAACACATATTTCAAACCTTTACAATATAGCGCCACAAGCGACTGCTGCACAAAAAATAGTGCAAACAAGCGGATATGACATGCAGTGCTTTTTTGGTAATAGTGGGGCTGAAGCAAACGAGGGTGCTATAAAAATTGCTAGAAAATTTGGTGAGATTAATGGTCAAGTAAAAAAGTATAAAATCATAACACTTCAGCATTCATTTCATGGTCGTACTATTACTACAGTCAAAGCAACAGGTCAAGAATCTATGCATAATTATTTTGGACCATTTCCAGATGGATTCGTTTATGCTGATGATATAGAGCAGGTTGCATCACTTTTAGATGATCATACTGCTGCAGTGATGATTGAGTTAGTTCAAGGTGAAGGTGGAGTTCAGCCACAAGATAAGAAAAAAGTTCAAGATTTAGCAAAATTACTAAAGTCTAAAAATATACTCCTTATAGTAGATGAAGTGCAAACTGGCGTCTATAGAACAGGACAATTTTTAGCTTCAAATCTCTATGAGATAGAACCTGACATCATTACTTTAGCCAAAGGTCTTGGTGGTGGTGTTCCTATCGGTGTTGTTATGACATCTCTTAAGGATGTTTTAACTGCTGGTGATCATGGTTCAACTTTTGGTGGCAACTACCTTAGCGCAACCGCTACATGTGAAGTTATAGATATACTTAATGAGTACAATCTAAGTGGAGAGTTAGGGAGTCATATAGGTTATTTTAATGACTCTTTAGATAAGTTTTATACTGAAAATCAAAATCTATTTACACAAAAAGTTGGCATTGGAATGATGTGTGGACTTAGAGTTAGAGATGCTGATACTCTGGGTAAGATAATTGCAAATTCTAAAGATGAAGGTGTTATGGTTTTAAAAGCTGGAAAAAATACACTACGATTTTTACCACCACTTACTATTACAAAAGAGGAAATTGATGAAGGTTTTAATGCCCTTAATCGTGCTGTTAACTCTTTGCAATAATCTTTTAGCAAAAGATGAAGATAATAATACTTTAGATGTTTATATCTCTGATTATAAAAAAGAACAGTTTGGTTATGATTATAAAAAAGTGCAGCAAGAGAGTTTAAAACTTCGTGATTCATGGATCTCACCGGTAAGGTTAAACTATAACTATCAAAATAGTAATCCTTATGATAAGGAGCAAAAGTCCCAAACCGCTTCGGTTATCATGGATCAAACTGTTTTTGCAAGTGGTGGTATCTACTATGCTATCAAATTTGCAGAAGCTTCACAAAAATATTCAAACTACTCTGTTGATGTTGCTAAAAGA
Source organism: Campylobacterota bacterium (assembly GCA_034659115.1). Taxonomy (GTDB): domain Bacteria; phylum Campylobacterota; class Campylobacteria; order Campylobacterales; family Sulfurimonadaceae; genus Sulfurimonas. Next base: position 13,431 of record JAYEGN010000140.1, read on the forward strand.
AAATTGGTTAAGGATGCAGTATCACTTTTAATGCAGATAAAACAGATGGACCTGAAAGTGAAAAAACAAAATCTTCAAATTAAAAATTCAGAGATAAACCTACAGCAAAAAACGGAACTTTATATCAATGGACAGATTGATTCAGGTTTCTTAGACAACGCAGTTATAGAAAGAAATATAGTAATACAAACCTTATATGATATTCAAACAAACAAAGAAAGGCTGATCTCTAGGTTTAACGCTATAAGTGATATGGACTATAGAGATGCTTACATACCGCATTTAGAACTTTTAAGTAGAGAAAACTTTCTAAAGCACAACATCGTTTTAAGTATGTCTAAAAGTAATATAGAAAAAACTAAGTATAGCAAAGATGTTACAGTAGCAAAATATCTTCCACATTTAAATGTGGTTGCTGGATATAACTGGAGTAAAGCAGATAATCAGCAGTTTGGAAATACAGGCGCAGGTTTTTCTGGTGAAACAGATTATTATAATTATGGACTTAAAGCAACGATGCCACTTGATATCAATACTTTTAGAGATATCGAGGCATCAAGAGTTGATTATTTAAAGTCACAAGCGGTTATAAAAGATACAAAGCGAGAGTTAATAGCAATCTATGAACAGGTGATGCAAAATATTAAGAATTTTGAAAAAAAGAGTGCTTTGAGTCAAGAAAATACACAGATATATGAAAAACTGTTATCAGAAACTGATGACATGTACAGCGCTGGCTATAAAACAAAGTATGATGTTTCTTTATTGAGTAATTCTATAAATATCCAAAATTTAGACACAAAGATTTTTGAGATAGATGCTCAACTAGAACTATTAACACTATATGAGATGTATAAAAATGATAAAAAATAAAGTTAAATTTAGCGATTACATGTATGATTGGTTATATGGCGATGACGGGTATTATGCAAGCTATAAAAACATAGGTAAAGATGGTGATTTCTATACTGCAGTAAGCACAAGTAAGTTCTTTGGTGGAACTATAGCAAAGCATATTATATCTTTAGTAGATGATGGTTTTTTAGCAGAAAATGGAGTGATTTGTGAGATAGGTGCTCATCATGGATATTTTTTAGCAGATGTTATAGAGTTTATCTATACATTGAGACCGAAATTATTAAGTAGTTTGAAGTTTGTTATTATAGAGAGATTTGATGATTTGCAAACTCAGCAAAAAGATTATTTTCAAGACTCTTTTGGAGATGCTATTTCACTAACTCACTATAAATCATTGAGTGAGTTAGAATGTGAAAATGCTTTTTTTATAGCCAATGAAATTTTTGATGCATTTCCTTGTGAGCTTTACTATAAAGGTAAGGTGGCAAGAGTGGATGGTAGTAGTGTTGAATTTGATGTTGATGATATATGGGTAGAAGAAAAAGCTAAAAAATATCATAAAGACAGAGGCGAGATAGCTATAGGTTATGAAGAGTTTGCCAAAGAGATGAGTACTACATGTGATAAGTTTGAGTTTGTGAGTTTTGATTATGGTGAGATGCTAGCAAGACCAGATTTTTCAATACGAGTCTATTCAAAACATAAGGTTATTCCATTCTTTGACGAAGAGATAAAACGAGAAGAACTCTTTGCAAAATCTGATATAACTTATGATGTTACATTTGAACATGTAAAGGATGCTTACACAGAAGTTGGAGTAGAGTTTTTAGAGTTAAAAACGCAGATGGTAGCTCTAATTGATATGGGGATATTAGAACTACTAGAGATGTTAAAAGAGAATGTTGATGAAAAAATATATAAGCAAGAGTTAGAAAAAGCGAAAATGTTAATAATGCCTAACTTGTTAGGAGAGAGGTTTAAAATGATAAGGTTTAGGAAAGATAAAGATTAAATTTTTTCAAAATAGCCTTTAAAAATTGACTTCTAAATTTGCATTAGTAAATTAAATTTTCTATTTCAAATCTAAAATGTTACAATATAAATAAACACAATTAAAGAAGTATAAGCTTTTCATAGAATCACTTGATGTAGAGTTTACTCCTTAAAAGAGTAATCTGCACTCTCGTTTATATAGACCTCATATCATTTTAGAGATCTATAATTTTAGCTATCTAAAGCCCCTCTATCATTTTTATCAGCTCTTCAGGTCTATTTGAGTTTTTGACTGCATTTTCCCTTGAGATAGTCTTTTTTTGCAATAATTGAAGTAGTTCTTGAGTTTGTGTAGCCATATGTGTTTCTTTTTGGTTTAGTTGCATCTGAGAGTAGATTTGGTGAACTTTATCTTCTCTTATCTGATTTTGAACTGCAGGGTTTGTTATGAGTATCTCTTGTGTAGCCACTTTTCCACCACCAACTCTAGGGATAAGAGTTTGAGATATAACAGCTACAAGGGAAGTCGCAAGCTGTGCTCTTACTTGAGCTTGTTCCTCTCCATCAAAAACATCGATAATACGGTTAATAGTTCCTGGTGCTGAATTGGTATGAAGAGTTCCAAATACTAAGTGACCAGTTTCTGCAGCGGTTAAAGCTGCTCCAATTGTTTCTGCATCCCTCATCTCTCCAATTAGGATAATATCTGGGTCTTGTCTTAGTGCATATTTTAATGCAGCTGCGAATGATGCTGTATCACTCCCTACATCTCTTTGTGAAAACAATGATTTATTGTTTTTATGAACAAACTCAACTGGGTCTTCTACGGTAATTATATGTCGTCTTTCAGTTAAGTTAATTTCATGAAGCATAGAAGCTAGAGTTGTTGACTTACCACTACCAGTTGGTCCCGTTACTAGGATTAAACCTTTTTCTTTTTTAATGAGTTCTTTGAAAATAGGTGGGTTACCATATTCATCAAGAGTTGGTATATCTATTGGAATCATACGAAATGCACATGCAATACCGCCAATAGTACGATAATAATTTGCACGAAAACGACCTATGTTAGTTAGCTCAAAAGAGAAATCAAGTTCATTTTCATCTTCAAAAATTTTCTTTTGTTTATCTTCAATAAGAGAGTACGCCATCTCTTCTATATCTTTTGCACCCAGTACAGCCAGATTAAGCGGGCGTAATTCCTTATCTATTCTTATCTGTGGTTCACTTCCCACAACTAAGTGCAGGTCACTTGATCCATAGGCTAAAACACTTTTGAGTAGTTTCTTAATATCTACTATTTTTTTTACTTCTTCACTCATAATATCTTCCTCATCTATTCAATGATTTTTGGAACTATAAAGAAATCGTCAGCACTTTGTGGAGCATGTTTTAAAATATCTTTCTGTATAGCTACATCACTTGTTGGTATATCTTCTCTTGTGTAAGTAGATGAATCATTCATCGCAAAATTTTCATCTACACCATCAGTATTTAATTCACTTAGGTTATCAACAAAAGTTACAATTTCAGAAAACTGTTCTATGATTTTTTCTCTTTTATTTTCATCAACTTTTAAAAATGATAGTTTTTCAAGTTTTGTTAATAATGCCTCATCTGCTTGCATATATGGTCCTGATATAAATATTTTAATAAGATTGTAACAAAAAAAACTTATATTACTTAGGTATTTGATGAAACTTTAACAAACTATGCGATATTATTCTAAAATTATTGAAAATATAAGGAATGTTTTGAGCTTAAAAAATGATATAAATATGGTAAAAGAAGAGTTAAACTCTGAAGAGAAGTTTTTTGAAAGATCTGTTATAACTGAAAGATTTATTAAAAAATATAAAAATGCTATTATAGGTGCTATAGTTCTAGTTGTTTTATTGGTTGGAGCAAATGTGGCAAATAGCATATATCAAAAAAATAAAACTATTGATGTAAACAATGCTTTGACAGTTTTAGCAAAAGATACAAAAAATTCTGACGCTCTATTGACGATTAAAAAAGCAAGTCCGGACCTTTATGATGTTTGGATCTATTCTACAGCTATTGCCCAAAAGGATATGCTGACTCTTAAAGAGTTAAGAACTACAAAAGCGGTTTTAGTTGGTGATCTAGCAAATTATGAGATAGCACAAAATTCTAAAGATATTAAAGCTTTAGATGATTATGCTTCAAAACAAGGTGCCATATATAAAGATTTAGCTTTAATTCAAAGTGCTATCATATATATGAGTGAAAACAATATTGAAAAAGCTCATAATGAATTATTAAAGATCTCACCTCAGTCTTCATTAAGTAAGATAGCTTCTGCATTATTACATTATGGAGTAAAGTAAAGTTTTGAAATACATATCTATATCTTTTATAATCATATTTGCTTTTTTATTTGGAGCTTGTAGCTCTAAAGAGGTTTATGAACCTGAATTTGTAAAAAATGAATGGGAATATCAAGGGAGTAACAAAGAAGAGATTGTAGATGTTTCTTCAGATGTGGCTATGCTAAAGAGCAGAAAAGTACTCTTAAAAGATGGGATGATAGAAACCAATATAGAAGAAAACTATAGGATTCTAGGCAGTAGCGATGGTTGGGTTTTAAGTTCTAATATCGATGGAGAATTAATAATAGACTATATAGGTGATAAGTCTATGTTAAAACATTTTAATCTTAAAAAAACCATTGCAGGAGCTAGTGTTAAAGATGATGTTTTAGCTGTTTTATTTGCAGATAATGAGATGGCATTATACTCAATTTCAAAAGAGAGTCTTTTAGTAAAGATACAAGGCTCTGCTCCCGTTGTTGTAGATTCAAGAATAGTTAATCCCTACTTTATGAATGACTTAGTTATATTTTTAACGCTTGATGGGAAGGCTGTGGTTGTAAATTCTAAGTTAAAAAAGAAATTAAGAACAGTAATTGTCTCATCAGAGGAAAATTTTAACAATATAATATATTTTAATGTGGTTGATAGTAAGTTAATTGTTGCAACAGGTCATAAGATATTGTCGATGGCTTCAAAAGAGATAAGAGTTAAATATGAGATAAGAAATATAGCATACGATAATGATAAAACTCTTTTTCTAACAACTAAGCAGGGTGAAATAATCTCATTAACACCTGATTTACAACTCAATGCAAAGGTAAAGTTTCCATTTGCCCATTTTTTGGGTTTGATAGTATACAAAGATAAGATATATGCCTTAGAAAAAGAGGGTTATCTTATAGAACTTTCAAAAGATCTACTAGCATACGATATATATGAAGTTGATCTTGATGATGGATATATATTTGTAGCAGATAAAATGTTTTATGTTGATGATGCATATATTTCACTTGAGTAATGAGCTAGAAGCATTTTTAGAGTATGTTGGTGTTACAAAGGCACTAGCCAAGAGAAGTGTGCAAGCTTATAAATCAGATTTACAACATATAGAAGAGGAGCTAAAAAAACCTCTTATCTCTCTTGATCAAGAGAGTGTTCTATCTTTCTTATCTAGATATAAAAACAAGAGAACACTCAATAGAAAACTCTCATCATTAAATGCTTTTTTTGATTTTTGCTATAAAAGCAGATTTCATCATGAAAAAACAAAATATCAGTTTGCAAAAATTCCAAAATTACTTCCTAAGTTTTTATCATTTAAAGAGATACAGGCGGGTCTAGAACTTATCGATAGAGGTTCATGGCTTGGTGCTCGTGATTATGCATTGATTATGTTTTTATATGCTTCTGGAGCTCGTATAAGTGAGTGTTTAGCGTTAAAAAAAGAGGATATTGAAGATAATTGGTTGCATGTACGACATGCTAAAGGAGAAAAAGAGCGCATAGTTCCTCTTGCTAGAATATCTATAGATGCCATAAAGCAGTACTTAGATTTAAAACCACAAGAGAGTGAGTATATATGGTGTAACTACAAGGGTAGCAAACTTAGTCGTATAACTGCATATAAAATAACACGGAAGTTTCTAGGTGTATCACCACATGTTCTTCGTCATTCCTATGCTACTGGACTTATTACTGGTGGAGCAGATCTTCGAGTAGTTCAAGAGTTGCTAGGTCATTCTTCTTTATTGACAACACAGATATATACACATATACAAAAGCAAGATTTAAAAGAAACAGTAGAAGTTTGTCATCCTTTGGCATAAATAATTACAATAGTTCACAATAAGGATTGTATAATTGACAAACAGTATTTTCTCTAAAGCATTTTTAAAGTCACTGTTTTTTACTCAAAATAAATGGCATCAACATGGTGTTTTTGTACACACACTTCGAGTTACATACTACGCTCTAAAATCTAAAGATTACAAACTAATTTCAGCAGCACTTTTGCATGATATTGGCAAGCCGTTTGTTGCTTTTACAAAAGATGAGGAAGATAGAGAGTTCAATGAATATAGTTTTACAGATCATGAAGAAGTGAGTTATCAGATTATAAAAAATTATACTTTTATAAGTGAATATACAAAAAATATTGTGCGTTATCACTATCTTATAAGGGATATAAAAAAAAGTAAAACAGAAGATTATGCTAGGTATAAAATAAAAAAAGTTATCTGGGATAATCTTGGTGATGAGATGAAAAAAGATTTAGAAAGATTTTTAAGATATGATGATGCAGGTAAAGGAAAAAAAAGAAGGTAGTTTCTCCGCTTGTGTCCTTAATACTTTTGTAATACTTTCTTAGTATAATAATAAAAGAGGGTGTACTTAAAAATATTCAGTTGGGTGGTTTTATCTATCTTGTATCTGCCTTTAAATTTGATTTTCCAAAGAAATTATTGTAAATAATATAGATTTAAATTGGTTTATATAGTTTTTATAGAAAAATTCTTTGATAAATCAAATAATATAAAAAAATTGTATGATTTATCATACTTAATGGAGTTTTTGTTCTAATGTTTAAAAAGTTTGTTCCTTTCTTGGTTGTTCTTGGTTTGGTTATCGTAATTATCACTATTTTTCTTTCAATGGCATCTTATAAACAGATGATTGTTATACAGGAGGGAAATATAAAGCAGATGCCACTAGAGATTGAGATAGGTAGATATCAAGATAGTGATTGTGGTATGGTTATAGATGATTTGGAGTATGCATCACAAGTAGTATCACCAATAGGAAAAACTTGGTTCTTTCATGATCATGGTGGTTTCGTGAAATGGCTTGAAGATAAAAGTTTTAAAGATGAAGCTGTCATTTGGGTTATGAGTAAAGATAGTAAAAAGTTTATAGATGCAAGGAAGGCTTATTACTCTCAAACAGATATTACACCTATGGGATATGGTTTTGGTGCATATGAAAAAAAAGCTCCCACATATATAGATTTTGATACAATGCAACTTAGAATGTTAAGAGGAGAAACTCTTAATAATCCACATATAAGAAAAAAGCTTCTAGGAAACTAATAATATTAGATGGAAACAGTAAATATATTAACAATTATCAGTATCGCTTTTTTAGGTTCATTCGGACATTGTATAGGGATGTGTGGCGGTATTGTCTTGGCATATTCTACTATCAAAATTGATTCTAAAAGTTCTAAAATATCTCAAGGTGGGGCTCATCTTCTATATTCATTTGGTAGAGTTTTAACATATGCTATACTTGGAGCCATGTTTGGAGCCTTGGGTGGTGTAGTTGTATTTAGCAACAGTGCAAATGGAGTTTTACTAATATTTGCAGGTATTGTTATGGTTCTTGCTGGTTTATCACTCATGGGTAAGATAAAGTTTTTAACTCTTATAGAGCATTCTTTTTCTTCATCTTCTATCTATAAAAACAGTTTTAAAAAAGTTTTAAATTCAAGGTCAAATCTTAGTTTTTTTTTATTAGGTATGCTCAATGGTTTGTTGCCATGTGGTTTTGTGTACTTTTTTGCTATCACTGCGGCTAGTACAGCAGATCCAGTTTATGGAGCCTTGGTTATGGTTATATTTGGATTAAGTACGATTCCTGCTATGTTTGGGCTTGGTTTTTTAGCATCCTTAACAACCGCAACAAGTTTTAGAAATATGATGGTAAGTTTAGCTTCCATTGCAGTGATACTTTATGGTGCATATACTATATATAGTGGATATGAATATATCTCGGATCCTCAAAAAACTCTTACAGATTGTCATTAGTTATACCAATCCCCACTAAAAACTAAATATTTAGTTTTTAACGGGGATTGGTATTAGATTACGATTGTAAACTTGATTGAGAATCTAACCTGACATATAGACCCTGAATCAAGTTCAGGGTGACAATTCAGATAAGTAAATGGTATGAATCAGTTGTTTTAGTTAGATTCTAAAATTTGTTTTAATTCATCTTCTGTTGTAGCAGTTTTAATATCTGTGATTGAGTTATTGTTTAAAGATACAACTAAAATCTTTTCAATGCTAACGCCTGCTTTATATGGAGCTGCTATCGTCTCATCATCTAAGATTAAAACAGAATATTTTAACTCTTGAAGTCCTGGTATAACAAACATACTTCTAATGATTGAGGGCGCAGAACTAATATCTGCAAGATATTTAATATTTTTATCATCTAAATATGTAGGTGTTTGTTTTTCAAAAAAACCACTACATGTATGTCCCGTATCTTTTGAATAGGAGATGATAATTTTTTTTGTATCGGAACTCAGTTTTTCAGCTTTATCAAACTGATTTTTTAGTCCTAGATTTACCAAACTCTTACCAATAACTATCTTTGGTTCTATGTTTTGTTCACTTGCTTTATCTGAACTACATCCTAAAAATAATAGTGCTGCTATTATCCCTGAAACTATTTTTTTCATATCTTTCTCCAATTTTTTTGAAATAATACATAAGTAAAGTTGAGATTATAATCTTAATAAAATTTAGTTATTAAGATTAATAAATTTTAAAGAACTATGTTAGTCCTTTTTTAAAATTATAGTAGTCGATTTGTCAAAATTAAAATACTTTTTAGCTACATCTTGAACTTTTTTAGCTGTTACTTTTTCAACCATCTCTTCATAAGTTAAAAGTGGAGTTAAATCTCCTCTAACAAGGTAGCTTCCAAAAAGATTTGCTACAGAGCTGGAGCTTTCTAGTGAGTATATAAAGTCTGCTTTTGTATTTATTTTTACTTTTTGAATCTCCTGCTTAGTAACTTTTGTACTTTTTATCAGTTCTATCTGCTTGATAAGCTCTTTTTCTACATCTGAGGCTTTTACACCAGGGTTGCATGATGCTAAAAATATAAATAGACCTGGATCTATATTTTCCATATTATATGCATATACTTGATTAACAAGGCGTTTTTTATTCACGAGTTCTTTATAAAGCCTAGAACTTTTGCCAGAATAAAGTATCTCTGAAATTACGCTAAGAGCTACTTGATCTTTATCTTTAAAGTCAGGTATATGAAAGGTAATCGCTACAATTTCTACTTCACTCTCTCTATGTATTGTAACTCTTTTTGGACCATCTTGTTCTGGTTCTACAAATTTAAACTCAGGAATTTTAGCACTGTTTTTAATGTTGCCAAACTCTTTTTTAGCCTTTTTAAACACCTCTTTAGGATCTACATCACCTGTAACCATCAAGATAGCGTTACTAGGCTGATAGTAGGTCTTATGAAACTCTCTTATATCATCAATAGTCCATGTCTGAATATCATTCATAAACCCTATAGGTGTCCAGTGATAGGGATGATATACATAGGAGTTATTAAACATAGCAAAGTATAAGTATCCAATAGGTGAGTTTTCTGTTCTCCACCTTCTCTCTTCGGCAACAACATCTCTTTCTGGTTGAAACTCTTCATCTTTTAGGTTTAGATTTTGCATAAGTTCTGCGTAAAGGCTCAGCGATTTAGAGAGATTGTCCGTGCTTGACTTTATGTAGTAATGAGTGTAGTCAAAACTTGTGGAGGCATTGTTTACTCCACCGATACTTTTGACCTCTTTATCAAATTCGCCAGCAGGTAGATTTTTTGTAGATTTGAAGTTCATATGTTCTAACATGTGAGCTATGCCTGTTTTACCCATAATCTCATTTCTACTTCCAACCTTATAAAATATATCAGTTGAAATAACATTAGTGGAGTTCTCAAGAGGGATTACAACAATTTGTAATCCATTTTTTAAAGTCTTTGTTTCATAGTTTGGTAGTGAAGATGCCATTAGTGTTCCTAAGATTAGTGTTAATATTGTAAAAAGTTTACGAGTCAGCATTGAGTGCCTCCCTGTATCGGATTTTAATTCTGATCATTATTTTCTATCGGCACCTATCGCTTGTGTGATATTTTTGTATCCATCAGCTTTTATAAGTCCTATAAGTTCTTTGTTTATGTTCATTATCATATCTGGTCCATGAAATACAAGTCCACTGAGTATTTGAACAAGTGAAGCACCAGCTTTTATGCGTCTGTATACCTCTGTAGCTGAATCTATACCACCAACAGAGATAAGTGTTGTTTTACCATAAAGTTCTTTTGCGATAGCCTCAAAAATTTCAAAACTTTTTTCTTTTAAAACTGCTCCACTTATTCCGCCTATAGCTTCAGGGTTTTGAATAAGTGAGTAGTCTATTGTAGTGTTAGTAGCGATGATTCCATCTGCTCCCTTTTCTACAGCCATAGTTGTGAGTGCTACAGCATCTTCTATGGTCATATCAGGAGCTATCTTTAGTAGTATGGGCATCTCGGTTATTTTTTTAGCCTCTTGAAACAGCTTGCCGATAAACTCTTCATTTTGTAAATCTCTAAGTCCCGGTGTATTTGGTGAAGAGATGTTGATTACAAAATAGTCACCCCACCCATTAAATGTTTTTATAAGTGAGATGTAATCGTTTATAGCTTCATTCTCTGGTGTTAGTTTGTTCTTGCCTATGTTGATTCCTATGGGAGTTATAAATGGGAAGGTTTGTTTTAACCTGTTTGAAACCTTTGCGGCACCTTCATTATTGAATCCCATAGCATTTTGGATACTTTCTTCTTCTACATGTCTAAACATTCTAGGTTTTGGATTGCCATCTTGTGGTTTAGGTGTAACAGTACCTATTTCAGTATAACCAAATCCTAAGATTCGAGTTCCCTTAATCATAGTCGCATTTTTATCAAATCCAGCACCAAGTCCTATGGGATTTGAGAATGTACGATTAAAAAGTTCTTGAGTTAGTACTTTATGTTCCACAAAGTGTGAGTCTAAAAATGGTTTGAAAGGAATCTGACATAGATTTGGAATTCTAAGAACGCATTCTGCAACATGGTGAGCATTTTCTGGTTGTAGTTTAAAAAGCCAAGGCTTTATTTTTTCATAATTTATCATATTTGCAATATCTACCTTTTAAAAATTTACGAATTATACTAAAATAAAGGTAATGAAAAATAGAAAAATAAAAACAAATTATGACCTTATTGTTGTTGGGGCTGGTGCTGCTGGTATGATAGCAGCGATTCAAGCAGCTAGAGATGGTAAGAAAGTACTTTTACTTGAAAAACTCTCAAAGATAGGTACGAAACTAAAAGCTACAGGTGGTGGTCGTTGTAATCTAACAAATAGATTGACAAATGAAGAGTTTATAGAGCATTTTGGAAGAGATGGCCGTTTTATGCAGGATGCTTTAAAAGAGTTTGATCATCACTCCTTAGTGGAGTTTTTTAAAAATATTGGAGTTCAAACTCATGCCCCAGATGGTTTTAGAGTTTTTCCTATATCTCATAACTCTACTAGTATCATAGCAGCCTTGCAAAATGAGTTGGATAGATTACATGTAGATCTTTTATGCAATCAAAGAGTCATAGAACTTCTGCATACTAAGCAGCAAATAAGTGGTGTCAAAACTCACCAAAGTAGCTTTTTCTCATTGGATGTTGTAGTGGCAACCGGTGGATTGGGTTATCCAAGTTTGGGTGCCCAAGGGGATGGTTATGTTTTTTCATCAGAAGTAGGGCATAAGATAACTGATCTCTATCCAGCAATGATGCCGCTTAAAACTAAACAAAGATGGGTCAAGAATTGTCGAGCAGATACTATCGCAAAAGTACTCCTGCATGTGGACATAAAAAAATATAAAAAATTAAAAGCTGTTGGAGACTTGATTTTTACCAAAGATGGCATTAGAGGACCGGTTGTATTGGATTTTGCACGAGAGATAACTCCACTGCTGAGTAAGTATGATGAAGTTCCTATCTTGGCAAATCTTACGCGAGGGATGAATGAGCAAGATATAGATACACATGTAAAGGCTGAGGCTATAAAAAATCGAGATAAAACTATAGGGCAAATTATCGCAACTTTAGTTCCAGAGAGGGTAGCTTTAGAGCTGTGTTTACTTTGTGAAGTTGATCCAGATGCAAAGCTTAAATCGCTTAGGGGAGATGCTAAGGCAAAGCTTATAAACTATCTTGCATGGACACCATTGACAATAACTGGTCATGATGGTTTTGAGATGGCTATGATAACACGAGGTGGTATAAGTTTAAAGGAGATAGACCCAAAAACAATGCAAAGTAAAATCTTAAAAGGACTCTACTTTTGTGGAGAGATATTAAACCTTGATGGTCCATGTGGAGGTTATAATCTGCAATGGAGTTTTAGTAGCGGTTACTTAGCTGGAAAACTCAAATAAAGGATATTTAGCCTGTTTACACTTTAGGAAGTCCAAATTTTTGTGTGATTAGTTCACCATCTTGATTGAAAAATAGATAGTAAAGGGTGTCTTTTTTTACACTTAAACCTGCCAAATATCTCAGTGCTAAGTTTGCTTGTAAAGATGCTATATGCATAACGATTGGAGTTGTTATTCCTGCTGGAGTATGATTTGATATTTTAAAAACATCATCAAAAGATGACTCATCTAAAAAACAAACTTGACCATTAAAAGCCTCAACACTTCCATAGATCCAAGGTAGGTTTTTATTCTTTGCGTAAGTGTTTATATGAGAGCGAACTTGAAGGTTGTCTGTAGCATCTAGGATTAGGTCTACTGCTATATTTTTATCACTCCAAGTTTTAAAATCACATGGATGAGCGATAGCTTTTACAAAAGGAGATCTAGCTTTGATAAGTTCTGTATTAACAACAGCTTTATTTTTACCTTCATCACCAATCTTAAAAGCAATTTGACGATGAATATTATGATGCGAGACTTCATCAAAATCAATCATATGAATCTCACCAATTCCACTAGCCCCAAGTGCAAAAGCCAAGGAGCTTCCAAGTCCACCTGAACCGATAATAGCTATTTTTTTACTTTGCAAGGATATCTGTGTCTCTTCTCCCCATAGTTGTATCTGTCGGTGAAAATATTTTAACATACCGATCTCCTTTTGTTTAGTGTCTCTTTAAAGCCCCACATCCGTCTAGCTTGGAGAACTTCTTCATGGCTCATATCAACTAACATCAGCTCCTCTTTGTTCCCTAAGTGAGTTAATAATTCACCATTTGGTGATGCTAAGATAGAGTCACCATAAAACTTCCAAGAAAACTCTTTATCTATATACTCTCCGATTCGATTTGCACGAAGAACGAAGCAGTTATGTGTAAATGCACGAGATAAAATAAGGTTTTTCCATCTATCATAAGAATCAAATGTTGAAACACTAGGAAGAAGAACAGCATCTACATTTTTTTGAGATATCTGTTTCCATAACTCATCAAAATGAATTTCAAAACCACTTATGATGGCAAACTTAAAACCATCTACCTTAAATATAAGTGGTGATTGTAAAGTTTTTGAGTCATTATCAAAAAACTTTTCCTCATTCCAATGTGCATAGTTTATAAGAAGTTGTTGCTGGTAGTATGAGGTTGATGATGGAGCAAATTTTGCAATAGTTTTATACACTTTTTTTTTCTTCACCATAATAAGAGGAGCTACTATGGTCATAGCATAGGTTGAAGATAACTCTCTCAATACTTTGATCTGATGCTCGGCTTGTTCTTTTATCATAGTAACTGACATCTGTTCTAGCTCTTTAAAAAAAGGGTTTAGTATATATTCACCAAGAAGTAGAACTTTTACACCGTTTGTATTTGCTATTCGAATGTAATTATAGAGTTTTGTAGAGCTAAGACCTTGTGCATTTAATTGTAATACAGCCGCTTTCATCTGTGCTCCTAGGTGTTTTTTATTGTCTTGATTGTAATCACTGCATCTTCTAGTATCTTTGAAGCTTCACTCAGTTCACTCATACCTTTTTCATAAGCCTTTACACTGTTTTGTAGTGTAATCTCAGGGTTCATCAATATCTCTAAAGTCTTCTTAGCAGAGTCTAGTTTTTTTTCAAAATCTTGTGTTTTAGCCATTCAATGCATCCTTTACATAATCTTCAAATTTATCAAGTTCAACTAAAAAAGCATCATGCCCATAGTCACTATCAATATCTATATAGTCATAATTTTTTTTGTTAATCTTTGCAAATGTATCTGCAATTTTTTTCATTTCAATATTTTTAAATAAAAGATCATCCCTAAAACTGATAAGATAAATTTGAGATGTGATTTTTTGTATAGCATCCAAGAGCGAATCAAAACCACGAGCAAGATCAAAAATATTGATAGCTTTTGTTATATATATATAAGCTAAAGGGTCAAACCATTTTGTAAAATTGTAACCATTATACTCTAAATAAGATTCTACTTGAAATTTGCCAAAAAGTTCATAAAGACCATCATCTCTTTTGTATTCTCGACCAAACTTATCTTGCATAGATTCATGAGATAAAAAGCTTATGTGTCCAGCCATTCGCCCAACAGCCATACCGGTTAAACCCTGCTCTGATATAACTTCTTGATCGTAATATCCCTGCTTAAAATCAGGATCGTTCAATATAGACTCTTGCGCCACTTTATTAAAAGCTATAGCCCATGGTTGCGTTGCATAAGTTGCAGCCATTGAGATAACCTTTTCTGCAAAATTAGGATAATGTATAGCAAATTGGAGTGCCTGCATGCCTCCCATCGAACCACCAATTATAGCATATACTCGATGTATATCAAGTCTATCAAATAGTATGCGTTGCGCTTTAACCATATCTTTGATTGTGACTACTGGAAATTTATATCGGTAATGATTATGGTGGGGGTGTTGTAAACTCATAGGACCTGTTGAGCCAAAACAACTTCCTATGACATTTGAACAGATAACAAAATATTTATCAGTATCTATCGCCTTACCTGAACCTATCAGTCCATCCCACCAACCAGCTTTCGTTTCGTTTTCATAGGTTCCAGCTGCATGGTGAGAGCCTGTTAGGGCATGGCAAACAACAATTACATTGCTCTTATCATCATTAATTTCACCATAAGTTTCATAAATAATATCATATGGTTCTAGTATACGACCGCTTTCTAAATAAAGTGGATTAGTGAAATGCTCTGTATGTGTTTGTAAGTTCAATGACAAGTTTGCTACTTTTTTGTAAAATAATAATGCCATTTTAGCAAAATGGATTAAAAATTATGCTTAATGAAAATTTCTAAATATAAAACGGTACACTTAATGCTTTATAAAAGGCTAACATATAATGGATAATTAATTATGAAAAAAAGAATACTATTAGCACTAACACTAATAACATCACTCAATGCACAAGACCTCAAAACAACTATTAATGAAGTTTTATCTACTAATCCTATAGTTCTTGAAAGATTAAAAAACTATAACTCCACTAAAGAGGATATAACAATAGCGCAGTCTGGTTATTACCCTAGTATAGATCTCTCTTTAGGTGGTGGATTTGAAAATAGTAAAATAACAACCCCACAAGAAGGTTTACCAAACGAAATAGATAACACTGGTCTTGCTGTTTATCAAAACTCTTTAACATATACTCAAAATATTTTTAATGGCTTTGAAACTACTCATCAAGTACAAGAAGAGGAACATAGAACTACTTCAGCAGCATATAGTTATATAGAAAAAGCGAATGATACAGCTTTTGAGATGCTAAATTCATATCTTCAAGTGATGCGAAATAATGAACTGTTAAACACTGCAAAAGAAAATATAGAGATTAACGAAGAGATACTAAAAAAAGTTCAAAAACTTTATGACTCAGGTTTAACAACTCTCTCAGAAGTAAATAAGATAGAGTCCTCTCTCTCCCTAGCAAAATCAAATTATGTTGTTCAAGAAAACACTCTTTTAGATGTAAAGTATGGCATGCATAGAATTCTAGGTAGATACCTAAAACCAGAAGATATGAGCAGACCAGATATACAGATAGAGCTTCCTAAAACAAAAGAAAATGCTACTCAGATAGCTATGAAAAATAATCCATCACTTCTAGTAGGTAACTATAATATAAAACTTGCACAAGCGACCTATAAGGGTAGAAAATCACCGTTTTATCCACAAATTGATGTAGAAATTTCACAATCTCTAAATAGAAATCTAAGTGGTGTAGAGGGTGAAAGTGATAAATTTCGTGCAATGGCATATGTGAAATATAACCTATTTAATGGTTTTTCAGATCAAGCGGTACTTCAAAAAAGTATAAGCACTATTCATAAAGAGGTAGAGGTTAAAAATGTTTTAAGACGAGAAGTTGTAGAGGGGTTAAACCTATCTTGGGCGGCTTATGAAAAATTAACACAGCAGTTAGTGTATCTAAAAGATTATAAAAAGTTTTCACTTGAAACTCTTACACTCTACTCAAAAGAGTATGATTTAGGGAGAAGGTCACTACTAGATCTTTTATCTGCTCAAAATGATTTTATCCGTTCAAAATCTCAAATCATAGATACAGAATATAGTTTACTATTTGCAAAATATCGAATTCTTGATGCTATGGGAAATCTCATATCAACTATTGTTGATGGTGATAACAATGATGAACTCTACTCAAATGTAGGATTGAGAGATAATACACCTCAAAATAGAGATTCTTTACCTATAAAATATGATAAAGATATGGACTTAATCGTAGATGAGCAAGATATATGTAATAACTCACTAACAACGCAGATGCGTAATATATATGGCTGTGAGAAGATATATGAAGATACTTTAGTGATTGAGAGGTATAGTAGCTTTTTATTTGAAGATGATTCTGCTGAGCTAAGTGATGAGGGAGAGCAAAGGTTAAATGATCTTATAACTCAACTTCAACCATATGGTTGGGATTTTTTAAAATTTGATATATTGAGCAATGCTCAAAATGATGATCTCAATGATGATGAACTTCTTTTACTATCAAGTAAGCGAGCAGAAGTGATTAAAACACAACTACTCGAAGCTGGAGCAGATAGTATAAGAGTTATTATACATTCCAATGCAGATAAAGCTCCTCTTTATAGTGATGAAAATGCTGATAGTGTAGAGCTAAATAATCGTGCTGATATTATTGTTAGAAAATTAAGAAAATTGAAATATTAGGGAATGAGAGATTTGATTATTTCACACTCTCTCATACCTGTTATACTTTTGATTTAGCGTACCTTAACACGAACATAATTGACAATGAAAACAAATATCTATAAAATATCATTTTTAATTTTAACCCAAATAATTCCATAAGGATTTATAAAATTTATCTATGCTTGTGCTTAAGGGATGTTTAGTAAAAATTTTAAGCCACCTTATTGGTGGTGTAAATTTTTAATGAACCTGCCTTGAGTGCAATGATAGTTTAAATTTTTTATTCTTATGGAATTATTTGGGTTTAAGGTATATGATGACAATAATGGATTTAAAAACTCACCTCTTAAACAACTCGCAAGACCTGAATAATGAGTTTAAAAGACTCTTTCATGGAAGGGGAGGGCTTTATGATGGATGGAAATATTTAACTATTGATTCTATTGATGATATTTTAAGTGTTGCTCTTTACCTCGAAGATAAAAATGAACAAGAGCTTATCTCTATGCTTAAAGAGTTTATAAAAACAACACCACATATGAGTATTGTTTTACAAAGAAGATACCTAAAAGGAGCTCCTAGTGAACTTATAGTAGGAGAATTATCTGATGAACTGCATGTGGTTGAAAATGGTATGAAACTTAAGTTAAATCTTCTTTCCAACCGCAATAGTGGATATTTTGCAGATATGAAAAATGGAAGAACATTTGTGAGAGAAAACTCAAAAGATAAAGATGTTTTAAATCTTTTTTCATACACATGTGCCTTTAGCGTTGCTGCTGTTTTAGGTGGTGCAAGAACTGTTTCAAATATAGATATGAGCAAGGGAGCATTAAGTACAGGACGAAAAAATCACCATCTTAATGATCTAGACACTCGAGGTGTTAGTTTTCATCCATACAATATACTTAAGTCATTTTCACGCATAAAAAAGAAAGCTCCATATGATCTCATTATCATAGATCCACCAACATTTCAAAAGGGTAGTTTTGAAGCTAGTAAAGATTATAGAAAACTTATCATGAAACTACCACAAATTGCATCTGATGATTGTTTATTATTAGCATGTTTAAATTCACCTGATTTAGATATAGAGTTTATTACAACACTTATCAAAGAGTTGGCTCCAAGTTTTAAGTTTGTAAAAAGAGTTGAAAATGTTGCTGAATTTGCAAGTTTAGATGAAGATAGGAGTTTAAAAAATTTGGTGTTTAAAAGAGCTATGATATAATAAGCTTAAAAAAAAGGTTTTGGCATGAAAAGCTCAATAACTGATAGTGTAAAATCACTTCCACCTCTTTCAAAAACTATTTTAGATATAAATAAAGTTTATGCAGATCCTGAGGCAGGTATTTCTGATTTATCAAAAGCACTTGAAAATGACCCTATGATAATTGCGAACCTTTTAAAAGCTGCAAACTCTCCACTTTATGGATTTGGCAAAGAGATAAAAAATGTAGCTCAGGCTGTATCCCTTTTTGGAATGGGCATGACTCGCTCAATTGCACTTGGAAATTCTGTTAAAAATCTTTTAAATGTTGATATGCAGCCCTACGGTATTACATCAGAAAAATTTGCTGATATATCATCACTACAAGCAGCTTTAATGCTTAGCTGGTACAAACAACTAGATAAAGAAAAAGCAGATAAACTATATCTTGCCACACTACTTCAAGACACAGGTAAGATACTTATAGCAAGTGATATTATTCAAGAAGATGAGACCATAAGCTTTGCATCTGAAATTGAGATGTCCAATAATATTGCAATGGTTGAAAAAGCTTATGTTAATGTAACTAGTTCGGAAGTTACAGCCTTAGTTTTTGAGCATTGGGGATTTAGTAAAGAGTTTATAGAGATGATTAAATATGCTGATAATCCAAAAGCTGCACCCGATAATATCCAAGAGTATTCAACAGCTTTAAATATTGTAAAAACTGCTATTCCTATAAATAAACCTCTCTCAGAAGTAGCTATTAATTTTGCTCTAAAAAAAGCTAATGACGCTGGTTACAATCATGAACTATTAGAAGATGCAATA
This sequence comes from Campylobacterota bacterium, assembly GCA_034659115.1. Lineage (GTDB taxonomy): Bacteria > Campylobacterota > Campylobacteria > Campylobacterales > Sulfurimonadaceae > Sulfurimonas. The sequence goes on from JAYEGN010000140.1 coordinate 32,660, forward strand.
GATGACATGTTGGATCTAGTGTAGATGGCTAAAGTTGTTACAGTCATAGATACATTTGGTTTCTTTTTTCGTAGTTTTTACGCCCTTCCTCAGCATCTAAAAAATAAAGATGGTTTTCCAACAGGGCTCTTAACAGGCTTTACAAACTTTATCTCTAGCCTACAAAAACAACATGATAGTGACTATATTGTCTTTGCTATAGATACAAAGGGACCTACCTTTAGAAATGAGATAGATTCAAATTATAAAGCAAATCGTAAAGCTCCACCAGAAGAACTTACTGTGCAACTCCCTATCGCTATAGAGTGGATAGATAAGATGGGCTATAAAACTCTTGGTCAAGTTGGTTTTGAAGCTGATGATATGATTGCAACAGTGGTTAAACATGCAAAAGCAAAGGGGTATAATGTTCGTGTTGTTTCTCACGATAAAGATCTTTATCAACTCATAGATGATGGTAAAGTTGTGATTGTTGATGCTGTAAAGCGAAAAAGTATGGATGAAGATGCTTGTTTTGAGAAGTATGGCGTAACTCCTAAGCAGTTTATAGATTATCAATCCATCTTAGGCGATAGTGCCGATAATGTTCCTGGTGTCAAGGGCATAGGTAAGGTTGGGGCTGAGAAGCTTTTAAAAGAGTATGGAGATTTAGATAGCATCTATAAAAATCTTCAAAGTATTAAGGGTGCAAACCAAAAAAAGCTTATTGAATCAAAAGAGCAAGCCTACATGTCAAAAGAGTTAGTAACACTTAGAGATGATGTGTTTGATAGTTTTAATTTTGAAGAGTATAAGATGGATATAGAGCATCCATTTTTAAATATCTATGATGAGCTTGTGAAGTATGAACAAAATGCAGTCCTTAGAGTGCTACATGCTAAGAATATGGTGAGTGAAAAAACAAAGGCAGAGGTAACTACAAAAGCTCACGAGATTAAAGAAGAGATAAATTTAAAGTTCAAAACAACTCTTATAACAGACAATGCAGAGTTACAAAAGATTTTAAAGACCTTGACACCTGATACCATCATAGCATTTGACACAGAAACAACAGGGCTTGATTATGAGAAAGACTCACTTGTAGGTTTTAGTTTTTGTTTTAATGATGAAGAGGCTTTTTATGTACCATTTGCTCACTTTTACTTAGGAGTACCAGAGCAAATCGATAAAGAAGATGCAAAGAATGCTATAAGAAAAATATTTACCTCACATGTAGTGGGACATAACATCAAGTTTGACCTTCATTTTGTTAGTAGATTTTTAGATGATGATAAATTAAACATCTATGGTGATAGTATGATTTTAGCTTGGCTTATAAATCCTCAAAGTGCTTTGGGTCTTGATAAGTTGAGCGACAAACTTCTCAATCACACAATGGTAGCTTTTAAAGACACAGTAAAAAAGGGTGAAACATTTGCAAGTGTTGAACTTGAAGATGCTTCTAAGTATGCAAGTGAAGATGCTTACATAACTCTAAAACTTTTTAATCTTTTTCATGAAAAACTAAAACTTCAAAATGCAACACACCTTATAGATGAGTCAAAAACTGTAGAAGTACCTTTTATAACGACTCTTTTAGGGATGGAGATAGAGGGTATAAAGGTAGATTCTAAGTTTTTAGAGGAGTTCTCAAAAGAGATTAAGGTGACACTAACAGACTTGACTAACACTATTTACGAATTGGCTGGAAGTGAGTTTAATATCAACTCAACAAAACAGTTAGGTGTTATACTCTTTGAACATTTAAACCTACCAGTTGGTAAGAAAACTAAGACAGGTTACTCAACAGATGAAAAAGTACTTAACTCTTTAAAAGATAAGCATGAGATAATTGGCTCTCTTTTAGAATATCGTGAAGTTTATAAACTCTATTCAACCTATGTAGAGCCTCTGTTAAAACTAAGTCTTGAAGATGAAAAAAGTCGTATACATACCTCTTTTGTTCAAACAGGAACAGCGACAGGACGACTAAGTTCTAAGAATCCAAACCTACAAAATATTCCTGCTCGATCTGAGCAAGGTCTTAAGATAAGAGAAGCTTTTGTAGCAGAAGATGGCAAGAAACTTATCGGCATAGATTACTCTCAAATAGAGCTTAGACTTCTAGCTCACTACTCACAAGACAGCGTGTTAGTAGATGCTTTTAAGGCAGATAAAGATATTCATTTACAAACCGCTATCGCACTATTTGGCGAAGAGGAAGCTGCTAGTAAAAGATCAGTGGCAAAAACTGTAAACTTTGGTCTTCTTTATGGGATGGGACAGAAAAAACTCTCTGAAACTTTAGGTATAACAACTAAAGAAGCAAAAGAGATTATAGAAAAGTATTTTGATTCATTCCCAACTGTAAAAAGATATTTTCGTTCTATTGTTGATAGCTCTAAAGAGATGGGATATATTCAAACTTTGCTACAAAGAAGAAGATATTTTGACTATGAAACAGCTTCACCAATGTTTAAAGCAGCGTATGATAGAGAATCGGTCAATAGTGTTTTTCAAGGAAGTGCATCTGATCTTATAAAACTCTCTATGAACAAGATAGACAGAGTTATCAAAGAGGAGCAGCTAGATGCAAGAATGCTTCTTCAAATTCATGATGAACTTATATTTGAAGTAGATGCAGATAAAGCTGAACTCTTAGGTAATAAATTTAAAAAGATTATGGAGGATATTTATGAACTAAATATCCCTTTAAAAGCTAGTATGAATATTGGTGATAACTGGGGCGAGTTAAAGTAGTTTATAAAATAAAAAAAACTACAACCCCAACTATAGCCAATATACCCATAGCAGGAGATATCTCTTTGAACTTACTTGAGATAACTTTGATAAATACATAAGCCAAAGCACCAAGAAGTAACCCATTGGTGATAGAATAAGTTAATGGCATACCCAAAACTATAAAAAATGTACTATATTTTATAGCTTGATTATCATAATCTATATTTTTAAGTTCACTAAACATCATTACGCCAATAGCTATAAGTATCGGATAGATTGCATTGGGTGGAATAGCCTTAAAAAATGGTAATAAAAATAGGGGAAGTATAAATAAAACTCCGACTACCACAGCACTTAGTCCAGTTCGTCCTCCCTCTTCAACTCCAGCAGCACTCTCTATAAAGGATGTTGTACTCGTTACACCAGCAAGACCACTCACTACTGTAGCAACAGCGTCAGCTTCTATAGTTTTTTGTAGAGGGATTGATTTTTGATCTTTAAACAGATTTGCTCTCATGCCTACTCCAGTAAGAGTACCAAGAGTATCAAAAAGATCAGTTATCAAAAACACTAAAATTACCGGTAGCATAGACAAGGTTAAAACAGATGCTATATCTAGTTCAAAAGCGATAGGTGCCATAGAAGCTGGCATAGATAAAAACTCTTTTGGAAATTCTGCAATACCACTAAACCATGCAACAATAGTCGTTAAAACTATAGAGAGCATAAATGCACCTTTATACTTTTTAATACTAAAGAAAACACTTAATGCTAAGGCAAATAACGCAAGTTGCACATGTGGATTGTGTAGATCACCCAATTTTACTAAGGTAGCTGGAGAATCAACTATTATTTTTGTTTGTTCAAGCCCAATAAAAGCGATAAAAGCACCTATACCAGCACTTACTGCCCTTTTTATATCAAGAGGAATTGTCTCGATAAGCCATCTTCTAAGAGGTGTTATACTTATGAGAACATATAAGATTCCTGAAACAAATACTATACCTAAGGCACTCTGCCAAGGGATACCCATCCCCTTCACAAGTCCAAAGCTAAAATAAGCATTGATCCCCATTCCAACACTCATCGCTATAGGGGTATTAGCCCAGAAACCATTGAGTATAGATGCAAAGATACTCATAACTATAGTTGCTGTTATTAAAGCATCATAAGGCATTCCAGATGCACTAAGGATAGAAGCATTTACCGGAACAATATACAACATAGCCATAAATGTAGTAGTACCAGCAGTAAGCTCTGTTGTGATAGTTGTATTGTGTTCTTTAAGTTTAAATATATTCATGTTAGACTCCCTTTTAAATTATAATCTAATATTTATTAAAATAATACAAATCCTCTAAAGTAATATAGCAATAAAAACTAAAGATAGCCGATATTATGTTTAATCAAGGACTCGCAGCAGAGGAGATTAAATAACAAAACTCAAGTGATTTTCCCTTAAGTTTTGTTATAATATACCCAACTAAACTGCTGGAGTATATTATGAAAACTATGGCGATTCAAGTTCAAGATGATTATGTTAGCGACTTTATGAACTATGTTAGCAATCATAGTGAGAGTATAACTATTTCTAAAGATAAAAATTTACAAATTGAACAAAAGTTATAATAAAC
>JAYEGN010000141.1:0-11325 GCA_034659115.1 Campylobacterota bacterium
ACGAGGCTTCTAACAGTAGTTCACATTACATTAACCATATCTACTTTTCTATATCAATAATCTCAATCCGTATTAAGAGATTATTAGATATTATTCTACTGCTTAAAACACAGTCGTTACCAACTATACAATAGTAGAAAGAAAGAGAGTAACAGAATACTCTATGGGTATTTAACCCACATCAAATTAAGCGACTTCTTGTCGCACGGATAACAAATACGAGGAGCCAATAAATTGTCTAGCGGCGACTTATTGGCTATATTCGGTCGTTATATAGAAGCTGAAATTACAATATATGGAGAACTTTTGAAGCAAAATAAATCAGAAAATGTACCAAAAATTATGGAAGATAAGTATCTTGAAATTATAAATTTAACAGATAGTTTTTCTAAGGATATTTTGAATGAAGAATATGCACAATATATTAGATATGTGATTGCTGCATTGTGTAGAAAAAGACCATCTCCTTTAAGCAAGGGTAAGGCAAAAACATGGGCTTGTGGGGCAGTGCATGCTGTTGGAACAGTCAATTTTTTATTTGACAGAAGTCAATCAATTCATATAAGTGTTTCAGAATTATATGAAAAATTTGATATTGCTAAAAGTACAGGGCAGTCAAAATCTAAAATTATTCGTGATTTATTGAAAATGGATTATATGAATCATCATTGGACATTGCCAAGTAAACTTGAAGATAATCCAATGGTTTGGATGTTGTCAATTAATGGAATGATCATGGATGTAAGAGACTTACCTATAGAAGTGCAAGAGCAAGCATTAGAACAAGGTTTGATACCGTATATTCCAGGAAAAAGCATACAGTAAGTACTAGGAGAGAAATAAGTAGCCTAGCGGCGACTTATCGGTTATCTTCAGTCGTTATAGCCTATTTATAAAATTAATCTATCTTGCTATAAATCAAAAAATAAAAATCACTAACATAGTATAATCCCATATTATAAATATAGGAATCATATGAACGATTATAAAAATTTACCTGTTGGGCATCCAGTTAAAGTTTACTTGGAGGAAAATCAGCTTATTAGAGGGTTGATGAGCAGTATTAATGCTGTTGATAAAGAAAATAATAATGAAGAATTTAAAGAGTTGTTTGCTCGTCTATGTAGAGTTGAGAAGCATTTTGCTAGAAAAGAAAATCAGCTTTTCCCATACCTAGAAAAGTATGGCTGGACATCACCATCTCAAAATATGTGGGCTTTTCATGATGATATACGAGCCATAATCAAACAAGCTCGTAATTTAGTAGAACAAAATGAACTTTCATCTTTAGAGATGGTGCTTCAAAATCTTTTTGGAAATCTAGAACATATCATGCAAGTAGAAGAGGGGCGACTTCTTCCAAATGCTTTTGGTATGTTAGATGAAGATGATTGGAAAGAGATGCGTGATGGTGATGAAGAGATAGGTTGGATGTTTGATGATGCACCTGATCCTTATCCTGCACATGTAGCAGATGAATATGTTCATCCCTCACAAGATACAAAAAAGAGGAAATTACCATTTTCACTAGAGGGTCGCATAGATTTAGAGCAGGGTCACATGTTGCCTGAGCAGATTAACTGGCTACTTAAATTTATGCCAGTTGATATTACTTATGTTGATGAAAATGATATTGTAATTTTTTATAACCGTGGAGAAGATAGAGTCTTTCCAAGAAGCGCTGGAATAATAGGCAGAGAAGTTAAGTTTTGTCATCCTCCAAAATCAGTTGATCAGGTATTAATGATTCTTCGTGAATTTAAGGCTGGACGCAGAGATGAGGCAGAGTTTTGGATTACATTTAAGGGTAAATTTATACATATTCGTTATTTTGCTATTAGAGATGATGAGGGGACTTACAAGGGTGTTATAGAGGTTAGTCAAGATGTTACTCACATAAGAGGCTTAGAGGGTCAGCAGAGATTGCTTGATTGGGAATAGAGGTCAATTAGAATTGATTATACCGTTGTTTTTGTATTAAAGGAACCTCTAAAAAACCTTACATCCTCAGAAATAAGGGTTTTAGAGGTTTCCTTAAACAAGAGAGATTAAATAAACTGTTCCACTAGATGCTTTAGAGCATTTTCATCTAAAGCACCAGATACACGATGAACCTCTTTGGAGTTTTTAAATATTATAAGTGTTGGTATGCTTCTTATGCTAAATCTTGCTCCTAGGTTTTGCTCATTCTCGGTATTTACTTTTACAAAAAGTGTTTTTAGCGCAAAGTGTGTTGCAGTTTTTTCAAAAGATGGTCCCATCATTTTGCAAGGTCCACACCATGGTGCCCAAAAATCTACTATAACAGGAATATCACTATTTACTATAACTTCATCAAAGTTAGTATCTGTTAGTTCTATGGGTTTTGTCTCGAGAAGTGATTTTTTACACTTTCCGCAGTTTGCTTTTTTGTAAGAGTCTTTTAGCGGTATATTATTGACACTTTTACAATGTGGGCATACAACTCTCACGATTATTCCTTAAAAGATTTTATGCTTTCTGCCATACCAAAATCAGGGTGATTTTTTTGCTTTAGTACAACTTGGGCAACTGTTTTGTTATCGTTATTTACAATAATAGGTGCCAAGAAATTTATACTAGAATTTTCAAGATGTTTATGAATAACCACTATGTTATAAACACTAACATTAGATTTTTCATCTATCTCTAATAACACTTTTATATCGGATGGTAGATCAAACGAGTATTCTCTAAGCAGATATGGATTAACTATAGTGAAAGATATATTTTCATTATCAATATCTTTCATAGTTGAAAAAAGTTCATCTATCTCATGAATCTCAATGTTTAGTGTGTCCTCAAAACCTAATATACTACTTTTAACTTTATATTCTTGCATCTCTTACTCCTTGAAAAATTAAAATGAACCTTCTTTGTATTTTACACTAGAAGATACTATAAAGATTATAGCATCTTTTATATTTGATAAACTTTGACAACTACCAACAGCAAAAGCAAAACATTTTTTTTCATAAATAAGTGTTAAACCATCGCTTATATCTAGTAAGGTTAGCTTAGATTCTTCTATGAGCTTAGCATCGCTAACTCCATTAAACTCTAATTCTACTGTTATCCAATCAAAGCCTCTTGCACTATCTTGAGCAGCAAGCACCAGCTTCATTGTTGTTGGAGATATTATATCAACAGAGCGTATCTCTGCATCTAAAAAATTACCAAATCTTGAATTAAAACTTGCTAAATCCTTTGAATATAGAGGTTTCATTTTGAAAAACTATATATAGATTTTATTGACAACCTACACACTCCATGCTTCTATCTTCTACATCGTTGGCAACTTCTGGTGATTGTGAACGAAGATAATAGGTTGATTTTAATCCTAGCTTCCAAGCTAACATGTAGATCTCATTTAAGTATCTTCCACTTGCTTTATCTAGTGTTATGAAGATATTTAAGCTTTGCCCTTGGTCTATCCATTTCTGTCTTATTGCTGCTACTTTTATAAGTAGTGTTTGATTCATATCATAAGCAGGAGTGTAATAGCTCCAAGTTTCAGGAGAGAGTTTTGGAACAACTACAGGAATGAGTCCACTAAGATTTTCTTCAAACCATTTGCGTTTAAATACCGGTTCAATAGCTTGAGTTGTTCCAGTTAGTATAGAGATAGAACTTGTTGGTGCAATAGCCATGAGGTAACCATTTCTCATCCCCTGAGATTTTACTTTTATTCTTAGCTCATCCCATTCATAGGTAGATGCAAAAAGTCCTCCTCTATCAACTAAGTTTACTACTTCAGCATTTGCATGATCCATAGGCATAACTCCTTTGCTCCAAGCAGAACCTTCAAATTCTGGATAAGTTCCTTTTTCGCAAGCTAAGTCAGAAGAAGCTGATATGGCGTTATAGCTAACAGCTTCCATAATCTCATCTACTTTGTCAAAATGTTCTTGACTTCCCCATGTTATAGCTTGCTCTGCTAACATTTGAGCTTCACCCATAACACCTAAGCCGATTGAACGACTTTTCATGTTAGTTCTTTTTACCTTTTCAACAGGATAAAAATTAAGGTCTATAACATTATCTAAACAGCGAATAGCTATAGGAACTATTCTGTTTATGTCCTCTTTTGTATTGATTCGAGACAGGTTAATCGATGCTAGATTACAAACAGCAGTATCACCATCGATCTTTTCTTTTTCAACTACAAATATCGCTTGTCCACCAAGAGAGTCAAGTGCAGTTACTTTTTTTGCAGGTTTTTCTATGCCGCTATCAACTTTTACAAGTTCATCTTCTTCATAGGAGATACTTTCTCCATTTTCAAAGATAAATTTTATTTTGTAGTGGTTAGGTTTTGTATTTTGAAATATTTCTGTACAAAGGTTTGAGCTTCGTATAACGCCAGTATGTTTATTAGGGTTTGCTCTGTTAGCATTATCTTTAAAACATAAAAAAGGAGAACCTGTTTCAAAATAAGATGTTAAAATCTTTTTCCAAAGAGCTTTAGCTTTTATCTTTTCTTTTACGATGCTTTCATCTTCTTCAAGTTCTTCATATCTTTTTTTGAAATCATCACCATAAAGAGCTGCAAGTTCTCTTGTGTCATATGGATCAAAAAGTGTCCATATAGCATCCTCTTGTACTCTTTGCATAAAAAGGTCATTGAGCCACATTGCAGGAAAAAGATCATGAGCTCTTCGTCTTTCCTCTCCGGAGTTTTTCTTTAGGTCTAAAAAGTCATTGATATCTATGTGCCATGGTTCCATATAAACAGCTATAGCACCCTTTCTAGTTCCTAATTGATCAACAGCTATGGCTATATCATTTGTAATTTTTAGAAATGGTACAGTTCCACCAGCCGCATTTTTGTGTCCATCTATAAAGGAACCCATAGAACGGATACCTGTCCAATCCCAACCGATACCTCCGCCAAATTTAGAAAGCATAGCCATCTCTTGATAGGAGTCAAAAATCCCCTCAATATTATCAGGCGTTGAACCTATATAGCATGAGCTAAGTTGATGTCTTGTTGTTCTTGCGTTTGAAAGAGTAGGTGTTGCTAGCATAACTTCAAACTGACTAATCATATGATAAAATTTTATAGCCCATTCATGTCTGTTTTCCTCTTTTTGAGCTAAGAACATTGAGATAGCCATAAACATATGTTGTGGAAGCTCTATAGGGTTTGAGTTTTTGTCTTTTATAAGATATCTATCATAGAGTGTTTTAGCACCAAGGTAGTTAAAGAGCATATCTCTTTGAGGTTCAATATGTTTTTGAAGTCTATCTAGGTCATACATATCTTTAAGACCTAGAAGCAATCTGCCCTCTTTTTCTCCCTTTTCAAAATATTTCTCAAGTGTGCAGTAGCCAGTAAAACCATTTACCTGATGATATAGATTAAACATAAAAAGCCTAGATGCTACAAATGTCCAGTTAGGAGCATCAATATCTATCTTATCCACTGCTGTTTTAATTAAAGTTTCTTGTATCTCTTTGGATGTGATGCCATCACGAAAATGAATCTGTGCATCGACCTCAAGCTCACTTTGCGATACATGTGCCAAGCCTTTAACTGCAGCTGATGTATATTTTTGAATCTTGGATATATCTAGTGTTTCTGTTCTTCCATTTCTTTTTATAATTGTTATCATTTATTATCCTGTTTTGTTACTATTTAAAAACTCTTGCAAAGATATTGTCTACATTTTTAGTATAGTAATCATAGTTAAAACACTCACGAATCTGTTCTTCACTAAGTGATTTTCTTAACTCTTCATCTGCTAACAAGTGGTTGAGATATAGTGATTCACCATTTTCATCTGTTGTTGCTTTACCTTGCTGTATCTCTTCCCAAACTTTCATAGCATTTCTTTGTACAATTTTATAAGCATCTTCACGAGAAACACCTTGAATAGGAAGCTCTAAAAGTACACGCTGAGAAAATACTAAGCCACCCGTTAAGTTTAGATTTTTCATCATATTTTCAGGATATACTGTTAGGTTAGCTATAACATTGTTCATGCGGTGAAGCATAAAGTCAGTAGTAATAAAGGTATCTGGTAACCAAAATCTTTCAGTTGAAGAGTGGCTAATATCTCTTTCATGCCAAAGGGCTACATTTTCCATCGCCGGCATCGCATAGGCTCTAATCATTCTAGCTAAACCTGTTATGTTTTCTGTTAGGATAGGGTTTCGTTTGTGAGGCATAGCAGAAGAACCTTTTTGACCTTTTGCAAAATACTCTTCACACTCATAAACTTCCGTTCTTTGCCAGTGACGAACTTGAACAGCAAACTTTTCTATAGTAGAAGCCATAAGTGCTAATGCAGTAGCAAGTCTAGCATATCTATCTCTTTGGATAACTTGGTTAGATGCTGGAGCTGGTTTTAGTCCTAGCTCCTCACATGTGAACTCTTCAAGTTCAAGAGGTGCATGTGCAAAGTTACCCATCGCTCCACTAACTTGACCAACGCAGATAACGACCATAGTTTGTTCTAAGTTCTCTAAGTGACGAGCCATCTCATCATACCAAATAGCTAACACTAAACCAAATGTTATAGGCTCACCATGGATACCATGACTCCTTCCAACCATAAGAGTCATCTTATGTTCCTCTGCTCTCTTTTTGATAGATGCCATAATCATCTTAACATCTTTGATGATTAACTCTAAAGAGTCTTTCATCTGAACGGCTACAGCAGTGTCAATAGTATCAGAACTTGTCATACCATAGTGAAACCATCTTGATTCATCACCTAGTGTTTCAGACACACTTGTAGTAAAAGCGATAAGGTCATGTCTAGTAACTGCCTCTATCTCATCTATGCGTTTTATATCAAAACCAGCATTTGCTACAATCTTGTCCGCATCATCTTGAGGAATCTTTCCAAGTTTTGCCCAAGCTTTAACAACTGCTTTTTCTACATCTAACCAAGCCTGATACTTTGCTTGGTAAGTCCATTTTGATGCCATCTCTTCTCGTGAATATCTATCTATCATATTTCTTAAATCCTTATGATTATTATCTAAAAATATTATGCTAGAATTTGCATAATTAAAGTCGTTTATTTTACATAAATAATTGTAAATAATTGATTAAAAAAGGGATAAATTTTGCCATTTATAATGAAAAAAATGTTTGCTCCAAAAAAACAAAAAGCTTTTTTATATCTTATCAAAGAGCTAGATTACACTCAAAAAGAAGCTCAACGACTTATAGCCAAAGGAAGACTTTTTATTGATGGTGTTGCTATGACAAAAACTGCTGCTGAGATAGAGGGTGAATTTGAGTTTATATATTTCGAGCCAATAACAAGAGGTCTGAAGCCAACGGCAGAATTTGAGCAGTTTGTTGTTTTTGATAAACCAAGTGGAGTACTCATTCATCCTCAAAATAGAAAAACACCATACTCACTTATTGATGAGCTTAAGTATCAATTTGGAAGGGATGCTAATATTGCACATAGAATAGATCAAGAAACAAGTGGTTTAGTTCTATGTGCTAAAAATAAGCAAAGTGAAAGAGATATTAAGATGATGTTTGAAGAGAGAGATATGAAAAAGAAGTATCTGGCTCTTGTGCATGGAGAATTAAAAGAAAGTATGACTATAGATGCTCCTCTTCTAAGAAGAGAAGATGAGAAAGCCATAGTTAGAATGATTGTAAAGGTTCATCAAGATGGTAAGCTATCTAAAACATATGTAAAACCTTTAAACTATTTTTCTAAAAGAGATATGACGCTAGTAGAGTGTGTTCCACATACTGGAAGACAACATCAGATAAGAGTGCATATGTTTCATGTGAAACATCCAATAGTTGGTGATCCAATCTATGGACAAACTCAGAGAGATATCGTAAGATTCCTAGACAAAGAGTTAAATTCCAAAGAAAGGATTGAGCTCAGTGGAGCCTCTAGATTATTGCTACATGCAAGTGAACTAGAGTTTACCTTATATGACATTTTATATCATATAAAAAGTGATATTGATTTTGAGATTGTATGTCAAAATAGCATAAGTGCTAGTGTTTATTGAGTCTGTAAAATGTCGATGTGAATAAGAGTTTGCAGAGATAGATAATATATATTTATAAGAAAGTGAATATTTTTATATAAAATTATGAAACCCCCTAAAATAGGTACTTTAAGCAATATCAAAGCATCTGATTTCAGTCTAGATTTATATAAAATTATTCTTAATAAAGAAAAGAATTTTTAAATTTATTTTTATCTAAATTGAAAGATATTCACAACTTACAACACTGTGTGAATAATACACACTATCAATAAATTTAGATATTTATTTTATAGTTATATCTATTTTAAGAACACTCAGAAGTTAAAATTTAACAACAATTTAATATAGAATTTTATAGATTATTTTTATATAAGAAAAGTAAGGTATTATTACATCTATAAACGACCTCCCTGGTGTGTTGGTCGTTTTACTTCAAAGAGATGGAGTGAATTAAATCACTCTCTAAACTCCGTTGTATCTTTTTATGATTTTCTTTACGCGATCTCTAAGACTTCTAAGAGCATCAGTACTTGTTTTTCCATCGGCAGTTAAATTTTCAAAATCATCACCTAATTCACCTTTTGCCATCCAACCAATTTTGTTTTGATATTTTATCCCTACAAATCTTACATCACCAAAGTGACCTTTGCATAGTTTATATATCTCTTTTATTCTGTCTGAGTCAGTTTTCTCTGCCATTTTTTTTCCTTTTTTAAGTTCTAATATTATTTTATCTCAAAAAGATTACAAAGCAAAGCTTTAATCATCTTTTGTAGCTGCTTTCATAAAGCCTATAAGTCCAACTGCAAAAACAATGACTAAAAAAACTATCTGTACTATATCTAATGTTGTCATTATACTTCTCCTTTATCTAAGTGACTTTTCTCTTCTTGATCTGTTTTCTCTTTGAGCTGACCACATGCAGCACTAATATCAATCCCTTTGGAATCTCTAATGGTACAAAGTAATCCATGCTTGATTAAATAATCTGAAAATGCAATCATATCCTCTTCCTTTGGTCTGTTATAGCTAGTTCCAGGGTAAGGGTTAAAGTATATAAGGTTAACCTTAGCCTTTATGCCATGAAGAAGCTTCACAAGCTTCTTTGCTGAACCTATATCATCATTCTTGTCTTTGATAACAAGGTATTCAAACATAACTCGTTTTCTAGTGTCTATTGGAAAGCGTTTAACGGCTTCTATGATAGAGTTGATGTTGTGAGCTTTGTTCATAGGTATAAGCTCACTTCTTAGCTCATCATCCACAGCATGCAATGAAATAGCTATATGTACACCTAAGTCCATCTGTCCTAGTTGATCTATCTTGTTGCTTAAACCACTTGTAGAGACTGTTTGGCGTTTACCACCTATGCAAAGTCCATCTTCCTCTTTAAATATCTCTATAGCCTTTGCAAGATTATCAAGATTATCAAGTGGCTCACCCATTCCCATATACACTATATTTATCTTACGGTTATGTTTGTGATCATTATCTTTTTTTAGAGTTACCACTTGTGCTACAATCTCCCCAGCAGTTAAATCTCTTGTAAATCCACCTTTAGCAGTTAAACAAAAAGAACACCCTACTTTACATCCAACTTGAGTAGAAACACAGATAGTATATTTAGCTTCTTGAATTACTTCTCCACTATCATCATACTGAGTCTCTTTCATTTTTAGCCAAACAGCTTCCATAGTTTTGCCATCTTGCATCTGAAGCAGATACTTTATAGTTCCATCACTTGAAACTTCTTTATTTAATATATGGAGAGGATTTATAACATAATTGCTAGCTAATTCCTCTTTGAGTGCTTTTGGTATGTTCTTCATATCATTAAAATCTTGAGCATACTGATGGTAAAGCCAACCAAAAATCTGATTAACTCTAAAACTAGGTTTGATTAAACTGATTAATTCTTTTTTTGTAAAATCATATAGAGATGCTTTTATGTTAGTCATCTTTTTGTTAGTTCCTTTATTCTTCTTTTCACATGTGAGCTTAATAGTTCTTTTGCTTTATTGTGGTTTTCTAAAAAATCTTTATGAGCATTATTGTTAGTATAGTTTGTTATGCAAAAAACTCCTCCTGCAGGGATATTAAACTCTTGTGCAATTTTTAAGATACTGAAAAATTCCATATTTTCTATCTCGATATTAAGGTTTAAAAACTTTTTTGTTAGTTCTTTGTTTGTTGAAATATAGTTAGATGAATTTACTATAACATCTTTTATATTTTTTTCTGTGTTTGTTGATACAACATTGTCCAGTGGAGTATAAGCATCGTTATTCAGGAATGCTAGTTCAATATTTGAAGCTGTTTTTGATTCAATGATATCAAAGAGATTATGTTTTCCATAACTTCCAGCAGTTCCAACAAAGAGTAAAAATTCTGGCTTGTCAAATAAGCAAAGTCTTGTTAAGTTCATCGCAGTATCTATTAGCCCTACTCCCATAGGAGTTGCAAAATTAAATGTTTCGTTATTTCCTGCACATATAATCATAGTCTAACAGCTATCCCATTATCATGTAGGTAATGTTTTAGATCCATAATATCTATCTCTTTATAGTGAAAGATACTTGCAGCAAGTGCAGCATCAGCACCACAGTCAAAAGCATCTTTTATATGCTTCATAGTTCCTGCTCCACCACTAGCGATAACTGGAACATTTACAGCCTTTGAAATCTGCTCTGTTATGTTTAACTCAAAACCAGCCTTTGTGCCATCTGCATCCATAGAGGTTAGAAGTATTTCACCGCTTCCACGCCCAACAACTTCTTTTGCCCATTCTACAGCATCTATCCCCGTATCAACTCTGCCGCCGTTTAAAAATACATGATATTTATCACCTGCTTTTTTTACATCTATTGCAGTAACAATACATTGTGAGCCAAATCGTTTTGCACCCTCATCTATAAGTTCTGGGCGTTTTATGGCGGCTGAATTTACGCTAACCTTATCGCAACCAACATTTAAAAGCTTGTAAATATCATCAAGTCTGCGTATGCCTCCACCAACAGTTAGGGGAATAAAAACCTCTTTTGCAACCTGAGCTACTATATCTACTATGGTGTCCTTGTTGTCACTAGAAGCCATAATATCTAAAAATGTAATCTCATCAGCACCCTCTTCGTTGTAGCGTTTAGCAACCTCAACAGGATCACCAGCATCTCTAAGCCCAACAAAGTTAACACCCTTAACAACACGCCCATCTTTAACATCAAGACAAGGGATAATTCTTTTAGCAAAATAATTCATTCTATTGTAGAGCCTTACTTTAATATAATGCAATTATACAACTTTTGCCTTATGATAAAATATGATGATTTT
>JAYEGN010000142.1:0-11133 GCA_034659115.1 Campylobacterota bacterium
CTAATTTTAGTATTGTAGGTGTTGATATAAACTCTGATGCTATTTCTAAGGCAAGAAAGGCAGTATATGGAGAGAGAAATATTAGAAATCTATCTACTGAAATAGTTTTTAAATATTTTCAAAAAAACAATAGTGAGCATGCTTTAAATCACAATGTTAAATCACTAGTGACATTTAAAATAGCTAATCTTTTTGATAGCTCTTTTTCGAATCTTGGTAAGTTTGATTTTGTTTTTTCACGAAACATGCTTATATATTTTGATAAAGAAACAAAATTAAAGGCTAAAAAAATTTTAGAGAGTATGAGAAAAGATGATAAACATAAAGTATTTTTTGGACATGCTGATTTATTTTAAATATTACTAAATATCTTTAGTCCAGCTCGTATGGATTACTTCTAAAGGGTACTCAACATGCAAAACCAACGTATATTATTTGTTATATTCCAGTTTTTTATGGGGGGGGGAATATTAATAAATGTTTAATATTAATAGTAATACAATTGTTTATTATTTTAATAAAGGATTGTTATGTTTGGTCAAAATACTATGTTACTAACTGAAAATCAAGATTTAAAAGCAAAAATAGAGTTGTTAGAGAGTGAAAATACTCTTTTAAAAAATGAGAATAGTACCTTTAAAATGGAAAAAGATAAAGTCAAAGATATCATCGAAGAAAATAAACTCAAAAATGCCCTTACACAAAACCTTACAAATGGTTGTATCCATAATATAAAGTTCGTTCAAAAAGAGATTGAAGGCAATATGGAGAAGCAAGAGGAGATTAATGCCTTAAACAGTGAAGGCTCTACAATTATGACTGAAATTGAAGAGAATGTAAATACAATCTTTAATATAGATGCCATAATTGAGATGGCAAATGGATTGAGAAATAATGCTCAAGACTTAAATGACAGCGTTTCTGCAATATTTGAAGTTATAAATCTAATCAAAGATATTTCAGATCAAACAAACCTTTTAGCATTAAATGCTGCCATAGAAGCAGCTCGTGCAGGTGAACATGGTCGTGGTTTTGCTGTTGTGGCTGATGAAGTTAGAAAACTAGCAGAGAGAACACAAAAAGCAACTTCAGAGGTTGAGATTAACATTAGCACCTTAAAACAAAACTCTTCAACTATGCATGAAGATAGTGAGAGGTTAGAGGTTGAAGCAAACGGTTCTATCTCTAACCTTGATAATTTTAAACAAACACTACAAAAACTAATAAATAACTCTAGTATAATTGAAAAAGATAATCGACATACAACTTATGAACTCTTTGCAACATTAGCTAAACTTGACCATATACTGTTTAAAGTTAATGCTTACAATGGTGTGTTTAACAATAAAGATACAGAATTATCAAATCATAATAACTGCCGTTTTGGAAAATGGCATAGTGGTGAGGGTAAAAAACTTTTCTCACATACACCAAGTTATTCACAAATCAATCAACCGCATTCAGAGGTACATGACAGTGCAATTGCAGCATTAGCATGTGTTAAAACTGGAGTGTGCCTGCAAGATATTAGTGTTGTTATAGATCACTTTAATAAAGCAGAAGAAGCTAGTAAAGAACTTTTTGTTGTGATTGATAATATGATGAGTGAAGCTAAACAATAAGTTAACTATAAAAGAGAATAATTATGAATAAATCATTGTTTATTGCTGTTTTTTTATTTTTCTCAATAGCTATTATCTCTTACTTTGACTATAAAAAGAGTGATGCAATCAATCATCATTTGGCAGATAAGACCAAGCAAATCTCTTTATCTTATGATATGCTTTACCGTGAATATTCAAATCTTTCACACTTAATATTTGATACACAAATAAACACCAAAGATATGATTGATATTTTTAAAGATGCCTATATGGCAGATGTTGATAAAAAAAATATTATTAGAAATAAACTATATCTTAAACTAAAAGATAATTATGAACTATTAAAAGTTTATAATATAAGACAACTGCATTTTCACCTACCTAATAATGAAAGTTTTTTACGCTTTCATCGACCAAAAAAATATGGAGATAACTTAAGCAAAATCAGACCTACAATAGTTTATGTTAATAAGCATAAAATAGAAGTCAATGGCTTTGAAGAGGGAAGAATATTTAATGGATATAGATTTGTATACCCACTTTTTAATGAAAATAAAAAACATATAGGAAGTGTTGAAGTATCTTTTAGTGCTAAGATGATAGTAAAAGAGATAATAGAACATCTTAAATTACCTTCTAATTTTTTAATATCAAAGTCTGTAGTCAATAAAAAAGTATTTGATAGTGAAAAATCAAATTATATTCCATCTATTTTTGAAGACTACTATCTTGACAAAGAGATTTTCAACTCTCTTAAAGAAAAATTTTCTATCACAAAACATCTACCTATGTCAGAAGCATCAAAAAAACTTTTTTACAAAAATATTGAAAAAAAAGAACCTTTTTCAATTTACGATGCTAAATCATCAAATATCATTACTTTTATACCTATAACCAATCCTATCACTAAAAAAGTGATAGGTGCAATTTCCGTTAGAAATAGTGGAACATATATAGAAAAACGCTCAGTTGAATCTTATTTATTAAGCATATTATTAATTATATTAACTGCTGTTATTCTTTATATTGTTTATAGAGAAAGTAGATTTAAAAATGAATTGAAACTAAATAACAAAAAACTTCAAACCGTCATTGATGAAGCCGATAGTGGTATCGGTGTGATGGATTTAAATGGTAATTTTCTTGAAGTTAATCAAGTTTATAGTGATTTACTAGGGTATTCAAAAGAAGAGTTGTTAAAGTTGAGTTGTATTAAATTAACAAAATATGAAGATAAGGATTTGTCATCTAATATCTTGACAAAAGCCTATAGAGATGGAAAAATATCTAAAGCAAAAAAAACATGTGCTAGAAAAGATGGTTCAGATATTTACTTGGAACTTTCTCTTACTCTACTTCCATCTAAAAAGGCTTTTGCGGCTGTTATTAACTCTCTTGAGGAGACTAAACAACTCGAAGAGTTAAATAAAAAACTAATAGTAAAACAGCAAGAGGTTGAAAAACAGAAAGAGGCATTTGAGACACTCTATGAAAAATCTTCAGATGGTGTTTTACTTATTGAAAATGGAAAATTTATAGACTGTAATATGTCTATAGTAAAAATGACAGGTTATAACTCTAAGGATGAACTATTAAACATTCATCTCTCAGAACTCTCTCCAGAATTTCAAGCTGATGGGGAATCATCATTTGAAAAAGCAAACAGAATGATGGAGATAGCTTTTACTCAAGGTAGTCATAGTTTTGAATGGATTCATACTAAAGCTTCTGGTGAAGATTTTTGGGTGGAAGTTGTATTGACACATATTATTATGAAAGACAAAGATATTATACATGTAGTGTGGCGTGATATTTCTCAAAGAAAAGAGCTTGAATCTCAACTACAAATGTTAAACAAAAGCCTTTCAGTGAGAGTAAAAGAAGAGGTGCTAAAAAACAGAGAAAAAGATAAAACCATGCTCCATCAATCACGACTTGCACAGATGGGAGAGCTTATTAGTATGATAGCCCACCAATGGAGACAACCACTCTCTGCCATATCCGCGACCATTGCTGACCTAGGCATGAAGATAATGTTTAATAACTATGAAAAAGATTTTTTTAAAGAAAAGTTAAAAAATATCTCAGAATATTCTCAACATCTCTCTAAGACAATTGATGATTTTAGAGATTTTTATAAATCAAATAAAGAGAAACGCTCTATTATGATTGAAGATGTTTTTAATGGGGCTTTAAATATCATTGAAGTATCTATGAAAAATAAGAATATTGAAATTAAAAAAGAGTTTGAGTGTAGTGATACTATAGAGACTTATCCAAATGAGCTAAAACAGGTAATATTAAATCTAATTAAAAATGCAGAAGATGCTTTACTGGAGAAAGAGGTACTAAACCCTAGTATTACGCTAAAAACATTTAAAGATGACGACTATGTCTACTTAACGGTTAGCGATAATGCTGGTGGTATTGCAGCAGGTATTATTGAAAATATCTTTGAGCCTTACTTTACGACAAAAGAAAAACGAGATGGTACAGGTCTTGGACTTTATATGTCAAAGACTATCATAGAAGAGCACTGCAGAGGTCTGCTTGAGGTTAAAAATTCTAATAGTGGTGCTGTTTTTAGTATAAAAATACCACTTAATTCTAAGGATGAGCAATGAATGAAGAAGCTGTTGAAAAATTATTAAAAGTATCTAAAACCATAAAAGTTCTCTATGTTGAGGATAATGAAGAAGCAAGAAAATCAACTTTAAGTATGTTGGGGAACCTTTTTAATGATATTGTTGTTGCAGTAGATGGTCTAGAAGGGTTAGAAAAATTTAAAAAAAGTGAGTTTGACTTAATAATAAGTGATATTAATATGCCAAAAATGAATGGTATAGAGATGATTAATGAAATAAGAAAGCTAAACCGTGATATTTCCATTCTAATCCTTTCAGCCTATAATGAATCTGGGTATTTTATCGATACAATTCGTATCGGCATAGATGGTTATCTACTAAAGCCTATAGAGTTTGAACAGTTTGTTGAAGTGATTCGTAAATCTATAGAAAAAATAGAACTAAGACGAGAAAATAGTGACTATAAAGCCAATCTTGAATCAAAAGTGGATGAAAAAACTAAAGCTTTAGAACATCTTTATTATCATGATGCACTAACTGGCTTGGAAAACCGAAACGCACTGCTTCAAAGTTCTGAGCGTTATAGAGCAAATGGTTTAATGCTAATAGATATTGATAGATTCTCAACTATAAATAGTATTTATGGCGAACAGATAGGAGATAGTGTACTTATTAATGTAGCAAAAATTCTACTAGATACTGCTGCAAGTGAATGCAGTGTACATCGAATTTCTGGTGATCAGTTCGCTTTTCTAAATATAAAAGGCCATGATTTGGACTTCTGTATTCAAAAGGCAAATAAGATTATAAAGAATATATCCTCTAGTGCTATTAACGCAAATATTGATGAGTTTTCTATAAAAGTAAATTTATCAGTAACTATATCTATTGTTCATGATAATAATAAAAATACTTTTTTAGAGTGTGCAGATATGGCTCTTCATCATGCTAAAAAAACACATCAACCTTTGTTGGTTTACTCAGATGACTTGGGATTAAAGAAAAAATATATTGATGACTTAAAAGCAGTAGAGATGGTTAAGGAGGCATTAGTTAAAGATAAAATTGTACCATTTTTTCAACCAATTATTAAAAAAGACTTTACTACTTATGAGTGTTTAGTTCGCATAATTGAAGATGAAAAAACCACCTCCCCATTTTTCTTTATAGATGCCATTAAAAAAACACCTTACTATCATGAACTTACAAAAACAATGATTAAAAAATCTATTGAAACTTTTAAAGATAGAGATGAATCTTTTTCAATCAATCTATCTTATGAAGATATCTCGAACATAAAGATTGTAGAGTTTATCAAAGAGCAGTTAGCAACTACAGAGATAAGTAAACAACTTATATTTGAGATACTTGAAACAGATAGCATAGAAAACTTTAGTATTGTAAGAAATTTTATTATTGATATGAAAGAGTTAGGAGTTAGAATTGCTATTGATGACTTTGGTAGTGGCTATGCAAATTTTTCACATCTTATAGAGTTAAAACCAGACTATATAAAAATTGATGGTTCACTCATAAAAAATATAGATAAAGATGTAAATGCATTTATTCTTGTAAAAGCTATAACAACCTTTTCAAAAGAGATGGGTATAGAAGTCATAGCCGAGTATATACATAATGAAGATGTTTACAAGAAAGTTAAAGAGCTAGATATTTGTGGTTATCAAGGTTATTATTTTAGTGAACCTATGCCTGAAAGTGAGCTGTAATGATACAAAAAATAAAAATGACATGGGAGAGTGAAAAAAATATTATCAACTTGAAGATACTCCATCACAATGGAAAAAAGACAAACAGTTCGGTTGTGATTCAACAATCTCTAGGTTTTGGAGCAGATTAAGCTGTTAGAAAAGTTGTTCCAAATAGACTTGAATTGTTGAACACTCAGAAGTAGCCAAATTGACTACTTCTTTTTAGCTACATCTATGATAGCTCTATAAATTGTATTTCGAGCAACATGAAAGAATTTTGAGAGCCAAGCAACTGACTTTCTTTTCTCATGCTGTTTAAATATGACCTTTTTATCCTTAAAAGATAAAATAGCTCTTCTCCCAAATTGAACACCTTTTCTCTTTGCAGCCTCAATCCCTTCTTTAACTCTCTCATTAATGAGATCCCTCTCGAACTCGGCAATTGCACCAAGCATTGTAAATAATAACCTACCTGCTGGTGTAGCTGTATCAATGTTTTGTTGAATGACTTTCAAATCTACTTTTTTATCTTCTAAAGACTTTGCAATATTTTGTAAATCTATAACTGACCTTGCTAGTCTATCAAGTTTTGTAATGAATAACACATCTCCTTCACGAATGAAATCCATCATAATATTAAACTCTCTACGATCAGCTTCATTCTTCCCTGACCTTTTTTTGAGAAAATCTTTTCACAGCCTGCAGCAATCTTGAGTTAATTAATTTGATTGTCAAGGTTTTGGCTGGAAGTTGAAACTCTTGCATACATAACCTACATACATAGTAAATCCTTTGTATTGAACTTACTATTTATCTCATATATTTAGGAAGATTGTAAAGATATTACTCCAAAACCTACTCTATTTGGCAAAGTTCAAAATGTTACAGTTTTAGTAACTGTCTAGTTTATAGGGGACATTCCATTCAACTATAACTTTATAATTAATTTATGGAAATATATTTTTATCTTGCATTAAATAGTTTTATGAATTCTTCATACTTATCTTCAGAGTCTTCCAAAATACTCCATTTTCTAATGGATTCAAAATCTACTTCATGTTTAGTAGCAACCAAAATAGCTTGCTCTAATGAACGTTCATCTTTCCAATGATAATATGCAGCCAACCTATCCTTAACACTATCAGTAGGTGTAATAATTCTTAAAATTCCATATTCAGTTTCTATTTCTGCTATGTCCTCTTCACATATTAATTCTTGACCTATCGCTAAAGGACTAGATGGGAATTCAACTGTATATGGAGTATCGGGGTGCCTATAATTCTTACCTTCTTGTTCAAAACCAAGCTGTTGCATTTTTTTCTTGATCTCATTATGCTTATTTATACTTTGGTCTATTAAGTCAATGTCCATAGATGTGTACTCACCAAAGCTATATACTTCAACACAAAAACCACCTGACAAAGTTGTTTTTACATCTATTTTGGATAGCTCTTCACATACATAAGAAGCTATCTCAATAGGCTTCATTTTTTTAAAGTTCAGTTTCAACACTATCACCTTTTAAGATATATCTTTTATTTTT
Organism: Campylobacterota bacterium; assembly: GCA_034659115.1. Taxonomy (GTDB): domain Bacteria; phylum Campylobacterota; class Campylobacteria; order Campylobacterales; family Sulfurimonadaceae; genus Sulfurimonas. Next base: position 7,442 of record JAYEGN010000142.1, read on the forward strand.
CTTTCTGGGGGCAGTTCTATTAAATAACAGTTTTTCCTTTAAATCATCCGGATATGTATCTCTTGATTTTATTAATAGAGCCTCTAGTTCAGGATAAAAATAATATCTTGGATTAAACTTGTAAAGTCTTGTCCTCCCAACTTGAAAACCTACAAGGATATCACCTTCTTCTAAAGCCTCTAGTTGCTTTGAAATTTGGGATGGTTTTAGGTCATAAAACCTTGCAATTTTACTAGCGTAACCTTCTTGTTTTGAAAGAAGATACTGCAAAACAAGTTCTTTATCTTTAGAACCAAATAAAACTTTTAGCATAATAACTCCTTTAATCTATAACTATATTATAGTTATTATAGACTTTATAATAGATAAATAAAACTAACTAATAGATATAATAGTTTACTTCATAGAGTTTATTATACTTTTTGTTCCAAAAAGAACAGGTTATTGAACTTCCTTAAGGGACATTTTGTCCTTTTAATGAGTTATTTGACAAATAACTCAACATATATGTCCTAATAATAGATTATTCCGTACTAAAAGGACACTTTTACTTTAAGAATAATAATAAAAAATATCAATAAACCTTAATAATATGGCAATTTGTCATAAAATTGATTAAATTTAATTTTAAATAGGACATTTTCAATGTTCCCATAATTAATCATTTTCTGTTTACTTTCGCTATAATGTTCGTTGAATAAATAGTGACCATTCAAGTATTAATTTATTTACCTAATGCCCTACTTACCATCATTTCAACATCTTCTGTCATATTTAGAGGTAGTAATGTTATATTTGTATTTTTGTTAGCATAAACTCTAAAAATTTCATCTGCAAAAGCTTGTCCAATACTACTAACATCTTCAAAGTCAAATATCACATTTTCAAATCTTTCTACACGGGTTAATAATCTTTTTGCTTGAGAACGTGAAACCAATTTTTCGTTTCCAAATTGAGCTAATTTCACAGGAATCACTGTTTTATTAAATTGAGAAGTTTCAATTCCTTTTATATCATCTGTATACTCACTAAATATATTCTTTATTTGACGATCTGATACAAGATTTATCACCATTACAACCATTGTTCCTTGTTCTTCAAATGGTGTCTGAAAATCAAATAAGTAGTCAAAAAAATATTCAGTATTATGAGAGTAGTTTAAACCTTTAGATTCAATTTCAAATTCATCAAACATACGAGAAGTAAAAAATATTCCTTCTCCTGTATGATTTTCTGGATCAGTTGTTAATTTACCTTTTGATAATTCCAAAATAGCATGTCTTTCATCCGATAAATCACATAGCCTTGTTATTCTTTGAAAAATTCCTTCTCCATCATCAATCACAAATATTTGAATTTTTTCTTTATCTCTAAAAATATTCATATATACTGTTTTACCTGCTGAGTGATCTATAACATTATTTACCATTTCTGTAAAACCATAATGGCAAATATCTGTAACATTATCTGAAGCACCTTCAAATATAAACGAAAAATGATTTCTCCATATTGTATCTTCAGAAAGTTCTTGGATTAAAGGTAATGCTATATTATAATTGCGTACTGCCCCAAGTGAGTAACTTTTACCTTTACCCCTACCTACGGAAGATAAGCGTTCTTCTTTTTCTAAACGTTTAATATGATTATAGACAGCTTGAGGAGTTATATTAAATATTTTGGCAATGTGATTAGATATATCCTTAGGATGATGAACTACATCCCTAAGAATTTGCGTTCTTATTCTTAAACCTTTTTCTTTATTATTCACAAATTATCCTTTAAGAAAGTAGTTTACTTAAAGGATGTTGTTATTTTACTTAAAGGACTACTAATTATTATTATCAAATAAATATAAGGGTAAAAAAGGTAGAATTGGTAACAAAAGTTTTGATTTGAGCATAGTCACTAACAAAACCTAGCAATGAACACTTAGGTGTCGTTGTAGTCAGTCGCTACCTATAAAATAGGACTATAAATGAAAAAAGATACTCAAGTTTTAAAAATATTTTGTCAAAAACAATCTCTTTATTAAATAAAAATGAATTTAAAACCTATTCTATAATAATAATTAAATTTTTAAATGTAGTATAATGCACAGATGAAAATAACTTTCTCACTTAAAAACATTACTATTAAACAAGCTAATATTCTTACTGTAGTGGTGTTGCTTTTCTTAACTATTATTTTTGTTGGACTTTTAACGCAAGAGATGTATAAAGATTATGAACATGCTTTAGAACAGAGTTATATTAGTGGTGCACAAGAGGTTTCACAAAGTGATATACTCGAACAAAAACATAAAAAACTAAAAGCACTTACTATTAAAACTGTATTGGTTATGGTTACACTAGCTTTTATACTATTTGCAATATTTTTAGGGCTCAATAACCTTTTTAACAGACTCTTACAAAGAGATATTCAAGCATTTTTGGAGTTTTTTGAGAGAGCTGCTCACAATGAACAAGTGATAAACCATCGCCTTATCTTTTTTAAAGATATTAAGATTATGGCTGGTTATGCGAATGAGATGGTGCAAAAAATAAGTAAGCAAAAATATGATTTGATTGATCTAAATCTTGGACTTGAAGATAGGGTAAAAGAGAAGACTAAAAAGCTTGAAAATGAGAAAATATTTTCTCAAGAACTGCTTAAATCACAAAAAGAATTTTTAAGATATACAGTTCACGAAACAAATACACCGCTTAGTGTTATCCTCACTTCTATAGAACTCTATACTATGAGACACCCAAAAGATAGACAGCTCTCAAAGATAGAGTCTGCTGTTAAAAATATATTTAGCATATATGATGACTTGAGTTACTTGGTAAAAAAAGATCAGATTGAGTATCCAAAAGTAGCTATAAATCTTAGTAAATATGTCGTGAGTAGAGTTGATTTTTTCACAGAGGTTGCAGAGCATTCACATCTTAGTTTTGAGTACAGAACAAAATTTAAGGACTCTTATATATACTTCAACGAAACAAAATTACAGCGTATAGTAGATAACACTATTACAAATGCGATAAAATACACTTTAGCGAATGAGAGCATAGAGATACAACTCTCTCAAAGTGGAACATATTTGGAGTTTTTAGTAGCTTCAAAATCAAAAATCATTAAAGATACTGATAAGGTTTTTGATGAGTACTATCGTGAGGGTTCTAGAGATGATGGTTTTGGTATAGGACTTAGACTTGTTCGTAGTATTTGTGATGAAGAGGGTGTTGATATATCAGTAAGTTCTAGTGACAATAAAACAGTTTTTTTATATAAGTTTAAGATGATGGGTGAGTGATGAAGATTTTACTTTTAGAAGATGAGGTTATGTTAAATGAGTCTATTTATGAGTATTTAGACTCTATTGGGCATCAGATAGATAGTTTTCTTGATGGGATGCAAGCTTTTGAGGCTATGAAAGAGAGCTCTTATGACCTGCTCATACTAGATATAAATGTACCAAACCTTGATGGACTTAGTTTTTTAGAGAGAGTTCATAAGCTTAAAATCCATACACCTACTATATATATAAGTGCTTTAGTTGATATAGAAGATATCTCTTGTGCTTACGATTTAGGCTGTTATGATTATCTAAAAAAACCATTTCATCTAAAAGAGTTATCTCTTCGCATAGATAGAATCAAGCTAGAAAAAGAGACACCAAGAGTACACCTAAGACTTTCAAAAAACTATAG
>JAYEGN010000143.1:0-11123 GCA_034659115.1 Campylobacterota bacterium
ATGACACATCTAAGGCGTTAGATACTATCTGTGGAGTTCCTCTGTTTACTAGTTGAATCTTGTCTTGCATGTATAAAAAATCTACAACTGTATCCATCGTTAGCATATTGGAATCTTCTGAGACGAAGACGAAGGTGTCTGCATCTTCTCCTCCGCTTAGTCTATCTGTTCCTTGAGAAGCAAAGATAGTGTCTGCTCCTTTTTCGCCAGAGATAAGGTCATCTCCACCGCCTCCATATAAAAAATCTATGCCATCATTGCCATTTATGGTATCAGCACCCGAATCTCCATAAATAGTATCATCTCCTATGAGTCCATCAAGTATATCGTTCCCCTCATAGCCATAAATTATGTCGTTGCCTTTGCCTCCATAGATTGAGTCTATATCGCTACCACCATAGAGCATATCATCCCCTGCTCCGCCATCTACAAAATCTACACCGGTTCCTGTTTGTATGGTATCATCTCCATCGTTACCATAGATAGTATCATCTCCGATGCCCCCATAGATAAAATCTGCACCATCGTTACCTACTAAAAAATCATCGCCATCATCTCCATAGAGGTAATCATCTCCATCGTTACCGTAGATAGTATCATCTCCTAGTTCGCCATGAAGAGAGTCGTTGCCTTCATCTCCGTAGATTGTATCGTTACCCTCATTTGCATATACTGTATCGTTACCCTCTCTACAGTTTATAGTGTCATCTCCAGCGTATGAGTAGATATCATCATCACCTAAACCCGCATTTATGGTATCGGCACCTAAAGCGGTTGTTATGATATCGTTTCCTGCCCAAGAGTATACATATATGCCCTCTATAGATGATGTTAAAAGATCGTCTTGCTCTGTACCCTCTAGGAGTGTAACCTCACTATCTAAATCGTAGTAAAAAGCATCTTGCTTATCTTTTGCTAAGACTACAGAAGCGGGGTCTGTTGTGACTGTAGCCATAGAGCTGTATGCTAAGGGAATATCATTGAGCAATAGAGTGTTTGTGAAGTGTTGGGCTACCTCTGTTTTGTTTTCTAGGAGTATTTGATCTTGTGGGTTTGTGGTGTCTGCCTTCACTCCATCGATGATAGAGAGAGTTACTTGACTTTGAGTCATGCCATTTTGCATCTCTTGGAGCCAATAGGTCATGCCATCTTCATCGGCATCTCGTCCTAAAAGATTGCTGTATATCTCATCAATAAAATCTTCATCTGTTGTAGATGGAGGGTAGAGTGCTGCGATCTCTTCTGAGTCAAAGATAGATGATGCAACCTCATCTATACTCCAACCATCATCACTCATCTTAGTGAGCCAATATGTAAGACCATCATGATCGGGTGCACGATTAAACGAGGCTATATATAAGTCTATGATTGTTGCCATAATTTTCCTTTGAGTTATTTTAGCATAAATTTAAAAACTATTTCTGAACTTTTTACTTATAGTCTGCCAACTATTTTTTTCTAGAAACTCTTGGTGTTTTTTAGTATCGTAGGGGGTTTTCAAAGAGTTAAGTATAGTGTTTACAGCGGTGTCGGTGGTGCTATCTTGTGTTTGTGTTATGATAGAAGAGAGATCATCAAAGATTTTACTTTTACTTGTTATGACCTCTTTTTGAGCTAGTAAGCCCATCCTTATAGCTGCACTTGAGCTTTCTTGTGTCTCTTTGTAGAGAAAAAGTATCTTATCTGCATGTGAGAGTTGTGAGATTATATCTTGCTCTTGTAAAAAATCTGTATTTAGAGTGATATACTCGCTAATGCCCGAATCTTTTATCTTCTGTTTTAGTTTGCGTTCTAAGAGTTTTGAAACTGGTGCTGGATGCAGGGATGTTAATAGGAGCAGTTTTACTTTTGTGCCTCTTTTATGAAGTTCTTGCACAATATCTACAAGCTCTAAGACACCTTTTTGAGGCAGTAAAAATCCAAAGGTTGCTAAAACTGGTGTAGTGTTTTGTTCTGCATGTAGCTCTTGTGAAACTTGGTAGTTTATGCCGTGCGCAAAAAGATATGTGTTTTTATATATGCCGAAATTTTTTAGATAGTTTATATCATCTAGCGTATGGATATATATTCTGCTCGCCTTTTTCATCGCTGTAGTGATTGTGCTAAAGGAATCTCTATATGTTGGAGTAGTTACATCTTTTGTGGAGTGTAAAAAGAGATAGGTGCCTATGCTATGCTCATAACAAAACTCCAGCAGCTGGGCTAAAAGATGCAGAGGGATAAAGCTAAAGTTATACTGCACTATCAATCTGCCTATCTTGTTTTTTAAGAGCTGCTTCTTTAGTTCCTCTATATTTTTTGTATCTCTTGAATCTTCCCAGCATCTAACTATGTTTTTGTCATCTTCTACAATGGCGGTATCTGTGTGGTTTGCAAAGATGGTGACCTCATCTTTAAAAGAGGAGATAAGATAGTGAGCATAGAGGGCTATGCCACACCTTGTGTTATAAGTAGAAAAAAGTGCTATCTTTTCTTTTGGCTTTGATGATGGGTAGGAGGAGAGGGTCTCTGTGATATTTTGAGCCACTTTTTTTGCAGAGTAGTTTTGTAAAATATAGTTTTTTGCCTTTGTGGTTTTTTGTCTCAACTCCTCATCTGATAGATTACAGAGATAAACTATCTGCTCTTTTAAAGATGCAGATTTTGGCACTGCCCATAGAGAGTTTTCAAGATGCATGTGTGTTTTGGCATAGGCAAACTCAAACTCTAACAACCATGCTGTTTCATCCCTACAAAAATCACTCTGCCCTCCATAGCCTGTCGTTAGAACTGGCAGGTTTAAAAGCATAGCTTCTGCCATGGGTAAACCAAAACCCTCTCCAAAACTTGGAGCTACTAAAAGATCTGAGTTTTCATATAGATACCTAATCTGAGATTGTGGTATATCTTTGTTTATAAGCAAGATATTTTTAGAGTTTTTACTATATAAAGATATGCCTTTTTCATAATGTTTAACCATACTAAAGCCTAGTTTTTCTAAGCGTTGCACTGTGTTATTGTGTGGGTTTGGAAATGTTTTTATGATTAATGATATGTTTTTTGCATCATCTAGGCTATCAAAAATATCTAAGAGTAGATTGAGTCCCTTTCTTGGAAATGCTGAAGATATGTGCAGGAGTTTAAAACCATCTGGCATCTCAAATGAAAAAGGTTTTGAGTCTACATGTAAGATACTCTCAACTACTATGCCTGTAGTAACTATGGGGGTATAAACACCGTTGTCTTTAAGCAGATCTTTTACATAATCTGACATAGTAAAGAGCATGGTTAGCTTAGTGTTAAATCCATCTACGAAGTTTTGTGGAAATTTTGATTCCTCCCAACCATAGGGCCCTATGATTTTTTGATAGCCCTTCATAGCGTTTGTTCTTGGTGGATATAGATTTCTTATACTTATATCTATATCTTTTAAATTTTTCGTTGCTAAAGCCTCTGTATCTCTATCTAGGTTTTGAAAGTTTGGTTCAAAATCCCCTGCTCCCTCTGTTGAGTAAAGCTTCAGGTCTGCATCATCTGTAGCGTTTAATGCTAGGGCTATATCTTTGTTTACTATGGCTAATGAGTAGTTTGAATCAAAGGGTCCTTCTATTTGGTATGTTGTTTTTTTGGTTGTAGTGATAGAGGTGGGAACTGTTTTTATAGGGGGTTTGATACCTAGTGAAGATAGATAGCTTATGAGTTCATTTTTAATATTAGGATTGGAAAAATTCTGCAGATGTTGTTTCTGTTTCTTAAGCAGTTCTACTCTAAAGTATGGGTCATTTTGTAGCTCTATAATCTTATCTGCTACTAAGTTTGGTGCTTTAAACTCCAATAAACCATCTTGAACTACAGTTGAAGCTACGCCACCTGCATTGTAAGCTAATATGGGGATATCATACTTGATGGCTTCGATGAGAGGCATACCAAAACCCTCATGTTCACTTAAGGAGAGATAGAGATCTGCTAGTTTATAGTATGCAGCTAGGTCTTTATCACTGACTTTCTTTGTGATGATTACATGCAAAGAGAGTCCTAGATTTTTTGCATACCTATGTAAAAACTCAAAATAGGGTGGCTGAGAGACTCCTCCAACTATAAAAAGCTTTATATTTGGAACCCTTTTTTCCCTGAGTTGCATAAGAGTATCTATAAGTTGATGCTGGCATTTATTTTGCACAACTCTACCCACAAAAAGAATATTGTATGAATCTGAGTATCGCTCAACTAGGGATTCATTGGCTTTGATATCTACTTTTTTATCGAGGTCTAGGAGTAGTGGCAACACTACGGGGGATCTGTAGTTATAATATCTTAACTCATTAGCATTGTATAGAGAGTCTGCTAATGATGATATAAATGATGAAACGGAGTCTTGTAACTGCTCCCTACCCTCGTCACATGCAACTTGTAGATGTTTTTCATCTTTGAAAAAATGAGATGGGGTTATGTTGTGATAGACTAATATTTTTGTATCTATAAAGTTCATTATCTTATCATGGCATATATGCCCTATAGAGTGATGATAGAATAAAACTTGCTCTTTATCCTGTTCATATTGTGCAATGTTGTAGACTTTGTGATTAAACTTTCTATCTACATGCAGGTCACAAATATATATGTTTGATTCAAAACCCATAGAATGAAGCAGTTTTTGTGTAAATATCAAGCCATTGGACACGCTATCTCCAAAGGCTACCGTAGGGGTAAACTGATGGATAGCCTTAATGTTTTTCATTTTTGAGATCTATCTTTGCGTCAAATATAAACTGGTCTATGCGTTGCTGGAATGAAACTGATTGAAATGATATCTCTTTTGCAATAGCTGTATCTATATGCTTTTTAAAAAACTTTATATCTTGCTTTAGATTTTGTATCTGGAACTGTTGATCATCTAGCTGTTGATTTAAATTTTCTATCTGCTTTTGCTGCACATGTACTCTATGCTTTAGATTGTTTAGCCTAAGAAGATTGTTGCCCCATCTAAGACACCAACCTAAGATAGGGATAGACTTTATCTTAGTTTTTAGCGCTACCTTTTCTTCTGTCTCACATGTCGATTCTAACAATGTTGGATTTCCCAATACGGCAGATGCTGTTTTATCTTTGACAACTATAAGCTTCATCGTATATGGAGATAGTGGGTTATATATGTATCGATTATTTATCATAATGTTAAAGGAAGCGACATAGATATCTTCTTTTAAATTTTTTGAGTTTATAGACATCTCTATTATCGATTCTTGATATGAATCTGTGTTGATTTTGCTAAAATGTCTTAGGGTTCTATAGCCTCCATCAAGAAAGATGACTAATGATATTTCAACTGCTTTATTTGATGGATTTAAAAACTTGTAGTTCAGGCTTAGCTTAATATCTGAGTCCTGTTCAACCACTACAAAATATGGGATATTTGAGAGGTAGAACTCCATATCTTCACTCTTAAACTCTGCTATGGTATGAACCATATTGTTTTTAGATAAAATATCTCTATTTTCATCAAACATATCGCTTGATTTTCTATATGCTTTGAGCTGTTGCTCTTTTATGTTTAACTTATCTTCAAAAGTGTCTGATTGTTTAAAGAACTCTATATCATATAACTCTTTATAATAGTTTTCAAATGAATACTCCTTAGGAGAAAATCTGCTCTCCCAATCAGCAGGATTTGCTGGCCAACTTAGTGTCTCATATATTTTCTTATTAAAACTATATGGATAGAGGGAAACTGCATAATTAAAATATATACTCCACTCATCAATAGGTATCTTTAAGCCTATGTCAAAGAACTTATCTACCACCTCTTTAAAGATTTTTTTATTTATGATTTGAGGCGCATGTGAGGAGTATGATAGAAGTTCATAGTTGCAATCACTTAAAACTTTTTTCATATTTTGCTGCCCCTTATCATACTCTGTTGTAGCGTGAGACCAATCTAGTAGGTTATGAAAATAGTAGGCATTATAACTTCCATCTTGTGCTATAAACTTCTCTATACCTATCTCTTTGAGTGGTCTATTGTCATCATCTAGCATAATAAACTCATCATCTAAACTCTCAAGATTAAGTAGGGACGCTCTTAGAAGCCAGTTTTTACTCTGATGATCTCTTGAGCTAAACCCCTCCACATGTGAGGTTAAAATTTCATTTTCATCTATAAGAGTTATCTTGTTTGATGATTGTAACTCTTGAAACTCTTTGAGTAGTTTTACCTGCGTTACGATGATATACTCTTTTACAAAGTTCATATGCTTGTCGATAGCTTTTATGGTACCTTCTAAATTGTGTTTATCTATACTTATAAATACAAACTGCAAGGCTTTAAGATGGTTTTGTTTTAAGCTAAGTGATTTTTCAAAATTTTTCAAAATATCTGCTATAGAGGTATAAAACTGCTCCCAAGATGTTGTTTTGAAATTTTCTTTGATGTAGCGTTTTTTAGCCTCATACAGCTCTTTATGATCACAATAGAGGGTGATTAAGCTCACTAGTTCATTCAGGGAGTTATAAACTACATAATCAGCTACATCTTTTCCTACCTCATACATAGAACTATTTTTAGAGGTGATGGTTATGTTGCCACAACTTAGCGACTCTGCTATTGGCAGACCGTAACCCTCATATTTTGAAAGGTATGTTACTAAAAAAGCATTTTGATAGAACTGGCTCAGTGTGTTATCATCTATATCGTTTAACCAAAAAAGTTGTTTATCCTTAAGTGGATGTGATAGTATTTTTTGTATAAGAGCATCTACCTTCCAACCTTTTCTACCGATAAGAACAAGATTGAGGTCTGGGTATCTCTGCGCTATAGTTTCAAAAGCTTCTATAACATCTGCTTGATTTTTTCTTGGTTCTATAGTTCCGACAAACAGGATATATTTTTTATCTAAAATCTCTTTTATCGCGGGGTCTTGCTGTTTTATATCTACTTTTAAAAAATCTGAACCTAGACCTATAACCCTTGTATGTATATCTCTTGAGATATTTTGTGCATCTTTAAGCTCTATAAAATCATTTTTAGCTGAGAGTGAATCAAACATCACAAGATCACTATAGTTATAAACAGCATCTATAAAGGAGCTAAAATTTTTAGCTGTAGTCTCATGTGCAAATTGAGGTAAAATCATAGGAATCAGATCATAGATAAAGTTAAAAATCAAAAAACCACTCTTTTTAAGTAGGGGATATAGCTCGGTTCTTTTTAGCAAAATGTTCCAATTTGAATCTATATCAAAAAATGCTGTTGGCGTTGAAGTATCGACAGCACTTAAGTCCAAGAGAGATATCTTTTCAAACTGATAGTTTTGCATATCTTTTAAAAAATACTCTATCTCACTATTGTCTACTATCTGCAGAGCAGTTATATCATCATTTTTTATAATAATTTTATATATGATATCTTTACTGAGAGAAGCTCTCTTCAAAAACTCTTTGACTACTCTTTGTATACCTGTGTTAGCTCTTCCCTTTTCAAGTTGAGTTATATCTACATAGACTATCATACTACTGCCCCACACTTTTTTTATCTTCAATCTCTTTTTTAATAGTGTCTAAAAAATCACTTGTATATCTTGGTTTTTCTTCGTTTGGTTGAGTGTATGAGCTATCTCTAAGCTCTACTAGTTTTGATTTTAATTTTGGAAAATAGACAAAGATTTTATTTGCAAATTTTCTCATTTTTAGATTGTATGATAGTTTAAAAAACAGACTTTTTAAGATATTTTTCATCGTTTTACCTCTGTGAAGTTTATGCTTGGTTCTAGTCTACATAAGCCTATGAATAGATTTTCTTTTGTTCCAGATATGTTGAAGTTTAGAGCGTTATCAACCCAGTGATAGCAGAGCTCTGTATGCCAATCTGATGTGTGTAGGGCTGCTCCAAGGGTGTATTGCCCTACTCCTATATTTAATCGCATAGAATAGACACATATATAAGTTTTATGCTCTTTTAAAGAGAGTTTTTTATCTTGATAAAAGGTGTTTGTTCCATAGATATCTTGTGAATATTTATCTCGTATATGGATACCTATGGTTAGGTCATCTATATCGATTTTAGAATGGATCTCTAACTCTATATCTACCTTATCACCAGTGACAAAATCTTTCATTATCTCGCCATCTTTTTTAATAGCTATATCTTTTATCTCCACATCAAAAGTACCAAAAGCGTTGGAGTTTTGCTCACTGATTTTAAGTGTATCATCATCATCATTTAACTTAGCGATTAAAAAATTATACCTGTTTATCACATGTTCTGGAGTACCCTCTTCTACTAGAGAGCCTTTGTGCAACATAATGATTCTATCACTCAGAAGTTTCAAGGAGTTTAAATCATGTGATACATAGATAATACTCATATTTTTCTCTTTTCTCTGTTTCAATGCTTTTGTACACTTCGCACCAAAGTGAGCATCACCCACAGAAAGAGCCTCATCAACAATCAAGATCTTTGGCTCTGAAAATATAGCTATAGAGAATGCTAAACGCATCTTCATACCAGAGGAGTATGTTTTTATGGTTTCGTTTATATAATCGCCAAGTTCACTAAACTCTATAATATTTTGCAGATTATTATCTATCTCCTCTTTAGGCATACCTATGAGAGAACCATTAAGGTAGATATTATCATAACCTGTCATCTCTTGGTTAAAACCTGTGCCTAACTCCAAGAGTGCAGTAACTCTCCCATGCTTTATAATCTGACCAGAAGTTGGAACCACAACACCAGCTATCATCTTTAAGATAGTAGATTTTCCAGCACCATTTACACCGATGATACCCAAGGTTTCACCCTCAAATAGTTCAAAAGAGATATCTTCATTTGAGATAAACTCTTTGTGATATACTTTTTTTGTAAAAAGCTCCTTAAGCCTATCGATGTTTGATCTGTATATCTTATATATCTTTGTTATATTTTTTACTTCTAGGACTTTTTTCATATAATATCCTTGATAGTGCCTATCATCTTTTTATAGAGATAGGCTGCTAAAAAAAAGGTAGAAAATGTGATGATACAGATAGTCAAAAGATCATTTATGGAGGGGGATTTTGCAAATAAAAATATATCTTGATAAAGATGTATATAGTGATAAAATGGGTTATAAACAAGGATAAGAGGGTACTGAGTCGCTATCATCTCTTTCATATAGATGATCGGAGTCATCCAGAACCATAGCTGAATGATGATAGGAATAGCTTCTTTTAAATCCTTAAAAAATGGTACAAAAAGTGATATAAGAACACCTAGGGCAAATGCAAAAAGTGTTTGAAGTATCATGATGGGAATCATCCAAAGAAAAGTTAAATTTACTGTGTAATCGATAAGGAGCAAAAATATAATTCCCAATGAGATCGATAGCATAAAGAGTGCAAACTCTGTAATCATGATGCTTAGTTGAAAAACATAGATAGGAACATTTATCTTTTTGATCAGATTTGATTTTTCTGCGATTGAGTTACTCAAAAGAGAGAGAGTCTTACTAAATGAAAGCCACGCTAAAAGTCCTGGAACTATGTAGATACTATAGGCATAGCTGTTATCTACTATCTCAAGCTTCATCTTCATAAAATCTGAAAATATTACGGTGTAGATAAAGATGATGATGATTGGAGAGAGTATATACCAAAGCTGACCTAAACCAGTTCCAACGAATCTTTCTCTAAAATCTCGCTTTGCAAAACTAAATGCAAGTAAAATATTTCGTTTCAACGATTATAACCTATCATAATCATCTTTAAATCTAATAATATCATCTTCACCTAGATACTCACCAATCTGAGCTTCTATAAGTACAAGATCTAGCTTGCCCTGATTTTCAAGTCTATGTTTTTCCCCTATTGGAATATATACAGATTCATTTGCCCTAACTGTATGCTCCCTCTCTCCTATAGTCACAATAGCTGTTCCAGTCACCACAATCCAGTGTTCACTTCGATGGAGATGTTTTTGCAGTGAGAGTCTTTTACCCGGTTTAACTGTGATAGTTTTTATCTTATATTTATCACCCTCATCTAAAACAGTATATGTTCCCCAAGGTCTATAAGCCCTTAGGTGGATATTGTGCAGCTCTGTAGTTTTTTTAAGTTCATTGACAACTGCTTTAACCTTTTGAGAAGAACCTTTTTTTGATATCAAAAGAGCATCTCCGGTATCTACAACAATCAGATCTTCTATATCGATAGTAGCTATCTTTCTTTCATCTCCATAGATAAGATTGTTTTTACTATCTATAGAGATATGATTTGGATTGAGTGTGTTTTGATCTTTGTCTTTTGGTAGTTCATCATAAAGAGCATCAAAACTCCCTACATCTGACCAGTCTATATCGGATGGAACTACCTTTACCTTTGATGATTTTTCCATCACAGCGTAATCTATGCTGTTTTCATCTATGGCTAACATGTCATCTTGCTTAATTCTAATAATATCGCCCTGCTTTGCATTTTTTATGGCACGAAGAGAATCTTCATATATTTTTGGTGAGTATTTTTGAAGCTCTTCTAAAAAGACACCTGCCTTAAAGCAAAACATTCCGCTATTCCAGTAATAATTTCCAGCTTCAAGATATTTGGTAGCAGTTTGAAAATCTGGTTTTTCATGAAATGCTTTTACTTCTCTGGAACTAAATGCCGACACCCCCGATGCTAAAGCATGAGTGGGGTGCATATCCGCCACCTCAATATAGCCAAAACCGGTCTGAGCAAACGATGGTTTGATTCCAAAAGTTACTAAACTGTCATCTTTTGCTAGTGTTATCGCTCTTGATATCACTTTTTCATATTCCACTTCATTTTTTATAAGGTGGTCACTCGGTGTAACTAGAACTATCTCATCTGGATCTAAAGATAAACACGCTAGAGTTATCGCTGGTGCTGTGTTTCTGCCAACTGGTTCTAGTAGATATTTGCTATTTTCTTTTTCCAACTCTTCTAGTTGATCAAAAGCTAAAAAGTATTGATCTACATTTGAAATAATAAACTCTGAATCACAAAGCTTAGAGTTTCGATCTACAGTTAGCTGAAAGAGTGATTTTTCATCAAACATCTTTACAAATTGTTTTGGCATCAAAGCTCTACTAACTGGCCAAAGTCTAGTTCCACTTCCACCACATAATATTATATTTGTCATTTATCATCCTAAT
>JAYEGN010000144.1:0-36295 GCA_034659115.1 Campylobacterota bacterium
CCAATTATGCTCAACATTATCAAAATTCACTTTATTTAGTCTTTCTAAAAAATAATCTCTTTCTACCTCTTTTGCACCTAAGCTTTTTAGATGATTTGTTGGTACTTGGCAGTCTATGAAATCGTATCCCCACTCTTTTAGATGCTGGATTAGGATGGCATAGGCTGATTTTGAGGCATCGCTACATGTAGCGAACATCGATTCTCCACAAAACAGTTTTCCTACTACTACTCCATATAAACCACCTACTAATTCACCATCTTTATAGCTCTCTACTGAGTGTGCTATGCCCATGTTGTGTAGATTTGTATATGCTTCTATGATCTCTTCGCTTATCCATGTTCCATTTTGATCATTTCTTGGGGATTGTTTACACATTCTTACAACTTGTTCAAAATTTGTATCGAACTTATATCTGAACTTTTTCATACTTTTTTTAAGTGAACGACTTAGTTTAAAATCGTCTAGTTCCATGATGAGTCTTGGATTTGGTGACCACCAGATTATGGGGTCGCCCTCGCTATACCATGGAAATATTCCATTTTGGTATGCTCTTGTAAGTCTTGATGGGGTTAGGTCACCTCCCCAAGCTAAGATGCCATCTGCGTTGGCTTCATTGGGATGAGGGAATTTTATCTCATACTTATTTAGTTGTGGGATGTTCATCTAGTTCTTTACATGTAAGAGTTAGTTCATCTTTGTAATCAACACTAACTTTACCACCATTTTTTAGTTTTCCAAATAGTATCTCATCACTCAATTTGTTTGTGATATTATCTTGTATATATCTTTTTAATGGTCTTGCCCCCATCTCTTTGGAATAACCCTCTTGAGCTATAAAATCTTTTGCACTATCTGAGATACTTACAGTTATTTTTTTCTTTTTAAGTTGAGTATTTAGCTCATCTATGAACTTAAGAGCTATATCTTTTACAGTTTGGCTACTTAGTTGCTCAAACTCTACTATCGCATCTAGTCTATTTCTGAACTCTGGTGTAAAGAAAGACTTCAATTCTTCATTTTGTGCTATTGATGTATCTTTGTTAAAGCCCATTACGCTTCTAGCACTTGCTCCAATATTTGATGTCATAATGAGAACTACATTTTGAAAGTCTGCTTTGTAGCCGTTATTGTCAGTTAGTGTGGCACTATCCATGATTTGAAGCAGGATATTCACTAAGTCTGGATGTGCTTTTTCTATCTCATCCATAAGCAGAACAGTGTATGGGTGTTTTTTAATTACTTCAGTAAGTAAGCCTCCCTGCTCAAACCCTACATACCCAGGAGGAGCTCCAACAAGTCTTGATAGTGCGTGTTTTTCCATATATTCGCTCATATCAAATCTTTCAAAATTTATGCCTAAAGTTTTACTTAGTGAGATGGCTAGTTCTGTTTTTCCTACACCTGTAGGACCAGAAAACAGAAATGATGCTATTGGTTTATCTGGCGGAGTAAGTCCAGCTTTTGATATTTTAATCGCTTTGCTAACCTCTGCAACTGCCTTATCTTGTCCTATTACTTTTGTCATTAAATCATTTTCTAAGTTTTGCAGAGATAGAGTTTCATCTTGCTCGATTTTAGACCCAGATATGCCTACTATTTTTGAGATGGTATTTTCTATATCTTGTGCAGTTACTTTAGCTCTTTTTTTCTTTTTAAGATGAAATGAGGATGCTGTTTCATCTATGAGGTCTATCGCTTTATCAGGTAAAAACCTATCTGTAATATATCTTTTAGATAGTTCAACTGCACTGCGAAGTGATCTGTCTGTATATCTAACTTTATGATGTTTTTCATAACTTTTTTTAAGACCTTTAAGGATAAGGTAGCTAGTTTTTTCTGATGGTTCATCTATATTTACCTTAGAAAATCTTCTGCTAAGTGCCTTGTCTTTTTCAAAACCATTTCTATACTCTGCAAATGTTGTTGCACCCATACATCTAAGTTCTCCAGAAGCTAAAGCAGGTTTTAGTTGGTTGGCTGCATCCATAGTTCCACTTGTTGCACCTGCTCCTATGAGTGTATGAATCTCATCTATGAAAAGAATAGCATTTGGATGTTGTTTTAACTCATCCATAACACCCTTTAGCCTTTTTTCAAAATCTCCTCTGTACTTTGTTCCAGCAAGAAGTGCGCTCAAATCGAGTGCAAAAAGTTCTGTCTCTTTTAGTATCTGGGGAACATTTCCACTTGAGATATTAAGTGCTAGTCCCTCAGCTATAGCTGTTTTACCAACACCAGCTTCACCTACTAAGATTGGATTGTTTTTCTTTCTACGACAAAGTATCTGCATAACTCTTGAAATTTCTAAATCTCTTCCTATGACAGGATCAATTTTAGCGTTTTTTGCTTTATCTAAAAGGTTTATGCAGTATTTGTCTAAATATGATTTCCTTGTTTCTTCTTCTTCAGTTGTTGTTGTCTCTTGATGTGAAATGAGTTCTAAAATATCTAATCTGGATATTTGATATGCATTTAGTAGCATATAGCTAAAAGAGTTTTGTTCATCATATACTGCAGCCAACAGGTCACCTGTATCAGCACTGTTTTGTTGGGCGCTTTGTATATGCTTAATCATATTGTCTACAAGTCTTGATAGGGCAACACTTTCATAAGGGTCCTGATTTATATCTTTAGGAAGTGTATCGATATTTGTTGATATAAAGTGATTAAGTGATTCTTTCATCTTTTCTACATCTCCACCACAAGCCTCTATGATTTGCGCTCCATCCTTTGCGTTTAACAGTAAGTAAAATACATGTTCTATAGTTAAGTACTCATGCCTTAATTCTTTGGCATAAAGAATTGATTTTTGAAAAATATCATTTAAATTTGTGCTAATCATTCCTGCTCCATTCTTGCTTTTAGTGGAAAACCATGATCTTTTGCTTTTTTATGTACTTGCATAACTTTTGTTTCAGCTATTTCATGAGTATATACACCGCATAAACCCTGCTCTTTTTTATGAATATCAAGCATTGTTTTTTCTGCTTGAGCATAGCTTTTATGAAATATTGTGATTAATATATCTATTACAAACTCCATCGAAGTATAATCATCATTTAAGATAAAAACTTTATATTTTTTAGGGTGTTTTACTTTAACTTCATCAAAAAGTTCTATATCGTTATTTATTGCCATTATTTTATCGCTTTTAAAAAATCATCTATAATATCTTGTGGATTTTCAAGCCCAACTGAGATACGAATTAATCCATCACTAATACCAAGAAACCTTTTTGTTTGTTCATCAAAATCTCGATAGATTGTAGAAGCCATATGAAGAGCTAATGTTCTATTGTCGCCTATATTAGCAGTTAGAGTTGCAAGTTTAGTTTTATTTAAAAACTCAAATGCCTTTTCTTTAGTTCCAAAATCTATAGTAAAAAGTGTTCCGCAACCATTTTTAAAAGTATCTAAATACCTTTTGTGATGAGGGTGTGAGATAAGAGATGGGTGGTTAATATTCAATCCAGATTCACTAAGCTTTAGAGTTATAAGTTCTACACTTTTAAAAATTCTAGGTAATCTCAATGGAAGTGTTTCTAGTCCAAGTAAAGTTTGGTAACTAGCATTTGCATTTGCACTCATCCCAAAATCTCTTAAGGCTCTTTTTTTAGCATTAACCAGTAATGCTATCTCTCCAGTGCCTTTTATAAACTTTGCTAAAAAGCTGTATCTTGAAGTGTTTAGTTTATCTTTATTACTGTTTATTGCACGAAAAACCACACATCCACCAAGGGCTGATGAGTTTCCAGAGATAATTTTAGTTGTTGAGTAGATGCTAATATCTGCTCCTAAATTTAAAGGCGAGATGCTTAGCGGGGTTATGGTGTTGTCTACCATGAAAAGTACCCCCGTACTGCTTGCAATAGAGGCAATTTTTTTTATGTCAGGTAGTCTCATGTTTGGATTTCCAACGCTCTCAAGAAAGATAATTTTAGTCTTATCATTTATGCAAGCTTCTATATTCTTAAAATCATCAACATCAAAAAAATTGGTTTTTATACCAAAGCGAGTGAGTGTTTCACTAAAAAGAGAGTAAGTTCCACCAAAAAGACCACCAATGGAGATTATCTCATCTCCTTGCGCTAATATCGACATAGTAGCTAATGTTATAGCACCCATTCCAGAACTTGTCGCAATCGCTCCAACTCCTCCATCCATCTCTGCCATGATTGATTCTAATCTAGCAGTAGTAGGATTTCCCATTCGAGAATATAATGGTTTTTTAACAGTTCCATCAAAGATACTTTGCGCTATTTCTGGAGTGCCATAAGCAAAAGATGCAGAATTCGTGATAACTGGACTAACTGCTCCATCTTTATTTCCAACATTTTGTACAAATTTGGTACAATACTCTTCAAAATGATTCATTTATAAATAACCTTCTAATAATGATTTATTATAGCAAATTAGGGATAACTTTGACAAAACGAATTTTTATAACAGCGACAAATACAGATATTGGCAAAACCTACACAACGAAACTACTTTTAAAGGAGTTTGCATCTCGAGGTTTAAGAGTAGGTGTTATAAAGCCTATAGAAACAGGAGTTATTGATGGGTACGCTCCTGATGGTTCTGAACTACTTGCATGTGTACAAGAGTTAAATAGTGAGTTTGAAAATCTACATGTAGAAGATATCGTACCTATTTCCTATGAACTTCCTGCTGCTCCTTTTATCTCTTCGAACAATACTCCATTAGACTTTAAAAAGATTGATATGTCCATAGAGAGATTAGAAAAATTGTGTGATATCCTTATAATAGAGGGAGCCGGTGGACTTTATGTACCTATTGATGAAGAAAATATGATGATAGATATGATAAAATATTTCAAAGCATCGACTCTCTTAGTAACTCATTGTTCATTAGGTTGTATTAATGATACTTTACTTAGTAAAAAATTGCTTGAAGATACAAGGGTACCACATGCAGTGGCTTTTAATTGTCACGATAATAGAATTTATGATGAAAGTTTTTCTATTGTATCTGAGCCATATTTTGTTCAAACCAAGTTTAAAGTAATGAAAGTTACTCAAAATATTGACACTATTTGTGATGTCTTGTATAATCTATAAAATAAATAAGATTCTCAGTCAAGCTGAGAGTGATAGAGGATTAAAATGAAACATTTAATCAGGACTGATGATTTTAGTATAGATGAAATAGATGAGATATTAGTTGATGCTAAAAGATTTAGTGATGGGAGATTTGATAGGATACTTCAAGATAAGATTATTATTACTCTGTTTTTTGAAAATTCTACGCGCACTAAAAGTTCTTTTGAGATAGCAGCTAAAAGACTTGGGGCTGAAATAGTTCACTTGGATGTGACAAAAAGTTCTACAAAAAAAGGAGAAACTCTTGTTGATACCGCTATGAATCTTGATGCAATGAATCCCAATGCCATCATAGTTAGACATCAAAATTCTGGTGTTCCTAAAATTCTTTCAAACCATACTCAAGCCAGTATTATTAATGCAGGAGATGGTGCACATGCACACCCAACTCAAGCATTATTAGATCTTTTTACTCTGAAGGAGCATTTTGGAGATGTTAAGGGTAAAAAGATAGCGATAGTAGGAGATATAAAAAACTCTCGAGTTGCAAATTCTAATATAGAACTTTTAACTCGCTTTGGGATGGAGGTTATTTTAGTAGCTCCTCCTCATTTTTTACCAAAAACCACTTTGAAAACAACTCATTTTTTAGATGAAATTATAGATGAAGTAGATGCTATTATGAGTTTAAGAACACAAACAGAGAGGCATTCTTCTCAAAGTTATGCATCGCTAAAAGACTATGCAAGTGATTTTTGTATAACTACTGAGCTTGTTGGAGAGAGAGATATAGTTTTGCTTCATCCTGGACCAGTTCATAGAAATATAGATATATGTGATGCACTTTTGGCTGATGATAGATGCAGGGTTCTAAAACAGGTTACCAACGGTGTCTCTATTAGAATGGCAGTGCTAAAAAAACTTATATATGAGCTTTGAAGTTCTTAATTCACTTGCAAAAAAAAGAAAGCCTTTTTTATTTATAAGTGATTTTTTAGCACAAAATGTAGAAGTAATTCCTCTTGATGAACTTTCTAAATATGATATAGAGTTTTGTATAGATGAAAACTATCGATATCAAAAGCATAATAAAACCTTTGTAAAAAAAGAACAGTCATTTGATGATTATAAAGAAAAATTTGACTTTGTCATAAAAAAGATAAAATCAGGAGAGACATACCTTCTAAATTTAACTGCACCTACATCCATAGAGTCTTCATCCACTTTAAAAGAGATATATGATTGTGCAAATGCTCATTATAAGATTAGATACAAAGATGAGTTTGTATGTTTTTCACCTGAAAAATTTGTGCAAATTAAAGATTGCACCATTCATACATACCCCATGAAAGGGACTATTGATGCATCTGTAGAAGATGCTAAAGAAAAAATCCTCAACAATACTAAAGAGATGGCAGAGCATGTTATGGTTGTTGATCTTTTAAGAAATGATCTTTCTATAGTTGCTTCGGATGTAAAAGTAGAAGATTTTAGATATGTTAAGGAGATAGATTCAGGTGAAAAAAAACTCCTACATGTAAGTTCACATATTAGTGGTTGTGTTGGTGATGATTGGCATGGAAGAGTAGGAGATATTTTGAGCTCTTTGCTTCCTGCTGGAAGTATAAGTGGTGCACCAAAAAAGAGTACCTTGGAGATAATACAAAACATTGAAGGCTATGATAGAGGTTTTTTTAGCGGTGTGTTTGGTGTGTATGACGGAGTTAGTCTTGATAGTGGTGTAATGATTCGTTTCGTTGAGAAGATTCAAAATAGATATATCTACAAGAGTGGTGGAGGAATAACTTTAGATAGTGATATAAGAGAAGAATATAATGAACTTCTAGATAAAGTCTATTTACCATAAGGTTTGGGATGAAGTTTACACAGAGTTTTGTTTTTTTTATTTTTGCCTGTGTTTTGAATTTTATATTGATATATCTATTTGCTTTGAATCTTTATATATTCTATTTTTTAGCATTAGTTTTTTTTATGAATATTTTGTATAGGTATTATAGATTCTTTTCACATGTAGTCTTTTTTTCTTTTTTTCTTTTGATAATTATTGTAACTAATTTAGATGCTTATGCTGAGTATAGTTTTGAATTTTTACTTTTTTTTAATCTACTTGATCACAATATTTATATAAATAGTGCAGTTATGTATATATTAACAGTAGTTCATTTAGTACTTTTAAGTAATTTAAAAAAGTTTGAGTTTTTTTGGGATATAATAGATAAAAAATTATTTAGGAATTGAGTTTATGTATATAGAAGATTTAAAGTTTTCATTGTGGGCAGATTTTATCGAAAGAGATTATTTAGATAAAGAGTTTAAAAGTTTAATCGATGATGGAATAATCAACGGTGCTACTTCAAATCCAGCTATATTTAAAAATGCTATATTAAATTCAAGTGCATATAAAGAGCAACTCTTAACTTTAAAAGAGTTCAATGCTAAAGAAAAGTATGAAGCAGTAGCGATTTATGATATAAAAAAAGCAGCAAATATTTTAAGACCGCTTTACGATGCAAATAATGATGGTTATGTTAGTATTGAGGTAGATCCTTTTCTTTGTGATGATG
The DNA here is from genome assembly GCA_034659115.1 of Campylobacterota bacterium. GTDB lineage: Bacteria > Campylobacterota > Campylobacteria > Campylobacterales > Sulfurimonadaceae > Sulfurimonas. The sequence goes on from JAYEGN010000144.1 coordinate 7,651, forward strand.
CAGATGCTACCCTTGAAGAAGGAAAACGGCTTTTTGAAGAGATTGCATGCCCAAATGTTATGATCAAAGTTCCTGCAACAGTAGCTGGCTATAAGGCGATGGAATCTCTCACTGCATTGGGCATACCGGTAAATGCAACTTTGATATTTAAAAAAGATCAAGCTATATCTTGTGCTAAGGCATTTCAAAGAGGTATTGAGAAATTTGGACAAAGTGTAGACACTGTCATTAGTATTTTTGTAAGTAGAGTTGATAGAGCCATAGATAAAATATTAAAGGAAAAAGGTGTTGAGGTAGCTCTTAGTGGAATCTATAATAGTGCTGATATATATGCAACAATACAAGAGATAAATATTGATGGATGTAGAGCACTTTTTGCAAGCACAGGTGTAAAAGATGATTCACTCCCTGCATATTATTATGTCGATAACCTTTTAGCTTACAACAGTGTAAATACAGCACCTATCGATACTATTTTAGCGTTTGATAAAGATGGTGTTAAGATGGAAGCTTTGCCAATTTCTCAAGATGTGATAGAGAAACATTTTGCTAAAGTCAAAGATGCTGGCATCGACTTAGAGGCTATTTTAGATGAGCAAATTAGGGATGGACTAGAAGCTTTTAAAGATGCATTTAACGATATCTTAAGGGAGTTGTGATAATGAATGAAGTAGATGTTGCTAAGTTAAATTTTGTCCAATTAAATAAAATCAGAGTTTATCTTAAAAAGTTGATAGAACTTGGAGGGAGTGACCTTCATATAAAAGCAAATGCTGTGATTCGTGCAAGAATTAATGGTAATATTATTCAATTTGCTGGTGGTATTTTTTCTCATGATGATGCTATGACTTTTGCAAAAGAACTGCTCAAGGGTAGATTTGCAAGGTTTGTGGAAGACAAAGAGATAGATTTAGTCTATCCTTATGATGAAAATAGTCGTTTTCGTGTAAATGTTTTTTTTCAAATAGATGGAGTCTCAGCTGTTTTTCGTGTTATTCCTATGAAGATACCACATATGAAAGAGTTGCATCTACCAAAGATACTGGATGACTTTGTTTATAGGGAGAGAGGATTAGTTTTAGTTACAGGTGTTACAGGTAGTGGAAAATCAACTACCTTAGCTTCGATAATAAATGAGATAAATTTAAAAAGAAAAAAGCATATTATAACTATTGAAGATCCCGTTGAGTTTGTGCATAAAGACAAGGGGTGTATAATCAATCAACGCTCGGTTGGTCAAGATACGAACTCTTTTGGAAATGCACTGCGTGCTGCACTTCGTGAAGATCCAGATATTATATTGGTAGGAGAGATGCGTGATAGAGAAACGATTAATCTTGCTATGCATGCTGCAGATACTGGACACTTGGTTTTTTCAACTCTGCATACACTTGATGCTAAAGAGACCATAAATCGTATCATCGCCACCTTTCCAACTGAGGAGCAAAATCGTGTAAGAATGTCTCTATCTGGAGTGCTTCAAGGTATTGTTTCACAAAGGTTAGTTCCAACAAAAGATGGTGGTCGTCGCGCTGCTATGGAGATATTAGTTCGTACACCTACCATAGAGAAACTTATAATGGAAGATAGGGATTATGAGATAAAAGATGCCATTGAAAAAGGTAGAGAGCATTACCATTCTCAAAGTTTTGATCAGCATATATTAGACCTTTATAATGAGGGAGTAATTACAAAAGAAAAAGCAAAAGATTTTGCTACTAGTGCTTCTGATTTAGAGTTGAGAATGAGTGGTTTAAATTCTGCAAAACCAAAGGAAGCAAAATCATCAGCTAAAAAGCATGATGTTAGTAGAGATGATGTATTTGATTTAAAGTAAATATTCAGAACTTATTAAAGCTTTATTGTGTATAATGCCGAACATTTTTTTAAGGATTTAAATATGTTAGAAGGCATTATTAGAGAGAGTATGACTAAGCAAGGAACAAAAACGCTTCGTCGCGATGGTTATCTAATTGCAAACATCTATGGAAAAGGGATTGAAAATATCAATGCTGCATTCAAAATGAATGAATATATCCGTACTGTTCGTAATAAAGATTCAATAGCATTTCCAATTTCATTGGATGGCAAAGAGATGAGCGTAGTAGTTCAGTCTTATGAATCACAGGCAGTTACTGGTAATCTTTTACATGTAGATTTAATGGTAGCTCAACCTGGCGTTAAAACAAAGTATAATATTCCTGTTGTAGCTGTTGGTGAAGCTATTGGTCTTAAAAATAAAGGTTTACTTCATATAGCTAAACCTCGATTAACTGTTAGTTGTGCGATTGAGAATCTTCCAAACACCATAGAGATAGATGTGACCTCTATGGATACGGGTGATTCTAGATTGGTTCGTGATTTAGATGCAATACCAGATGTTACTATCTTAGATGCTGATCGTGTAGCACTAATAAGTATTATAAAAGCTAAGTAATTATGCTTATAGTCGGACTAGGAAACCCTGGGTCCGCCTATGCAATGAATCGCCATAATATAGGTTTTATGGTTATTGATGAACTGATTAAAAAACATAATGCTCAAAAACTTTCCTCATCATCATTTAATGGTGAACTTTTTAAATTTCAAAATCATTTTTTATTAAAACCACTTACTTATATGAATCTTTCAGGTGACTCTATAGTTAGAGTTAAAAATTTTTATAAGATTGATGAAGTTGTTGTAATACATGATGATTTAGATTTGCCATTTGGAACACTGCGTTTTAAATATGGTGGTGGACATGGTGGGCATAATGGTCTAAAATCTACGGATGAAAAAATTTCAAGGGATTATATAAGAATTAGACTAGGTATTGGAAAGCCTGAGCATAAGGGAGAAGTTGCTTCATATGTCTTAAGTGATTTTTCTGATAATGAATTAGAACATCTATCTACTTTAATCTCACACACATGCAGTGGGGTTGAATCTCTTTTTGACAATTCATTGGAAAATGTAAGTTCTAAATATACAATTAAAAAATTTCAGCTAAAATAGTGTAAAAAGAATTGGTGCGACATGTTAGCATTTAGATATATCTCTTTTCATTACATAAAATATTTTCTAGTCATCATCATGGCATTAGTGATGTTTGTTGTTGGATCTGATTATATCGATCATGCCGATAGGCTAGGAATCTCGGCAAATCTTTTAATAATCTACTTAGTATATAAAGCATTTCACGCTATCGATATGCTTTTACCCTTGGCACTTGTATTTGGGATGATCGCAACAAAAGTGTTTTTGATTAGATCTAATGCCCTTGTATCTTTTTTCTCTTTGGGGTATTCTAGGGTAGATGTGCTTAAGCCATTTGTTGTTGTCTCAAGCAGTGTTATTGTTCTTTTTATATATCTTCATTCAATTCCAGATTTTGCTCGCGCACATGAGTATTCAAAAAATATACGCAACTATGCAGCTCACTTAAATCCTACACAGGATCTTTTTTTTACATACAAAGATAAATATATCTACTTTTCAAAGATGCTACCACTTCAAGAAAAAGCAGAAGGAATTAGGGTTTTTAGTATAAAAGAAAACAGATTAAAAGAGGTTTTAGTGGCAAAAGAAGCCTTATATAAGGATGATTATTGGCATATTTTAGAAGCTGACCTTCTTATAAAGCCTGATGATATGAGTTTTGAATCTTTAGGTATAAAGGTTGAAAATGCAAAAAACTTAAAACTTTTGCAAGGGTTTCGTCCAAAAATGCTCGATCAAGTGTATGAGGGTAAGGTTAATTTTACTATTGGTGATGCGATTGATGCGTATCTTTTACTCAGAGATCAAAATATAAATACAAGTAGTATTAGAGGTTCTTTATATAAGATATTTATCTATCCATTTTTTGTTCCATGCTTAATAGTTATTATATTCTTTTTTGTTCCAGTCAGTGCAAGGTTTTTAAATATTTCACTCTTTAGTTTTGGAGCTATTATCGCAACACTCTTAGTTTGGGGGCTTCTCTTTATGTTTATAGAACTTTCTAATAATAAAACAATTCCAAGTGAAATAGGTGTTGTTATACCAACAATAATTCTCTTTTTTATAGCACTTAGGCAGTGGAGAAAATATCGTTTTGTGACCTGATTACTTTCATTAAGCTTAAAGATTAGGCTAGAGATGAAGTTTAGAGTCATAAATATTTTTACTTTGAGTCACTCAAGACCATATAACAAAATTATAAGCAGTTTTTGGATAAAATAATTTAAAAAATATTTGGAAATTTAAGAATGAATTTTAAAGAATTAGCATCTGAGTATAAAACACCACTATATGTTTATAACTTAGATTATATGAGTCAACAATATAGTGAACTGAAACAGGCTTTTAAAGGTAGAAAATCTATATTGGCTTATGCTGTAAAAGCAAACTCAAACTTAAGTGTTGTTAAACATTTTGCAGATTTGGGTAGTGGCGCTGATTGTGTTTCTATTGGAGAGGTTCGTCGTGCATTTTTAGCGGGTATTGCTGCGTATAAAATTATCTTTTCGGGTGTTGGTAAGAGTGATGAAGAGATTCGTGAAGCTATCGAAAAAGATATTTTATATATCAATGTTGAAAGTGAAGCTGAACTTAAACGAGTTGATATGATAGCGAAAGAACTCGGTGCAGTATCTCGTATAAGTATCCGTGTAAATCCAAATATAGACCCAAAAACTCATCCCTATATATCAACTGGACTCCATGATAATAAATTTGGTGTAGAGATTGATACAGCTAAAAGAATGTATATCTTTGCAAAAAACTCAGAGTTTTTAGATCCCGTTGGAGTTCATTTTCATATTGGCTCACAGCTTACTCACCTAGAGCCTATCTATGAGTCAGCAGTTATTGTAGCAGATATGGTTCGTTCACTTGAAGCCATAGATATAAAACTGAAATTTTTTGATGTTGGTGGTGGACTTGGAATCACTTATGATGATGAAAAAACTATAAAACCCTATGATTATGCACAGGCTATTTTAGCTACTTTAAAAGGTCTTGATTTAACAGTTGTCTGTGAACCTGGTAGATTTTTAACTGCAAATGCAGGTTATTTTTTAACAAAAGTTCTTTATGAGAAACAAAATGGTGAGAAAAAATTTGTAGTAGTTGATGGAGCGATGAATGATCTTCTTCGCCCAGCTCTGTATAGTGCCTATCACAAGATTGAAGCTATTACTGATTCTACAAGCGAAAGTAGGAAGGTAGATATTGTTGGTCCTGTTTGTGAGAGTGGAGATTTTTTTGCAAAAGATTACATGTTGCCAGAGTTGAGTCATAATGATTTTTTAGTTATTCATAGTGTAGGAGCTTATGGATTTGGTATGGGAAGCAATTACAATACTCGTGCTAGAAGTGCTGAAGTAGCTCTAAAAGATGGTAAATTTAGGTTGATACGAAAAAGAGAATCATTTGATGATTTGATCGCACTTGAAAAAGACTTTTTGGATTAAGGGATAGATTTGTATTTCTTAGATGTTCAAGGTACCTTAATTAGCGATAGTGATAAATCTCCAATAAGCGGAAGTAGAGAATTTATTGACATGTTAAATGAAAACGAGATTCCATATATGGTTATTACAAATAACACAAAAAAATCATCAAATGATTTTTACGAGTATCTTGTTTCAATCGGTTTTAACTTTGATTTTTCACATTACCTTGACCCTTTAATGCTTTTGGAGTCTTGTGTTGGTAAAGATCTGGTTGCGGCTTATGGAGCAGAGGAGTTTTTAAAAACTTTGCAAAAAATGGGTTATATCTTAGATTATGAAAACCCTCAAACTGTTCTTGTAGCTATAAAAGAAAATTTTAACTCTGATGAATATGCTCAGATGATAGACTTTTTGCTAAGTGGTGCATCTTTAGTTGGTATGCATGAGACCTCTGTTTACGCTAAAAACAATAAAAGATATCCAGGAGTTGGAGCAATTTTAAAGATGTTAGAGTTTGCAACATCTTCAAGTTATGGGGTAGTTGGAAAACCAAGTGTAGCTTTTTACAATGAAGCATTAAAGAGATTGCAAAAACAAAATATAGATGCTGATTTTAGCAGTATTACAATGATCAGTGATGATGTGAAGGGTGATTTAGGTGGAGCAAAAGAGATGGGAATGAAAACCGTCTTTGTAACTAGTGGAAAATATAGAACTGCTGAGGAGATTGTGCCATCGCTCAAAGATGAGTTAAAACCAGATTTAATATATGCAAATATGCAAGAGATATTGCAAGAAAAAAAGGGAAACAGACTATGAAAACTTTAGATAATTGTAGAGATGCTATAGATGAGATAGATAATAAGATACTAGACCTTCTTAATAAAAGAATGGAAGTTGTTCATAGGGTAGGCGAGATAAAAAACAGTACTGGTGGAGCTATATATAGACCAGAGAGAGAAAAAGCGATCATAGATAGACTAGAGGCACAGAGTATACAAAGCGATGGAGCCTTAAATAAAAATGCGATAGAAGCGATATTTTTAGAGATATTTGCTGTTTCAAGAAACTTAGAATTGCCAGAACGCATAGCCTACTTGGGACCAGAGGGAACATTTACACATCAAGCTGCTGAGAGTCGATTTGGAGCGATGAGTGATTACCTTTCACTTGGATCTATTCACTCTGTTTTTAAAACACTTGAATCTGGTCGTGCTAAATTTGGTGTTGTTCCTATAGAAAATTCAAAAGATGGTGTTGTTGGTGAAACGCTAGATCTTCTTTCTAAGAGTGATGTAAAAATTGTAGCAGAGCTTTATATGCCTATCCACATGTCATTTGTTTCAAAGGCTGTAAAATTAGAAGATATTAAAAAGATATATTCTAAAGATAAGGGATTTGGACAGTGTAGAGAGTTTCTTGCTGAACATGGATTGGTCAATATAGAACTGATTCCGGTTGAATCAACTGCAAAGGCTGCAGTTTTAGCATCTGAGGATTCATCAGCAGCTGCAATATGTAGTCATATCGCTGCAAAACTTTATAATGTTCCAACTATGTTTGAAAATATTGAAGATGAACATGATAGTAGTACAAGATTTGTGATTTTAAGTGATTTTAAAAATACAAAAAGTGAAGATGATAAGACCTCTATTTTAGTGCAGCTTAAAGATGCTGTTGAGGCTGGTTCTCTTGTGCATTTTTTACAAGATTTTGACAAAGAAAATATAAACCTTTCAAAAATAGAATCGCGTCCATCCAAAGATAAAGGTGGCTTTGGTTACTGGTTTTATATGGATTTCTATGGGCATATTGATGATGAAAATATACAAAAAGTACTCTCTAAACACAATGGTGAAGTGACATGGCTTGGAAGTTATGTAAAGGGTGAAAATGGAATTTAATGCACACTTAGAAGATATACAAACATATGAAGCGGGTAAACCCATAGAGCTAGTGGTTCGTGATTTTGGCATAGAGTCAAAGGATATTGTAAAGTTGGCTAGTAATGAAAATCCATATGGATGTTCGCCAAAAGTAAAAGATGCAGTTGGAGAACTTATCTCTCACATGTCACTCTATCCTGATGATTCAATGTTGAAATTAAAAGAGGCACTTGCAGATAGGTTTGAGGTCAAAAAAGAAAATTTAATTATTGGTTCAGGCAGTGATCAGGTAATAGAGTTTTTAATAAATGCAAAAGCACATGCAAAGAGTAAAATATTGATAAATAGTGTTACATTTGCTATGTATGAGATATATGCAAGACATGTAGGTGCGCAGATTATTAGATCATCAACGCTCAATCATCACTTGGATGAGTTTTATCAGATATATCTTGAGCATAAACCAGAAATCATTTTTTTATGTACGCCTAATAATCCTACTGGAGATGCTATTGATAAGCAGGAGGTATTTGATTTTATAAAAAAGATAGATAAAAATACCTTGGTTGTTGTTGATGGTGCATATATGGAATATGCTATGTATAAGGATGAGGATAAGGCTATATTTCCAAAAGAGTTAATCAAAGAGTTTAAAAATGTAATCTATTTAGGAACTTTTTCAAAAGCTTATGGACTTGGTGGTATGCGTGTTGGTTATGGCATAGCTGATAGTAAAATTATCAATCAATTATATAAGCTTAGACCACCATTTAATATAACAACGCTATCACTAGAAGCTGCAACGATAGCTTTAGGTGATCAAGAGTTTGTTCAAAAGAGTGTAGTCGATAATTTTACTCAGATGAAACGCTATGAGAATTTTGCACAGGAGCAAAATATAGATATAATTGAGAGTTATACAAATTTTGTTACTTTAGTGTTAAATAAAAACCAAAATGCTACGCAGGTTTCTAACCTGCTTTTACAAAAAGGTATGATAGTGAGAGATTTAAGTGGTTATGGAATGAATGCGATAAGAGTCACTGTTGGAACAGCTGATCAAAACAGTATGTTTTTTACGCTAGCTTCTGAAATTTTATAATAATAGATGGAAATTTGATGGATTTTAAGGTACTTTTTTCACAACTTGTTGTTCTTTATGCTAAGTTAACAAAACAGCAAAAGATTATCATAGCATTAGCTATTACAGGCATAGTGGCTTTTTTAATCTTCTTGGTTGTGTATACTGCCGAAAAATCTGCAGATGATAGATATGAAATCCTTTTTAAATCTTTAAGTTCTCAAGATGCTGCTAAGGTTATATCTCAGCTAGAAAAAGATGATATACCATATAAACTAGAAGATGGCAATGTCATTAAAGTACCAAAATCGGCTCTTTATAAAGAAAGAATAGTTATAGCATCGATGGGTATTCCTGAAAATAATGGAGTTGGCTTTGAGCTGTTTGATACACAGGAGTTTGGAGCAACTAGTTTTGATCAAAATGTTAAATACCATCGTGCATTAGAAGGGGAACTCTCAAGAACTATAAATGCTCTGAGTCCTATCCAGAGTGCTAGTGTAAGTCTAGCTATTGCTAAAAAAACAGTTTTTATTGAAAAAGAGACTAATCCAACTGCTTCTGTTATGATAGATGTTGTTGAGGGACAAAGACTTTCCTCTAAGCAGGTACGGGGTATTAAAAATCTTGTTGCATCTGCTGTTCCCAAGATGAGTGCATCAAGCGTTATGCTTGTAAATAGTTATGGTGAAACTTTAGGTGATGAAGATGAGATGGCTCAAATGGGTGAACTCTCAACAGTTCAGCAAAACTTTAAGACAAAAGAGGAGAGAAAAAGGCAACAAAAAATCATACAGGTTATCTCACCCTTTGTTGGAGGAGATAAAAAAGTAGTCGCACAGGTGACTATTGAGTTTGATTTTTCCATAAAAAACTCTACATCTGAAACATATGATCCGGAGAATGTTGTTAGGAGCGAGCAGGTAAGTGAAGAAAAAAGAGAGGGAGCAACTCCTCAAGAGGTTGGTGGAGTTCCTGGAACTGTCAGTAATATAGGTCCTGTTCAGGGATTAAAAAGTGAGCAATCTAGTGAAAAATATGAAAAAAACACAGGGACAACGAACTATGAGGTTGGTAAAACAGTATTAACAACAAAATCTCAATTTGCCCGCATAAAGCGTATTAATGCGGCTGTTATTGTAGATGGAAAGTATAAATATAAGCTAGATGAAGAGGGCAATCCAACAACTGAAGTAGAGTATGAAGCACTACAAGAGAGTGATTTAGAAGCTCTAAGTTCACTTGTAAGCCGTTCAGTTGGAATCGATAAGGCTAGAGGTGATGAGATGAGCGTAGTCAATCTACAGTTTAAAAGAGATAACTCTAGCAATGAGCCAGATGGTGTTTCTCAAGCAGTTTCATTTAGTCAAACCTATTTGGCACCTTTTTCTGGTTTATTTAAATATCTTTTTGTGCTTATATTGCTTCTTATTCTTTATAAAAAAATTATATCTCCATTTGCCTTTAAAATGCTTGAGGTATCAAAAGAGGAAGATACGCTTGATCGTCCTGAACTTGACATAGAGGATGATGAAGAGGAAGATTTAGTAGAAAAAGTTCAGCAGATGCGTAAAAAAGTTGAGAGCCAACTTGGCGTAGGTGATGGCTACAACGAAGATGAACTTAAACATGATGTTTTGCTTGAAAAAGTTAGAACAATGGTCGAAGATACTCCTGAAGAAACAGCAGCAATGCTTCAATCACTTTTAACAGAAAATGACGGTACAAGAGAAAAGGCTAGTAATTAATGAGTTTAACTCCAACACAACAAGCATCTTTTGACGAGATGGGTATGGCAGAAAAAGTTGCTTTATTGTTGATGCAACTGGGTGAGGAAGCTACAGCAGCGGTGTTTGCGAATCTGAATGTTGAATCAATTACAGAAGTGTCTAAGTATATTGCAAGTAGCAGAAGTATAGATAAGGCAGTTGCAACTGCTATCTTAGAAGAGTTTTATGCGATTTTTCAATCTGGTCAATTTCTCACTACTGGCGGTATGGAGTATGCAAAAGAACTCTTGTATAGAACCTTGGGTCCAGAAGAAGCAAAAAAAGTTTTAGATAAGCTTTCAAAAAGCATGCAAAATACTCAAAATTTTTCATATCTTTCAAAGATTAAACCGCAGCAGCTTTCAGATTTTATTCAACATGAACATCCTCAGACAATAGCTCTTATATTGGCTCATATGGATCCAACAGAAGCTGCTGACACTCTACAGTTTTTCTCAGATGATCTTCGTTCTGAGGTTGCTATGAGGATGGCAAAACTTGGAGATATATCCCCTTCTGTTATTAAAAGAGTTTCAGCAGTACTAGAGTCTAAACTAGAATCACTTGCTTCATACAAAGTGGAAGTTGGTGGAACCAGAGCTGTTGCAGATATATTTAATAAGCTTGGTGTAAAAACAGCAAAATCTACACTTTCTCAAGTTGAGCAGGTAGATGAAGAGCTTGCAACTCAGATTAAAGAGATGATGTTTACTTTTGAAGATATAGTTACACTTGATAGAAATGCTATTGCAGAGATACTCAAAGGTGTTGACAAAAAAGATCTTATGCTCGCTCTGAAAAGTTCAGCTGAAGATCTTAAAGAGAAATTCTTCTCTGCGATGAGTGAGAGAGCTAAAGAAGCTTTTGAAGAGGAGATGCAATTTCTTGGTGCTGTTAAGATGAAAGATGTTGAAACTGCCCAAAGAGCTATTGTTGAAGTCGTTAATGGACTTGCTGAAGCTGGAACAATCCAGATGGGTTCAAGTGATGAGATGGTAGAGTAGGTAGATAATGGCTATAGTGATAACAAGTGATAAATTAGCAAAACATAATGTAAATAAGTATAATTTTAAAGTGTTGGCTATGGGTGGCAGTGGTGAAGAGATGCCAATAGAGGCAGAAACTGAGAATAAATTAGATAGTATAGAAGATGATGAAGTGATAGATTCGAGTGCGCTAAGCAACAGTTCCAAAGAGTCCCTTATAGAGTCTTTGATGAAAAAAACAGATGACATGTCATCAAATTTTATAAAACTTCAGATGAAATTAGAAGCGATGAGTCAAGAGCATAAGGATGAACTTTTAAAAGTTAAAGAGGAATCATTCAATGAGGGTGTAGAGGTTGGTAAGAAAAGATTGCAGGTAGATGATAAAACTGATATGACAAATACTTTAGCCCAGTTGTCTGATTCAATAGTTACTTTGAATAGCTCAGCGACAGAATATGAAAAAGCCTTAGAAGGTATAAAAAGTGAGTTAATTGGTGCAGCCATAGATATATCTCAAGAGGTTATTACTGTGGAGTTAGGTGAAAATTCTAGCAAAATAGCTGAAATTTTATCAAGTGAGTTAATTAAAGAGTTACAAAGTGCATCGAAGATAACACTTAAAGTAAATCCAATCAACCATGGAGATATCTCTAAAAATATAGGTTCATTAGAGCATATAGAAGTTATATCTGATAGTGCTGTGAGTGAAGGTGGTGTTATCGCCATAAGTGATGCAGGAAATATAGACGCACAAATTTCTAAAAGATTTCAAAGAGTAAAAAAAGCAGCCTTAAGTGAATAAAACAATATGAATATTAAAGACAAAAGTACAAAAGAGTTAGAGGTTCTCTGTGAAGATATAAGAGAAGAGATTTTAAGGGTAGTTAGTAAAAATGGTGGGCATCTGAGCTCAACGCTTGGTGCAACAGAGCTTATAGTGGCGATGCACAAAGTGTTTGATTCATTTAAAGATCCCTTTATATTTGATGTATCGCATCAAGCATACGCACATAAACTACTTACTGATAGATGGAAAGCTTTTGATACACTTAGAGAGTTTAACGGTACATGTGGATATACAAAGCCTAGTGAAAGTGAACACGATTATTTTGTGGCTGGACATAGTTCAACCTCTATCTCTTTGGGTGTTGGGGCTGCTAAGGCAATAGCTCTTAAAGGTGAGCAAGATTCAAGAATACCTGTTATTATGATAGGTGATGGTTCAATGACAGCAGGTATGGTTTATGAAGCATTGAATGAGTTGGGTGATAGAAAATACCCGATGGTTATCATACTTAATGACAATGAGATGAGTATAGCAAAACCGATAGGTGCAATGAGTAGAATGTTAAGCTCTGCTATGGCTGGGTCTTTTTATCAAAAATTTAAAAAGCATACCGAGAACTTTGTAGATAATTTTGGAGATGGTGCTCATTATATTGCTAAAAAAATGGAAGAGAGCTTGAAGCTTATCACTCCTGGAATTATGTTTGAAGAGATGGGTATCGATTATATCGGTCCTATTGATGGACATAATATAGAGTCACTTATAGATATTTTACAAAAAGCTAAAGATCTTAATAAGCCGGTTATAGTTCATTGTCAGACCCTTAAGGGTAAGGGTTATAGCATAGCTGAGGGCAAAGAGGAAAAATGGCATGGTGTTGGTCCATTTGATCTAAGTAATGGAGCAAGTTCTAAAAAAAGTTTACTCAAGAGTGCAACTCAAATATATACTGAATCACTTTTATCTCTTGCAAAAGAGAATGAAAAGATAGTTGGTGCTACCGCTGCTATGCCAAGTGGAACAGGCTTAAGTGAACTTATGGATACCTATCCGGATAGGTTTTGGGATGTAGCCATAGCAGAACAACATGCAGTAACAAGCATGAGCGCTTTAGCAAAAGAGGGTTTTAAACCCTTTTGTACTATCTACTCTACATTTTTACAACGAGGATTTGATCAAGTTATTCATGATACATGTTTGATGGATCTGCCAGTGGTTTTTGCACTCGATCGTGCTGGAATAGTTGGTGAAGATGGAGAAACTCATCAGGGTGTTTTTGATATAAATTTTTTACGGGGCATCCCAAATATGACTCTTTTTGCTCCAAGAGATGAACTAAGTTTTCATCAAGCTATGAGGTTTGCATCGGAGTTTAATCACCCTTGTTCTTTGAGATACCCAAGAGGTTCCTTTATCCCAACAGACCTACCCCAATCACAAGAGTTTGAGCTAGGAAAGTCTCAGCTACTCCGTTTTAATAGTAGTGATATACTTTTTATAGGTTATGGAAATGGAGTAGGTCGTGCTTATGAAACAGCACTACATGTACAGAGTGATCTGAGTATACTAGACCTTAGATTTGTAAAGCCATTGGATAAAGAGATGTTAAGAGAGATGGCACAAAGACATAAAAAATGGTTTATATTTTCAGATAGTTCCAAAATGGGTGGTGTCGGCAGTGCGATATCGGAGTTTTTAGCAGATGAAAAGATTCTACATGTAGAGGTAGTAAGTTTTGAATATGGCGACAACTTTATCACTCATGGAAATACAAAATTAGTTGAAGAGTCTTTAGGTCTTTTGCCTATGCAGTTGGCAAAGAGAGTTGTTTAAAGGCTGTTTGTTAGATTTTTTTCAAGAGTATAACACCACAAAATCTACCTGTTAAACTATCTGCTCTATAGGAAAAATATTTATCACTTATGCAGCATGTGCAGTCATTTGAGATTTCAATGTTTTTTTCAATAATCCCAGAACTTAGCAGTTGTTTTTTTAAAATTTTTCTGATATCGAGGTAGTAGTTTTTAGATTTCTTTTTGATAGCATAATCTAGATTTAGTTTTTTAGTTTCTCTATAAATTTCATCACCAACCCTGTAGCAGCAACTGCCTATATTAGCTCCAATGCTTACATATATATTTTTTGCATCTGAATTATAGTTGTTTTGAAAGCTATTTATGACATTTTTTACAATGTTTGAAAATGCACCTTTTCTTCCTGCATGTGCGACCGCTATAACTCTGTTTTTTTTGTCATAAAAGAGGATTGGGCTACAATCTGCAGCCATTACCATGAGAGGTGTTTCTATTCTGTCTGTTATGAGAGCATCACATGTAGGCGGATTGTTAAAATTATCATATTCATCTACGATATGAATAATATTGGAGTGTACCTGTTTCATATGAACAAGTGTTATTTTGCTATAATTCAGAGTTTTTGATAGATTTTTATGGTTTTGTTTAACAGCTCTAATATCATCATTCACATGAAATGCTAAATTACCAAACTCTTTAGTAGTAAAAGCATGTGTAATATTACAAAAGCTATTTAATAAATTACTTTGAATAATTTTCATATAATTATTATAACAAATATAAAGGCTACATGTGAGTAAACTTAGTTCATATCCAATAACACTTGATGGTGATGATGTTCAAGCAAAACGCTTAGAGATAAAAAAGTATTTTCATAATACATATACATTGTATGAAAAAGTATTTGACCTTTTAAAAGATGATTCCGTATTTTATGAAAAATCGGAGCCAACTCGTCATCCGATGATATTTTATTTTGGGCATACTGCAACATTTTTTATAAATAAGCTTATCGCTATGAAGATTATAGACAATAGAATAGATGCAGATTTTGAATCAATTTTTGCTGTTGGAGTGGATGAAATGGCTTGGGATGATATGGAATCATCTCACTATTCTTGGCCACTCGTAGATGAAGTGAGAGCCTATCGCTTAAAAGTAAAAGAGTTGATAGATGAGCTGATAATGAACCTACCACTCACTCTTCCTATCACACAAGATTCTGACATGTGGATAATTCTTATGGGCATAGAACATGAACGCATACATATAGAAACTTCACTGGTGCTTCATCGTCAAATGCCATTAGAGAGGGTTAAAGATGTGGATGAGTTTATCTTGTGTGAAAATAGTACCGATGCTCCTTTAAATGAACTAGTGCATGTGAGGGCTCGAAATATAAAACTTGGAAAAGAGAGATCACATAATCTTTATGGCTGGGACAATGAATATGGAAATTATGAAGAAGATGTTATGGATTTTCAAACTTCAAAATTTCTTGTTAGCAATGGCGAGTTTATGGAATTTGTTTATGCTAATGGCTATGATTGTGAAGAATACTGGGATGATGAGGGGCTCTCTTTTTTAAAAATATCTGGACAAAAACATCCCTCTTTTTGGGTAAAAGATGGCGATACTTATAGATATAGAACGCTATGTGATCTCATAGATATGCCACTAAACTTTCCAGTTGAAGTAAATGCACTAGAAGCAGAAGCATTTTGTAGGTATAGGAGTAAAAAAGATTCTATTACATATCTGCTTCCAAGTGAGCTTGAATACAGAGCTATCTACAATCATGCATCATTGGAGGATATACCTAAGTTTCATGAGAGTAGGGCAAATATAAATTTTTACCATTATTCAAGCAGTTGTCCTGTGGATGAATTTAGTTTTAATGGTATATATGATGTGGTTGGAAATGTTTGGCAGTGGAGTCGCACACCCATTAGAGCTTTTAGTGGTTTTGAGGTTCATAAGGCTTATGATGATTTTTCTACACCAACCTTTGATGAAAAGCATGCATTGGTTTTGGGTTCATCGTGGGCAAGTAGCGGCAACTTGATTATGAAGCACTCTCGTTATGCTTTTAGAAAACATTTTCCTCAATTTGCTGGATTTAGATATGTTGTTTCAAACTCTTTTGATGAAGATAAAGAAGATATCTATGAAAGTGATGAGTTAGTCTCTCAATACTGTGAGTTTCAATATGGAGATACTCACTTTGGAGTTAAAAATTTTGCTATAGAGATGGCAAAGATCGCTTCAAAATTTACTAAAAACACAAGCAAAGCATTGGACTTAGGTTGCGCTACTGGTAGAGCAACTTTTGAGCTTGCAAAAAGTTTTGATGAGGTGCAAGGAGTTGATTTCTCTGTTCGTTTTGTTCAAGTTGGTGCTAAATTAAAGGATAATGGCTTTGTTGCTTTTCATACATGTCAAGAGGGTGAAATTGTAGAAAATAAAAAGATAACAATAGAGGAACTTGGTTATGAAAAGATACAAGAAAAAGTTTCATTTTGGCAGGGTGATGCTTGTAATCTAAAACCAAACTTTAACTCCTACGATATGATTATGGCAACAAACCTTATCGATAGGCTCTATAATCCACGGCTCTTTTTAGAAACGATTGATGAGAGATTAAACAAAGATGGAGTTTTAATAATAAGCTCTCCATATACATGGCAAGAGAGTTCTACAAAAAAAGAGCTTTGGCTTGGTGGATATATAGATGAAAATACCAATGAGGTAAGAACTATAGATACTCTCAAAGAGATACTCAGCGATAAGTTTGAATTAATCCATCTTCAAGATTTAGAGTTTGTTATAAAAGAGACTCAAAGAAAATACCAACATACACTCTCACATGTAAGTGTGTGGTGTAGGAAGTAATCGACCCATAAACTAAACTCCGACCCTATTTAAGTTATATTTTATTGGGGTCGGAGTAAATTAATATAGAATAAAGTTTAGTTCCACTATAATTCCTTTTGAAATAGCAAATAAGGAGATATACTTGGCACGAAAAGTTAGAGTTTTTGTTCAAAACTGCTCTCAGCATATTATACTAA
The DNA here is from genome assembly GCA_034659115.1 of Campylobacterota bacterium. GTDB lineage: Bacteria > Campylobacterota > Campylobacteria > Campylobacterales > Sulfurimonadaceae > Sulfurimonas. The sequence goes on from JAYEGN010000144.1 coordinate 24,468, forward strand.
AGGGTTTAAACGGTTTGATTCTTTTTCAAGATGAATCAGATTATGAAACATTTATGCTTATGTTGGAGCAGTTAAACAGTGAACACCCTATAAAAATTCACGCTTATATATTGATGCCTCAGTATTTTGAATTCTTAGTAACTCCTACACATGCAGATAGTTTGTCAAAGTTTATGCAAAGTTTAGGTAGAAAATATGTTGGCTATTATAATAAAAAGTATTCTAGGACTGGAACGCTATGGGAAGGACGCTTTAAGTCATCGCTGGTTGAAGATGAACTTTTTCTTTTTAATATTATGAAATATATTGAAAAAAAAACCTCACAAGATTATAGATTTAGTAGTGTAGGTAAAAATCTTTTTAATAAAAAAGATACCATCGTTTCTCAGCATGAGCTATATAAAAAGCTAGGCTTTACAGATGATAAAAGGCTCAAAAAATATTTAGAGCTTTTTAACTTAAAAATGGATTTAAAAACAGGTGAGTTTATATCTACCTGCTTGGAAAAACAGTTAGTAACCGGCAGCAACTCTTTTATACAAAATATAGAAGAGGAGATAGGAATGACGCTTACTTCTAAAAATAGAGGTCGTCCAAAAAAACAAACACAAGAAAAAAGGAAAAAAATGTATAAGAATTTAGTAGTATTAGATAAAGAAAAACACAAAGAGTTAAAGGTTAGTCCTTTAGAAAATCTATCTTTCGCAAAACAAACAGGATTTATAGAGTTAGTTGCAAATGAGGTACCTTTAGTAGGCGCAGAGTTTCCTGTAGTGTTTACTCTAAATGAAAAGCCATCTTTAGTAACTATAGTTACACTTGGTGGAGATAGTTTAGCGATCAACGCTGATAATAAATGGATCACTCCATATGTTCCTGTATTTTTAAGAAAATATCCATTTTCAATCGCTGGCACTAAAGATAATCCAGATCAAAAAGTTATACTTATAGATGAAGATTCATCACTATTTTCAAAATCAAAAGGTAAAAAGCTTTTCAAAAAAGATGGTGGACAATCAGAAACACTTGAGAATGCGATAGAGTTTTTAACTACGGCTGAAAAACAGATGTATGTTACACAAAATGTAGCTAAAATAATTGCAGATAGTGGGATACTTGAAGATAGAGAGATATCTGTTGGTGAAGGTGATGAGAAAAAAGTTCTTATTGGTGGATTTAAAGTTGTAAATAAGGAAAAACTTAACAAGTTGAGTGATGATGTTTTAGCTAATTGGGTTAGAAATGGTATTATCGAATTGATTAACATGCACCTTAAGTCACTTGAGAATATTCAAAAACTATTTGATTTAGCACATGCGAGACAAAGTTAAGGAATCTTAATGAGCAATAATACACAAAACAAGCAAGGCGAAGAGGTATCAGAACTAAAAGAAGCCCTTTTAGCATCTAAAAAATCATTTTATATAGTTGGTTTTTTTAGTTTCTTTGTAAACTTGCTGATGTTAGTTCCACCCTTGTACATGTTACAGCTATATGATAGAGTTATGACAAGTAGAAGTGAAGGCACACTTTATATGCTTACAGGAATAGTAGTGGTTCTATTTATTACAATGGCACTTCTTGAGATAGTTAGATCAAAAGTACTTGTAAAGATAGGAAACAAGATAGATTCACTGCTTGGAGATAGAATTTTTGATACTCTTTTCAAGGTGGCTAATAAGTACCCCGGAAAAGCATCATCACTTGCACTATCTGATTTGACATCAGTAAGACAGTTTATGACTGGTAATGGTCTTTTTGCATTTTTTGATGCTCCATGGATACCTATATATATAGCGGTGCTTTTTGTATTTCATCCTCTGTTTGGTTATTTTGCTATTTTTGCAGCTCTTGTATTGATAGCACTTGCCATAACTAATGAGTACTCAACAAAAGAGAAACTTTTAGAAGCAAATAATCTAAATAGAGCATCTACAATATATGTAGATTCAAACTTAAGAAATGCAGAAGTAATCAATGCGATGGGTATGAAAAGTAATATACAGAGCATGTGGCAACAAAGATATTTTGGTTTTTTAACTGCACAAAGTGAAGCTAGTAATAAAGCTGGCATGTGGGCAAATATATCAAAAAGTTCAAGAATGATGTTTCAGTCTCTTATGCTAGGTCTTGGTGGTTGGTTAGCTATACAAGATGAGGTAAGTGCTGGTATGATGATAGCAGGTTCAATTATTATGGGTAGAGCTTTAGCTCCGCTTGACCTAATGATTAGTAGCTGGAAAGGTTTTGGAAGTGCTAGAACATCTTATAAAAGATTGGATGAATTATTAAAAGAGTTTCCTGAGAATGATGAATATATGGAGCTACCAAGTCCTGAAGGTGAGATAATGCTTGAGGGCGTAGTCGTTGTGCCTCCTGGTGCTAAACAGCCTTCTATTAAAGGTATCTCCATGAAAGTAGAGATAGGTGATGTTGTTGGAATTATAGGACCATCAGCAGCTGGAAAATCATCGTTAGTAAGAATTATTTTAGGGCTTTGGCCATTGGTTCAAGGTAAAGCAAGATTAGATAAAGCAGATATACATCAGTGGGATAAGGAACTCTTAGGGAAACATATAGGTTATCTGCCTCAAGATATTGAGCTATTTGAGGGAACAATCAGTCAAAATATAGCAAGATTTAATGAGGTTAATCCTGAAAAAGTAGTAGAAGCTGCAAAAAAATCAGGTGCACATGAGATGATTTTAAGACTTCCTGATGGGTATGATACTAAGATAGGTGCTGGTGGTGCAACTCTCTCTGGTGGGCAGAGACAACGCATCGGTTTTACTCGTGCTATCTATGATAATCCAGTACTGGTTGTTTTGGATGAGCCAAACTCAAATCTTGATGATCAAGGAGAGCAGGCTCTTATTAGAGCGATTCAAACTTTAAAAGAACTTGAAACAACAGTAATCATAGTTACTCATAGACCAAGTATATTGCAAGTTACAAATAAACTAGCAGTTATTAAGCAGGGTGTTTTAGAAGCTTATGGCAATACAGATGAGGTTTTAGCAAAAATGGCTGAAGCAGCAAAACAAGCACAAGCTAAAGCACAACCGGCGATACAGGGTGCTGCTCAGTCTGCACCGAAAATATCGCTTAGTAAGCCAGGGAGTTAGAGATGAGTACAGAAAATAATGAAATTACAAGACCATCATCTGATGATTCAAAAATAATTCAATTTGGACTAGCAATTATCTTTATCGTTTTTGGTCTTATAGGTGGATGGATGGCTTTTGCTCCATTGGCAAGTTCATCTGTTGCAACAGGAACGGTTTCTGCGGATTTAGATAAAAAAACTATTCAGCACTTAGAGGGTGGAAAGGTTACCGCTATCTATGTTAAAGATGGCGATAAGGTAAAAAAAGGTCAAATTTTACTTAAATTAAGAGATGTACAGATAAAGGCACAACTTGATATTTTATTGGCTCAGTATCAAGATGCGATCGCACTTTTTGCAAGATTAAAAGCTCAAAGGGATGAAAAAACTTCTATAGAGTTTCCTCAAGAGTTAACGGATCAGCGTGCAATAAAAGATCAGCAAAATATATTTGATACAACAACAAAAACTATTGAACATGAAAAAATCATTTCAGATAAGAGAATTGTTCAGCTCGAAAATCAGATCAACGGTTTGCAAGCACTTATCAAAAGTAAGCAAAAAAGATTAGCATCTATAAATGAAGAGAAATTAGAGTGGGAATCCTTGTATAAGCAGAAGCTTGTTGATAAGCAAAGAATTAGAGAGTTAAAGAGAGAGGTAACTAATATAGAAGGTGATTTAGCTAATACAAACTCTGAGATAGCAAAATTAAATGAGCAGATTAATGAGACTCAGACACAGCAACTATTGAGAGAAAAAGAGTTTAAAAAAGAAACACTACAAAGATATGTAGAAACTAAAACTCTTATATCTGATCTGAAGTCAAAGATTATCTCTAATGAAGATGTTCTTGAGAGAACTAATATTATTGCACCTATAGACGGTACAGTAGTTGGACTGAGTCTACATACAGTTGGTGGTGTTATAAACCCAAGTAATCCTGTTCTTGAAATCATACCAGATGATTCAGAACTTTTAGTAATTGCTCAGGTGCAAACTACTGATATAGACAAAGTAAGAGTTGGCTTAGTAGCAGATATTATGTTCTCAGCATTTAATTTAAAGCAGGTAAAAGTGATTCGTGGTAAAGTTGTACATGTATCAGCGGATAGTTTTATAGATGAAGTTACAGGCTTACCATATTATGAAGCAAAAGTTGCAGTTACTAAAGAGGGACTAGAAACTTTAAAAGAGAACAATTTTGTGTTAGTTTCTGGTATGCCTGCACAGGTAATGATTCAACTTGGAAATAGAACAGCTCTGAGTTATCTTGTAAAACCTTTTACTCAGATGTTAAAGGGAAGTTTAAATGAAGAATAGTAAGTTTCTAGTAGGAGCTTTAGTGCTAAATATAGCGCTAAGTTTCCTGCATGCAGAACCTTTAGTATTTTCTTCAGCTTATGACTTAGCTTTGCAAAATTCCAATGGAATTAAGGCACAAGTTTATTCATCTCAGGCTGATGATGAGAAGATAAATCAGGAAGAATCACAGCTTTATCCTCAAATTAAACTCTCTGGGTATTATAAAAAGTCTGAATATACATATAATGATACAGCAAGAGATACTATAAGACAAGGTTTGTTCAATGCAACAGCAACTTTGCAACAATCGGTATATAATGCAGAGGTATATTCAAGAATAAACACACAAGAAGCAAGAAGTGAATATTCTAAATTTGGTGTTAAAGTGAAAAAGGAGGAGTTAGCTCAAGAAGTTTTTGGATCATATTTGAATCTTTTAAAATCAAAAAATAAGATTAAACTATACGAATCATATCTCTCTTTTAATAAAGCAAAACTTCAAGAACTAACAAGAAAATATGAACTTAATCTATCCAATAAGATGGATCTGCTTGAAGTAAAAGTTGATTATAATGCAGCACAGATAGACCTTGATAGAGAAAAAAAGTTATATAATGTGTATGATTTAAAACTCAAGCAATATATAGGTGATGTTGATTATGAATTGCCAACTATCGATTCTGATAAATCTATTTTAGATATGATAGACACCATGAAAGAAACGGTTGGAAATGATAAAGAATCATTGAAAGTAAAACAAGCTCAGGTCGCGATTGATATATCTAAAGGTGAGATGGAGATCGCTAGTGATGGACATCTTCCAACTGTGAATCTTGCTGGGTCATATGCAAAATTTGATACAGATGATCCTACTATAGATGCACCTTATGATAGCACTAAATACCTTATGCTTACAGTAGATATACCAATTTATAGCGGTGGATATGTTTCATCAAGAGTAGCATCTTCAGAGCTACTTCATAAGGCTGCACAAGAGGATTTGCTTCGTACAAAAAAAGAGGTTCGAGTTGAATATAATGAGTATTTAGCCCTGTTTGAAGCATCTGTAGATTCGGTGGCTATGTATAAAGAGGCTTTAGAGTCTGCTGAACTTTATGTGGAGTCAGTTGATCAAGGTTATGATCATGGTTTAAAGAGTATTGTAGATCTCAGCGATGCAAAAGTTCGTTATTTTGAAGTAAGATACAAATATATTGAAAATATATATGAGCTTGTAGACTCATATATAGGTCTTTTGATAGTTACTAATAGCTTTGGCAATATAGATATATTAGACAGATTAGTACAGTAACACACAAGGAAACTATTTTGAAAAAAGCTATAGTAACCGGAATTACAGGACAAGATGGAGCTTACTTAGCCCAACTTTTGTTATCTAAGGGCTATGAGGTATATGGCACTTACAGACGAACATCTTCGGTGAATTTTTGGAGATTAGAAGAGTTAGGGATCTATAATGCCTCAAACCTTCATCTTATAGAGTATGATTTAACCGATCAAGCAAATAGTATAAGTATGGTTATGGGCATAAGACCTGATGAGATATACAATCTAGCAGCACAAAGTTTTGTTGGTGTTTCTTTTGAGCAACCATTAGCAACTGCTCATATAACTGGACTTGGGTGTGTTCATCTTCTTGAAGCTATCAAGATAGTAGACCCAACTATTAGGTTTTACCAAGCTTCAACATCGGAGATGTTTGGTGAGGTTCAAGAGATACCTCAAAAAGAGAGTACTCCATTTTATCCAAGAAGTCCCTATGGAGTGGCTAAACTTTATGCTCATTGGATGGTTATAAACTATAGAGAATCTTATGGCATCTTTGGCTGTAGTGGTATACTGTTTAATCATGAATCACCTCTAAGAGGTAGAGAGTTTGTAACAAGAAAGATAACAGACTCGGTAGCCAAAATAAAACTTGGTAAACTTGAGTGTTTAGAGCTTGGTAATATGGATGCTAAAAGAGATTGGGGATTTGCAAAAGATTATGTTGAAGGCATGTATCTTATGATGCAAGCAGATAGACCAGATACCTATGTATTGGCAACAAATAGAACTGAGAGAGTTCGAGATTTTGTTAAGATGGCATTTAAAGCGATAGATGTTGAATTAGTGTTTGAGGGTAGTGAAGAAAATGAGATTGCAAAAGATATGGCTACTGGCAAAGTAGTTGTTAGAGTAAATCCTAAATTTTATAGACCAGCAGAGGTAGATCTTCTTATAGGAGACCCTAAAAAAGCAAAAGATGAACTAGGTTGGGAGCCTACATGTAGACTTGAAGAGTTATGTAGTATGATGGTAAAAGAAGATTTAAGAAGGAATAAGATTGGATTTAGTTTCTAAAAAAGTCCTTATTTTTGGTATTGATGGTTTTACTGGAAACTATCTTGCAAAATATTTAAAAAGTGCTGGGTATGAACTGTACGGAACTTCATATACAGATAAAAAAGATGATATTTACCAAGTAGATATCACCTACAGAGCAGATATTGAATATGTTCTTGGTGAGGTTATACCAGACTATATCATATCATTAGCTGGTATATCTTTTCCTGCACATGGACATAATGAAGACTTCTATAGCATAAATACTATAGGAGCACTTAATATATTGGAGGCTTTAACTCATCTAAAACAAAATCCAAAAAAAGTTATCTTAGCAAGTAGTGCAACTGTGTATGGCAATCAAGGTGTTGAGTTACTAGATGAGAGTCTTTGTCCTATGCCAGCAAACCACTATGGGGCTAGTAAGTATTCGATGGAATCGATGGCAAAAAACTACTTCAATAAACTAGATATTATCATCACAAGACCATTTAATTATACAGGTATTGGGCAAGAAGAACATTTTTTGATACCAAAAATCATAAAACACTTTAAAGAAAATCAAAAAGAGATAGAGCTAGGAAACTTACATGTAAGCAGAGAGTTTAACGATGTGAGTTATGTATGCGAAATTTATAAGAAGTTTTTAGAGTCAGATATATCATCCCAAGTTGTAAATATATGCTCCAATAGAGGTATAAAACTTTTAAGTGTGATAGATATGATGAATGAGATAGCAAGATACGATATAGAAGTAAAAGTAAATCCTGATTTTGTGAGAAAGGGTGAGATAGAGCATCTCACAGGAAGTCAAGAAAAGCTTTTTAGTTTGATAGGATTCGTAGAACAAAAAGAGTTTAAGCAAACACTACGAGAGATGTTTGAAGCCTAAAATAGCAATTGTTCATGATTGGTTAGTTACGGATGCTGGAGCGGAAAAGGTTCTAAGAGCAATTATAGATATGTATCCAGATGCTGATATATTTTCAATAGTAGATTTTTTAAATGATGAAGATAGAAAGCTTGTCTTAAATTCAAAATTTGCAAAGACCTCATTTATACAAAAACTTCCATTTGCAAAAAAACATTTTAGAAATTATCTACCACTATTTCCAAAAGCGATAGAGAGCTTTGATTTGAGTTCTTATGATTTGGTTATTAGTAGTTCTTGGGCAGTTGCTAAGGGCGTTAAAACAGATAAAAATCAACTCCATATATCTTACTGCTATACACCAATTCGATATGCTTGGGATCTTTATGATGAGTATACATCCAATCTTATGCAACCCAAAAAGTTTTTGGTACAGCAAACACTCAAATATATCAGAAAGTGGGATATTGGTAATCTTGATAGTGTTGATTACTTTATAGCAGATTCAAAATTTGTACAAAACAGAATTAAAAAAATCTATAATAGAAAATCTAGTGTTATCTATCCTCCCGTAGATGTAGATAGTTTTAAACTATATGAGCAAAAAGAAGATTTTTATCTAACTGCTTCAAGATTAGTTCCCTATAAAAAGACAAAACTAATTGTTGAAGCATTTAATGAGATGCCTGATAAAAAGCTTGTAGTCATCGGCAGTGGGGATGACTATGAAAATATAAAAAAAATAGCAAAAGATAACATTAGACTCTTAGGCTATAGAGATAAAACAGAGTTGCTTTATCACATGCAAAGAGCAAAAGCTTTTGTTTATGCTGCTATAGAAGATTTTGGTATTGTTCCTATAGAAGCTTTTGCATGTGGAACACCCGTTATAGCTTTAGATGATGGAGGAACAGCAGAAACCGTGATTCATAAACAAAATGGTGTGCATTTTAAAAAGCAGAACAAAGAGGATATTGTTGCTGCAGTAGAGGAGTTTGAAGCTCTTTGTTTTGATTATAAAAAAATATCTCAAGAGGTACAAAGCTATTCAACTAAAAGATTTAAACAAGAGATGAAAGAATTTATAGATATTAATAAAAAATAGCACTATGTAATAGTATAATTTCATCTATGAATATAGATAAATTTAATCCCTCTTCTTATGTACTTTCGTTAATTCTATTTTGTATAGACTTACTAGCACTCTATTTTGCTTTAGAGTTAGCCGCATATTTTAGAACCAATCTTTTTACCAGTTTTTTACCTCTTTTTGAGATGCAGGAGCTTCAAAAATATTATTGGATTATTATTATCTCTCTTTTTGTTTTTTTATTTGAAAAGATATATTTTACTAGGCATGATTTTTGGGGAGATACCAAGAGAGTATTTAAGGGGTTGATTTTCTCTTTTTTGGCTGTTTTTACCGTGATAACACTCACAAAGATGTCAGATGAGTACTCTAGGGTATTTATACTTATGTTCTTTGTAGTGGCACTCTTTAGTGTTCCGTTTTTTAAGCGAATATCTAAAAATCTACTCTTTAGATTGGATTATTTTAAATTGGGAGTAAAAGTAGTTGCTAACTCCTCTGCTTGTGAGGTGCTCTCTTATGAGATAGAAAAAAATTGGTATTTTGGATTTAAAAACAGTAGTAGTGATTATGAGATGGTTATAATCTCTTCAAAAAGTTTTGATGTTGCAGAGTTACAGGAGATAATCAAAAAATATGCAAGTAAAACAAAAGATATATATGTGATTCCCTATATGGAGCATTTAGATTTTTCACATGCGAGTATTATAGATTATTCAAATATTAGGTTGTCTGCTATACATATAGAAAATAGACTTTTAAACAGTAAAAATATATTGATAAAGTATATTTTTGAAAAACTACTTGTAATTATGATTTTTCCTTTTGCACTGCTATTGCATATATTTATCTCTTTTGCTGTAAAACTTGACTCAAAAGGTGCTGTTATATTTAAACAGAAGAGACTTGGGAAGGATTCTAAAGAGTTTAGTTGTTATAAATATAGAACGATGCATGTAGACAATCATCTATTACTTGAGAACTATTTACAAGAAAATCCAGATGAAGTAGAGTATTATGAGCTATACCATAAGTATAAAAAAGATCCAAGAATCACAAAGATAGGAAATTTTTTAAGAAAAACATCACTAGATGAATTTCCTCAATTTTATAATATACTTCGTGGAGATATGAATCTTATAGGACCACGACCATATATGCCTATAGAAAAGTTTACGATAGGAAAACTTAATGAAGAGATTATCTTAAAAGTCAAACCTGGTATAACTGGTCTTTGGCAGGTTAGTGGTAGAAATGAGCTGACATTTAAGCAAAGAGTTGATTTAGATACTTGGTATATACAAAATTGGTCTTTATGGATGGATTTTGTGATTTTTATGAAAACTATCAAGGTGGTACTACTCAAAGTTGGAGCAAAATGATGAAAGTTTACCATCATCTAAAGAGTTGTTTGTTAAAATTCTGTAATTAAAACTAAGTTTTAATTCTCGTCATTCCGTGCTACGACACGGAATCTAGCGGCAATAAAAATATAATACAAAAGGAAATAAATATAGTGAAAAGAGCATTAGTAAGTGTAAGTGATAAGGCAGGCATAGTTGAGTTTTGTAGCTCTTTAGTAAAAAATGGTTATGAGATAATCTCAACTGGTGGAACTTTCAAGAAGTTGCTTGAAGCTGGTATAGAAGCTGTAGAGATAGATGAAGTTACTAAATTTCCTGAATGTTTCGAGGGTCGTGTAAAAACTTTAAATCCATTTGTTCACGGTGGAATATTGCACCGTCGTGATAAACAATCTCACCTTGACCAAGCTGCGGAGTTAGGTGTAGAGTCTATCGATTTAGTGTGTGTAAATCTTTACCCTTTTAAAGAAACTATCCAAAAAACTGATGATTTTGATGAGATTATAGAAAATATCGATATCGGTGGACCTGCTATGGTTCGTTCAGCTGCTAAAAATTTTGATGCTGTTATTATCGTAACAGATGTAGTAGATTATGATTTAGTAATTGATGCTATAGAAAATGAGAAAAATACAAAAGAGTTCCGTAGAGGATTTATGATAAAGGCTTACGAGCATACAGCTGCGTATGATTCTATGATTGCAAACTATATGAATGAACGATTTAATGAGGGTTTTGGTGAGAAGCAGTTTATCGTTGGAAACAAAGTAATGGCTACTCGTTATGGTGAAAATCCTCATCAAAAAGGTGCTTTATATGAGTTTGACAATCACTTTGCAAATAACTTTACAACACTTAAAGGTGAAGCAAGTTTTAACAACTTAAACGATATGAATGGAGCCGTTAAGATTGCCGCTGCTTTTGGTGATGATAATGCAGTTTGTATCTCAAAACATGGAAATCCTTGTGGGTTTGCAATCAAAGATAATCTACTTGATGCTTATGTTGAAGCACTTAAGTGTGACCCAGTTTCTGCTTTTGGTGGTGTTGTTGCAGTGAATGGTATTGTAAACAAAGAGATGGCCAAAAAGATGAATGAGATATTTTTAGAGGTTGTAATTGCTGGTAAAATAACTGAAGAAGCTCAAGAACTATTTGCTAAGAAAAAAAGAATTAAACTTTTTGAGATGGGAAGTGATAAACTTATTTTAGCAAATGATACAAAAGATTTCAAACATATAGATGGTGGATTTGTATTTCAAGATACCGATAAAGTGGGAGCAGATGAGGTTAAAAACGCTAAGTTAGTGTCTAAAACGCGTGCGAGTGAGCAAGATATGAAAGATATGGAGATAGCCTATAAAGTAGCATCTCTTACAAAATCTAACTGTGTTGTGTATGTGAAAAACTCAGCAATGGTAGCTGTTGGTATGGGTATGACAAGTCGTGTTGATGCTGCTGGGTGTGCCTTGAAAAAAGCAAAAGATATGGGTCTTGATGTAACTGGTGCCGCTCTTGCTTCTGAAGCATTCTTCCCTTTCCGTGATTCTATAGATGCGGCTGCTGAAGCTGGTGTTAAAAACATTATAGAGCCTGGTGGAAGCATAAGAGATGAAGAGATTATCGAAGCTGCTAATGAGTTTGGTATGAGTCTATACTTCTCGGAGGTTCGTCACTTCTTGCACTAATCGTATAAATCTCTCCATGTTTGTATTTGTCACTCCAGACCTGACACTTCTGTCACTC
>JAYEGN010000145.1:0-10979 GCA_034659115.1 Campylobacterota bacterium
AAGTAAGTATTTTATAGTAAAATTGCACATCAAAATTTTGGAGATACAGATGAAAAAAATCATTACACTTACATTGTTGGCAATTCTTGCCTTTTCAACACTACATGCGAATACAGCTATGGAGTCTATCATAAGAAAAGGTGAGCTTGTTTTAGGTACATCAGGTAATATGACACCGATGACTCGCTCGATTAATGATGGCAAGGATGCTGTTGGTTTTGATATAGATTTAGCAAAAACTATGGCAACAACTATGGGTGTTGAGCTTGTTGTGAAGGTTATTCCTTTTGATAAACTTTTAGGTGAGTTAAAAAATGGAAATGTAGATGTTGTAATATCTAATATGACCATAACACCAAAAAGAAATGCAAAAGTTGCATTTGTTGGACCATATCTGACTTCTGGAAAATGTCTTATTACAAAAAAAGCAAACTTGGCATCTGCTGAGAAAGAGGAGTTAAACAGTGCTCTTCATAAGATGTCGGTTATCAAAGGTTCAACTAGTGAGCAGTTTGTTAAGATTGGAATGCCAAAAGTGACAGCAATATCTGTTACTACACAAGATGAAGCTGTTGAGTTAGTAAGAACTTCTAAAGTGTCAGCTATGCTTACTGATTATCCTATCTGTGCCTCTGTTGTATCATCAAATCCTAATGACAGCTTTATCCCTGTTTTTTCAAATCTTTCATATGAACCTATCGGTATAGCAGTAGCGCCAGAAAATACACATATGATAAACTGGATTCAAAACTTTATGAATAGAGCTGAACATGTTGGTTTACTGAAAGTTCTTGGTAAAAAATGGTTAGGTACTGAGTAGAACACAGGAGTATTTAAAGGAAGCTTTATGAAAGTAGCAGTTGAGTGCCAATCACCGTTATTACAAAAATCATTAGAGCTTTTTTTATCATCTTACCAAAGTTCCTTAAAACAGTGTGATATCGTTGTTCGTGATTTTAAAGTTAAAGATGATGAGAAAACCTTTTATATCTCTCAAGATAAGGATTCAGACCTAGTAAAGCCTTTTTCTAAGTCTGCTCTTGTCTTGGCGCTTGAGCGTAGATATGAGACTATTTCTTCAAAAAATCAAAAAGAACTTAGTGATATAAATAATGAAAAAATTGATTTTAGTATCTTAGAAAAACGAATCGAGCAACTTACAAGAGAGTATCAACAAAATATTTTAAAAGCGGTTAAGGTATTTTATGATGAGTAAAGCAATTACAAAAAAAATAGTAGCTGGAAAATTTAAAAACAGAGTATTAAAAATACCATCAAAAACAACAACTCGTTCATCAAAATCTATAGTTTTAGAGTCTTTTTTTAATACCATACAGTTTGATATCGTAGATGCTACTTTTGTAGAGGTGTTTTCAGGTAGTGGCTCCATAGGACTTGAAGCTCTTAGTCGAGGAGCAAAAAATATCATATTTATGGAAAAAGATAGGGATGCATTAAAAATATTAAAAGAAAATATAGCTATTACAGACTCCTTGGCATGTGAGATATACAGTGGAGACAGTTTTATAAATATAGAGGCAGTTATAGCTACACTAAAAAGAAACAAACAAACAGCATACTTTTATGTAGACCCTCCGTTTAGTGTACGAGAGGGGATGGAAGATATATATGAAAAGATGCTCTCTCTTTTAGCATCCATACCTTGCGAGCTTACTAATTTGATAATCATAGAGCATATGAGTGGTTTGGAAATACCACAGAAAATAGGAAACTATAGTATAAAAAAATCAAAAAAATTTGGAAATACCACCCTAACATATCTAATTTAAAATTTTTTAGAAAAAATGGAATGGAAATTGCTAATTTTATAGCTAACAAGGACAAGCTATGAAAACTATTATATTACTCTTGCTTACTCTTAGCACTATCTACGCTACAAAAATTACGGATGTTGCTAACATTGTAGGTGTTAGAGATAATCAAATTTTGGGTTACTCACTTGTAGTGGGTCTTCAAAAAACTGGTGATGGAACTACTTCTAAATTTACCCTTCAATCTATTGCCAACATGTTAAAAGCTATGAGTATAGATATGAACTCCATAGATATAAAATCAAAAAATACCGCAGCCGTTGTAGTAACCGCAAACCTTGGTGCATTTGCTCGTCAAGGTGATAAGTTTGATATAACAGTTTCTTCTATAGGGGATGCAAAATCTTTAGAGGGCGGTACACTATTGATGACTCCATTAAAAGGGGTTGATGGTAGAATATATGCACTAGCACAAGGTCCTTTGAGTATTGGTGGTAAGAACTCCAGAGGTGCAGGAGCAGCGTCACACCCAACTGCTGGTATAGTTTATTCAGGTGGTATTGTTGAAAGAGAGATAGGTATAGATCTATACCATCAAGAGTATGTAAATCTATCTTTAAAAGAGGCAAACTTTAAAAATAGTGTTTCCATTCAAAAAGCGATAAATAGCTTTTACAATACGCAGGTAGCAGTTGCAATGGACCCTAGAACAATCAAGCTAAAAAGACCAGCAAATAGAAGTATGATAGAGTTTTTGGCTGAGGTTCAAGATATAGATATGAACTATAAACCTAAAAGTAAGATTATAATAAACGAGAGAACGGGAACTATTGTTGCTGGAATAGATATAGAGGTGAAACCTATTGTTTTAACACATGGCGATATAACTATAAAAATTTTAGAAGAGGATGTTGTATCAAAGCCTGAGGGTTCTATGTCTGTAGATGAAGATTTGGTGATTGGACTTGGTGAAAATGAACTTTATACCAAAAAGGGGACAACAACGGTAGCAAATATTGTTCGTTCCTTGCAAAAACTTGGAGCAGGTCCAAAAGATATAATATCAATTTTAGAAGCGATGAAAAGTGCTGGAAGTATTGCAGCAGAGCTAAAAATAATATAAGGATAAGCAGATGTATGGCACAAACTCGATAAATATGCAAGCTCAATATATGTCGCAAAATAAAACTATCCCAAAGATAGACAGCAGTGTTGATGATGTTGGTTTGCGTGAACAGACAGATGCTTTTGAATCTATAATCATTAAGATGTTGATGGATAATGCTATGAAAGATGAAAAAAATCTTTTTTCACAGCAAAATGATCCAGGTGACAAAATATATAAATCTATGTACAGAGATGAGTTGTCTAAGGCTAGTTCAGGAAGCTTTGGATTTTCTCAAATGCTTTATGATTTTCTTTCTCGTAAGAGTTGATTTTTTTCTTTTTTTGCCGATATAGTAGTATAGTTTAAAATCTATAAAGACAAGAAAGGATAAATTATGATTTCGCAACTTAATAGTTCTGCAGTTCGTAGTGCTTATGCAAGTAACTTTGGTGAATCAAAGGAAACAGCAAAAGCGTCAACGAATGTTTCAAAACAAGGTGATACTAGCAGGGTAGAGCAGATAAAAGAAGCTCTTGACTCTGGTGAGTATAAAATCAATCTAGAGGCTCTTTCGCAAAAAATAGCAGAAGAGTTATTGTAGATTTAATAAACAAAGATAGGGGTTAAAAATGTTGTCTCATCATCTGCAAGGTGCCTTAAAAGATTTAAGGGATCTCATAGAAATTACTGAGTCTGATATAGCAGATATTAAAGAAGCTAGCAATGATCCACAATTTGAAAGATTGTCTTTAAAAGAGGAAAAATTAAAAAGCTTTGAGGCAAAAAAAGCTATGATTGATCATGAAATATCATCTTTAATGAGCTCATATCCTGATAAGGATTTGCCAGAACTATTGAGTGAAGAACAACATCAGTTGCTAGACGATTTAAAATTAGAACTAAACAATCTAAGAGATTCAAATAAGCATTATGCAAGATTGGTTTTAGTTGTTAGTAATTTATATAATACATTTTTAGAAAGAATCGTTCCAACAGAGATGCAAGGTTATGAAAAAGTTGCATCTAAAAATCCAACTATCTTGGAAGTGAGAGTGTGATATGGCTTCGTTATTTAATACATTAAATATTGGTTACAGTGGTCTTAATGTTGCCCAGAGTGGTATTCATACAACAGGTCACAATATTTCAAATGCAGAGAGTGAGGGTTATTCAAGACAAAGAGTAGTAACTGCTGCATCTACCCCAACGGTAATGGGACCGGGTAATATTGGCAACGGTGCTGAAATTTTAGATATAAAAAGAGTATTTGATAACTTTGTTTTTGATAGATATACAGATATTTCAGCACAAAAAGATTATAGTGATTTTGAAACCAAAACATTAGAAACCCTTTCATCCTATTTTCCAGAGATTGATGGCGTTGGTATTAAAGCTGATTTGACTGAGTATTATAACATGTGGCAAACACTAGCAGATAATCCAGATAATGATGCAATAAAATTAGCGCTTGCAACACAAACAGACACATTGACGCAACATATCGCTTACACACAAAATCAAGTTAAAGATTTACAGTCCCAGCTCAACGATCAACTAGGTATGAATGTAAATGAAGTAAACTCTTTAGCAAAACAGTTGGCAGATTTAAATAGGTCTATAGACACAGCAGAAGCTGGGGGGTCATACACTGCTAATGATTTAAGAGATAAAAGAAATGTAATAGAGCGTTCATTAGCAAGACTCATAGATGCAAAAATTAATGCAGGGCAATTAGAAGCAAATACGCAGGTAGAGAGTTCCTCTAATATAAGAACAGGAAGCTATACCGCAAGTGTGAGTGGTTTTAATATAGTTGATGGTAGTACATATCACCCTATACACCTTTCAAACGAAGATAATAAAAGTGGATTTTATGAGCTCTCTTATGAGAGACAAGATGGCGTACTTGTTCCAATGGCTGAAGAGATAGATGGTGGTGTTATTGGCTCAATATTAGATCTTCGAGGAGCTTCAATCGACACAACAAATGGTATGCCAACAGATGGTGTTATTCAAAATGTTGTTTCAGAGCTTGATGCCTTTGCAACAGGCTTGATAGAATCAACAAATAATATATACGCAAGAGCTGCAACAACTAGGATGGATTCAAATCCTATTGAAGTTAATGGTATAGATTCTATAGTTCATTCATCATCAAATATTCAAGAGGGAGCGTTTGATATAGTTGTTTATGATTTGGATGGTAATGAGACCGCTAGAAGAACTATTGAGATAGACTTTGCAACATCTATGACCGGGGTAGCTGGTTCAAACTCTATAGAAGCTAAAATTACGGCAGAAGTTGATGATAATAGTGATGGCAATGCAGGTAATGATATTGATGATTATATAAGTTTTAGCTACGCCGATAATAATAGCGGAGCAAACACACTTACCCTAACATTAGATCAACTTTCTCAATCAAAAGGCTATACCTTTTCAATACAAGATAATCTCAAAGATAGATCATATGCATCAGGAAGTAATTTTGCTGGTGCATTAGGCTTAAGTCGTTATTTTGATGGTGATGATGCTCAAAGCATGCAACTCAATAACACACTTTCACAAAATGCTACTCTTATAGCGTCTGGAGAGACCCCTTTGGCTGGAGATAACGCAGTAGCCTTAGGTATGGTTCAGCATCAATATGAAAAGTTTGATTTTTATATAGATGATAAAATATATAATGATACTACTTATGCTATGTTTGATGTCATCGCAACAGATGTAGGTAGTAAAACAAACGCTGCAATTCTTAGAAATGAAACAATTTCAACACAGTTTATAGCTACAGAGCTTGAGTATTTTTCAGTTTCAAAAGTAAGCATAGATGAAGAGATGACAAATCTAATCAAATATCAAACTGCTTATGGTGCTGCAGCAAAAATTATTACAACGGTTGATCAGATGATGCAAACACTTCTTGGAATAAAACAGTAAAGAAGATGCCAAAATTTAGTATTGTTATTTTAGTATCTGTATTTGTGTTTTCTTTTTTTGGTTCTATTTTTTATACCTTTGATGCTTACACATTGAGCAGTCACTCCATTTTATTGTCGCCATCGTTTGAACATCTATTGGGTACAGATAGATTAGGAAGAGATATCTTAGCTAGACTTATGGAGGGTGGAAAGGTGTCACTCATCATAGGTGTAGGTAGTGCTTTTATAGCTTCTGTAATAGGACTTATATTTGGTTCAATGGCTGGATATTTTCGTGGTAATGTTGATAAATCTTTTGTAGTTATAGTGGATCTTTTTTTAACATTTCCAACATTTTTTTTACTTCTTGCCCTTGTAAGTTATATAAATGCATCTGCTTTAGTTTTAATAGTAATAATCTCAATAACTGGTTGGATGACAACAGCAAGGCTAATCCGTTCTGAGAGCTTTAAGATAACTTCACAGCCATATATAAAGATACTCAATATTGCCAATGTTAGTAAAATAAAGATACTTTTTAAGTACTATGCTCCTATCTTAGCCCCTATCTATTTTGTGAGTTTTACTTTTGGTGTTGGTGGTGCCATACTAGCTGAGTCAGGACTTAGCTTTTTAGGGTTAGGAATCGTAGCTCCACAGATGAGTTGGGGTACGATTTTGAGTGGTGGTAAAGATGTTGTGGAGATAGCATGGTGGGTGAGTTTTTTCCCTGGACTGATGATTTTTTTAGTTACATTTTCATTGATAAATATTTCAAACTATCTACAGCAATTAACCAATAGAAAACAGATTCAAAATTAGGATGAAAAAGATGCAAGATAGGAATATAGGATACTTTTTTATAGTAATGGCAAGTATAATCGTTATAGTTGCTGGACTAAAAAGTGCAGCAGTCATTGTTGTACCATTTTTATTATCAGTATTTATAGCTATAATACTTGCACCATTATTTAACTATATAAATACCAAGGGTGTACCAAGTGGTTTATCTTTAGTTATTGTTATAACACTTTTTTTAGTTTTGTTGATGTTGGTTGCAAAGCTTATAGGCTCTTCAGTACAAGAATTTAGCTCAAATATAGAACTATATGAGTCGCAACTCTCAAAAATGTTTCACGCTACTTCTGAGAAATTAGCCAATATGGGGATAGAGTTACCAGTAGATCAAATAGATAGCATCATAAATACAAAACAGATAATGCTCTTTTCTAAAGGACTTGCACAAAGCGTAGGTTCAATGTTTACAAATAGCTTTGTAGTTTTGCTTAGTGTTGTATTTATGTTGCTGGAATCAAGTCATTTTTTAACAAAGATTTCAGATGTTACAAATAATCAAAGCATAATCGATAATATAGAAAAGATTCTTGAAAAAATAAAGAGATATATGTTTTTAAAAGCATTAATATCATTTTTTACTGCTGTTATTATCTGGATAGCCTTAGTTGCTATCGGTACAGACTACGCATTTTTATGGGCTGTTTTAGCTTTTTTATTAAATTTTATTCCAAATATTGGTTCAATTATTGCAGCAGTTCCCCCAGTGCTACTTACATTAGTTCAGTTGGGTTATGGTAGTGCTTTGATGGTCGTAGCTGTTTACTTAGCAGCAAATATAATTATAGGCTCTATCATTGAGCCAAGGATTATGGGTAAAGGACTCGGACTTTCTACATTAGTAGTGTTTTTATCATTGATTTTTTGGGGATGGGTATTTGGTATCGTAGGAATGCTGCTCTCTATCCCTCTTACTATGATTATTAAAATTATTTTAGATGCAAATGAAAACACTAGGTGGATGGCGATACTTCTGGGTACATGTGATACTGATAAGCAACGCTAAGTAAAACAAAAGTCTAAAAGAGATATACTCATTCTAGCTGAGTTTTAAGGTTTTTTATGTCAAATAAAGTAAAAATAAATAAATGTCTTTTTCCTGCTGCAGGGTATGGAACACGGTTTTTACCTGCTACTAAGGCGATACCAAAAGAGATGCTTCCAGTTTTAACAAAACCACTTTTACAGTATGGCGTAGAAGAGGCTATAAGTGCTGGTATGAACACTATGGCTATAGTAACTGGTAGAGGAAAGAGGGCTATTGAAGACCATTTTGATAGATCGTATGAGTTAGAACATCAAATCAATGGTACGACTAAAGAGTCTTTAATGCAAGAGATAAGAACTATCGTGAGTGATTATACTTTTAGCTATACAAGACAGGTGGAGATGAAAGGTTTAGGACATGCGATACTAACGGGACAAACCCTTATTGGTGATGAAGCTTTTGGAGTTATCTTAGCAGATGATTTATGTGATAATGAAGATGGTCCTTCTGTCCTTTTACAGATGATGAAACTATATGAAAAGTATCGATGTAGTATCGTAGCAGTTCAAGAGATAAAAAAAGAAGATTTAAGCAAATATGGAATTATAGCGGGTGATATAATAGATGATAACACTATTAAAATCACAGATATGGTAGAAAAACCACAACCGCAAGATGCCCCATCAAACTTAGCGATTATAGGTAGATATATACTTACCCCAGATATATTTGAGATACTTAAAGATACAAAAGCTGGAAAAGGTGGTGAGATTCAAATCACAGATGCACTGTTAAAGCAAGCTAAAGATGGTGATGTGATAGCATATAAATTTAGGGGAAAAAGATTTGACTGTGGTGGTGTTGATGGCTTTGTAGAAGCTACAAATTATTTTTATAAAAAACAGATGGGATAGTTAGATTCTGGACTTGATCCAGAATCCAATCTTTCACGCCTATTTATTAAACATTAAATTATAATATTGTGTTGCCATTCGAGCTGAATCAAATTCAGTCTCAACATCTGTCATCGCATTTTTCATAATCTTTGTCCATTTTTTTGGTTTATCATAGTATGTTGGGATTACTTTATCTTCTAAAATACTCATAAGATGCTCATTGTCTAATCTATCTTGTTCTGCTATGGGCATATTGTGGTCAAGTGTTGGTAATACAAAACAGTTTTTATTGTCTTTAGCAAATTCAGGAATCCATCCATCATTTACAGAACAGTTTATAGAAGCATTCATGCTGGCAGTCATTCCACTTGTGCCACTAGCTTCTCTGGTTATTCTTGGTGTATTGAGCCAGATATCACTTCCCTGTTTTAAGAGACGAGATAAAGATAGTTCATAACCTATAAGAACAGCGATATTGGGGTAGTAGTTACTTATCTCTATCAACTCATTAAATTGATTCATAGCTCCCTCATCTGTAGGATATGGTTTACCTGCCCAGATAATCTGAACTGGTCTTTTTGTATCTCTAAGCATTTTATCAAATCTTTCTAGATCATATTTTAGTAGTTGAGGTCTTTTATACTCTGCAAAACGGCGTGCCCAAACGATTGTTAACACTTCTGGGTCAAAAATCTTGCCTGTTTGATCAGCTACTACATCAAAAAGTAGTTTTTTGAGGTGCTTTTTTCTAGCGATTAGTTCATATTCCTCATGCTCATCAAGTGCACGGTATAGTGGCTTGTCTGTCCAGTATTTTTTATTTTGTGCATTTGTGATGTGGATAATTTCACAACGATCATCTACATTTTCCCACATCTCATTAGCTACTATACCATGTATTCTTGAAACACCATTTGCAATCTTGGCAGAACGCAAAGCACCAACTGTTAAACTAAAGTTGTCTTCATTTTTATAGCCAGTAATCTCTCTTACAGTTTCCATAGAAAGACCATTGAAAAAGCCCATATTATGAAGAAGATTGATGTCATGTACTTCATTGCCAGCAGCTTCAGGAGTGTGAGTTGTAAAGACTACATGTTTACGAAGTTCTTGCATGTTTTGATAGTGTTTAGCATAGAGTTCATATACCAATGGCAGAGCATGTCCCTCATTCATATGATAAATATCAACACTATGATTTAAGGCTTCAAGCACCTTTGTCCCACCAATACCTAAAACTATCTCTTGTGCTATCCTAGTGCTTTCATTACCATCATAAAGTTTATGTAGGGTTGTTCTTGATAGGTAGTCATTTTCTGCTACATCAGTTGTTAAAAAGATAATTGGTGCTGTGCCAAATACTTCAGGTTCTAAAAGTAATGCCTTTACAAGAACATCTTGATTGTTTATCTTTACTGTCACATGTACATCTAGTTCTTTAAGAAAATAGGTAAACTTTCTTGTATATGCTGCTTTGAGACTTCTATCTGCATGACGCTCTTGATCATAATAACCATAGCTCCAAAGCAGACCAACGCCAACCATGTTTTGTTTTAGGTCATAAGCACTTCTCATGTGTGATCCAGCAAGAAAGCCTAAGCCACCTGAGTAAACCTTTAATGCTTGATCAATAGCAAATTCCATAGAAAAATAAGCGACACTTTTATTAAATCGTTCATTTATATCATAGCTGTGTAATTTCATAAAATTCCTTATGTAATTGGATGAGTTTTTAAATAAGCCGAAATTATACCTTTTAATAGTATAAAATCGCTTATAAATTTTTATATGTTATACAATTAGTGAGTTGACTACTGCTTGAGCCTCTTTTAGTATCGATTCAAGATGTGCATCACAAATGAAACTCTCAGCATATATCTTGTATATATCCTCTGTTCCCGATGGTCTAATCGCAAACCATCCATTTTTAGTGATTATCTTTAATCCACCTATAGAAGCACCATTTCCCTCGGCTTCTGTGAGGATTTTTTCCACATCTTCACCTGCTAAAGTAGGTAGTGATAATTTTTTTGGATCTATAGATTTAATAGCCTCTTTTTGTTCTCTTGAGGCAGGTGCATCAACTCGTTTATAGTATGATTTGCCAAATTTACTTTCAAAATCTTTATAGATTTGAGCAGGATTTTTCTTAAGTTTTGCACATATCTCAGCAGCTAGAAGATTTAAGATGATGCCATCTTTATCTGTACTCCAAACACTACCCTGAAAATCTAAAAATGATGCACCAGCACTTTCTTCACCGCCAAAGCCTAAAGAACCCTCATAAAGACCATCAACAAACCATTTGAACCCAACAGGTACTTCATAAACTTCAATGCCTATATCTTTAGAAACTCTGTCTATCATAGAACTTGATACGAGAGTTTTTCCAACTTTAAGATCACTTTTCCAGTTTTGACGATGGGTAAAAAGGTACCA
>JAYEGN010000146.1:0-2157 GCA_034659115.1 Campylobacterota bacterium
AGATGAAAAGAACTCTTAAAAACAACAGATGGTTAGACCCAACTGCTGAAGGTCCAGCAAGAGTATTTGGTTCATACTGGCCTGTTGCTAGTACAATGTGGTGGTATATCAGAGATGCGATGCCTCACACAAAATCAAAAACTTTGAGCGATGATGAAGTTTATTCACTAACTGCATATATGCTTTATATCAATGGTATGAAAGTAGATGGCGAGATTGTTAATGAAACTTTCAAACTAGACAAAGCTAAATTCTTGAAGATAGAGATGCCAAATAGAAATGGTTTTGTTCCTGATATTGATGGAGTTGATGGTCTTGAGAATGTAAGAGAATTTTATAAAAATCCAGATAACTACGGTGCTATTAGATTAGAAAATGCATCCCAGAGATGTATGACTAACTGTCAACAAACTGATAGAATCGCAAGAGTTGATGGTGGAATCAATGACTTCAACCCTCCTATGTCTGTAAAAAGAGACCTACCTCCTAAGAAGGAAGAGGGCGCACATAAAGTAAGTTTTGATGTAAAAGCTGCCTATGAAGCAAGTTGTACAATGTGTCATGCAACTGGTGTTGCTCCAGATGCTGGAGACAAGGCTGGATGGGCTCCATTTATGGAAAAAGGACTTGATAAAGTTTATAAAAACGGTTTAGAAGGTACAGAGATGGGTATGCCTGCTAAAGGTGGTGCATCTCTTAGCGATGATGAATTTAAACTAGTTGTTGATTATATATTAAAATTTAAATAAGGGGAGATAGATGAATAGAAGAGATTTTTTAACTTTTGCAGGTAGTGCTATTGCACTCTCTGTGATTCCGATGAATTTAAGTGCTCAAGATTATAGAAAATCTAAGCCCTCAGTATGGACAGCACATACAATTGATGATGCTACAAAAGCTCTGTACAATGTAAAAGATGTTGCTGTGAGTGATCAGATAAAACTGACTGTACCAAAGATAAACTCAAGTGGTGGAGCAGTTCCTGTTAAGTTTAGCACAACTCTTGATGCAAAAACTATTGCTCTGTTTCAAGATGCAAATCCTGAAAGTGCTGTAGCTGTTTATGAAGTAAATAAATACGACATAAAAAAATATGAAGCAAAGATCAAGATGGGTAAAAGTGGAACTATTATGGTTCTAGTAGAAACAACCGATGGAAAAATCTATATGACCAAGACTACAACTGAAGTTGCAGCTGGTGGATGTGAAGGATAGGTAAGAGATGGCAAAAAGTAAAATAACAGCTATAAAAGTTAAAATCAAAAACGGCGTAGCTACAGCAAAAATGGTATTTAGTCATCCTATGATGACATATAACCAAGCTAAGACAAAAACAGGAAATAGTGATGATGCGAATTTTATCACACATATTACTGGAAAAGTTGGTGAAGAGGTTGTACTTGATGTATCTACAAGTCAGTTTTTCTCTAAAAACCCTATTTTTAAATTTCAGTTTAAGTGTGATAGCTTTAAAATTGGTAAAAAACTAATGGGTAGAGATATAGATAATGGTGTAGTGAGAAAGGACTCAGAGAAAGGTGATCTTCTTACAATTACAGCAACAGATAGAAAAGGTAATACCTATACGAAATCTGCTGAGCTTACATCTAGAAAAAGATAAAGGAAAATAGATGAAAAATATAATTTTATCAATCATAGCAATAGCCTCGATATCTTTGTTTAGTGGATGTAATCAAATCTCTCCTGCTCCAAAGGCAGAAAAAGCACAAAGCAAGCAAGAACAAAGAGATGTTAGAATCTTCTCTACTGATAACACTAAAGGTAATATTACAACAAAGAGTATAGAAAAAGCTTTTACAGATAATGGTTTTGAGATTACTGGAAATAATAATATGAACGCTGCATTTGCAAAAAGATTTAATGCTAAAAAAGACTATGAGATATATAGACTTCTTTTTGTATATTCTCCAGAGGCTAGTGTAAAACTTCTAAAAGATTACCCTAGATTTGGTCTTTTAGCACCTTTAAGTACTTCTGTGTATTCAAAAGATGGTAAAACAATTAAAATTTCATCGCTTTCATTAGATGGTATGGCTAGAGTATCTGGAGTTCCAAAAACAAATCCAGATTTAATAGCACTTAGCCAGAGAATGACAAAAGCTTTAAAAGAGGCTTTACCAAATGGTGAGTTTGAGA
>JAYEGN010000147.1:0-10931 GCA_034659115.1 Campylobacterota bacterium
AAATATCTCTGATTTCATCACCCTTAGAGCTGCTTACATACCACTACATACAAGATATAAAAATTGGTACTATTGTTGAGGTTCTTTTAAACAGTAGAAATTTAAAAGGTGTTGTTATTTCTACATGCTATAAACCAGAGTTTAAAACAAATGAGATTTTGGGGGTTGGTGAGTTTTTTTACTCTCAAAAACAGATGAAGTTAGCTAAATTTATATCTAGTTATTATGTTTGTTCACTTGGGGATGCTTTTAGTTTGATGGTGACCTATAACTATTCCCACGCAGAGCATGGGAACGAGTTTGAACCAGAAGTAGCACCGTCTAGCTCCATCTCTTCTGAGGTGGAGCTATCTTCTAAACAAGAAAAAGCCTTAGATTTTCTAAAACAGCACAAAGTTTCACTCCTCTTTGGAGATACCGGAAGCGGTAAGACGGAGATATATATGAAGCTGTTTCAAGAGATGATGGCACTTGGAAAAAGATCTATATTTTTGATGCCCGAAATCTCTCTTACTCCACAGATGAGCCAAAGGCTTCAGAAATATTTTGGAGATGCTGTTGTGATGTGGCACTCAAAACTTACACCTCTTCAAAAGAGAAAAGCCTTGGAGAAAATCTATAATGGAACTGCTTATATAGTTGCCGGTCCCCGTTCTTCTCTTTTTGTACCTTTAAAAGATTTAGGTTTGATAGTGGTAGATGAAGAGCATGATGATAGTTATAAATCCTCTTCAAGACCTCGTTACAATGCTAGAGATATAGCGATATATATGGGAAAACTTTATGACATACCAGTTGTTTTAGGAAGTGCAACACCCTCATTAAACTCCTATGAAAAGTTTCCACATGCCAGACTAAAGGGTGGTTATTTTAACTCACATAGAGAGTTTATCTATGAAAAAAGTGCTGAGAGACTTTCTCCTTTGATACTTAAAAATATAGAAGAGAGTGTAGGAGTAAAAGAGCAAACTATAGTTTTTCTTCCAACTCGTGCTAATTTTAAGTACCTTATCTGTGGAGATTGTGGGCATACTGTAAAGTGTGCATTTTGTAGTATCGGGATGAGTGTTCATCAAAAGTCTCGTGCTTTGAAGTGTCACTATTGTAACTTTACACAAGCTATTCCTCAAGTCTGTCCAGAGTGTGGAAGTGCCAATCTGACAAGTTCGAGACTTGGAACTGCAGAGGCGACTCAAAACATAAGTGAGATATTTCCACATGCCAAAGTAGAGCAGTTTGATAGGGATGTTATAACAACTCAAAATAAACTAAAAAAGGCACTAAAACGCTTTAATGATAATGAGACGGATATACTCGTAGGAACTCAGATGTTAAGTAAGGGACATGATTATCACGGAGTTACTTTGGCAGTGGTTTTGGGTATGGACAATATGCTAAATATGAGTGATTACAGAGCCAGAGAGAAAGCACTCTCTTCTTTGATACAAGTATCAGGTAGAAGTGGTAGAAAAAAAGGTGCTAAAGTTTTAGTGCAAACTTTTAATGAAGAGTTTTTTTCTGCCTATATAGATAATTATGAAAAGTTTTTAGAAGAGGAGAGGTTTTATAGACAAGACCTATATCCTCCATATAAAAAACTTTGTCGAATTCTTTTTAGTCATAAAAATGGAGCAAAGGCACAAGAGCAGATGAGAGAGATGCAGGAGAAGTTAACCAATATTTCAAATATTGAGATAGTTGGTTTTGGTAAATGTGCCATAGAGAGAGTGGCAAATAAGTATAGGTTTGAGATTTTACTTCGTAGTGATAAGAGTACCGATTTGATTAAGGCTCTGACTTTTAGTAGGGTTGCTTTGGCTGAGGTAGATATGGATCCTATAGAGTTTGGGTAAAAAGGGGATGGTCAATCCCCTTAATGTTAAAATAGCTTGACTAAGTAGCCAAGTATCAACAAAAGGATAAAAATCCTCAACATGTTAAAGTCCCTTATTTAGCACTCCCACCCAACACTACCCACTTAAAAAAAAGCAAAAAAAAAGCCTTGCAATCTAAAAGAGAGCAAGGCTTCAGTGCTAGTAGGCGACCAACCTACAGAGTTTTAACATGTTTCAATTAGAAGTATATCAAAAATAGTTAAATATGTAAATGATTATCAAAAAACCAGTAAAAAGCCATCATCATTCCCGGCGTTTTTTGGTAGTTTTCATCAAACATAAACTCTTTTGCTTTGGCATGTGGAATATAGATGACCTCTATATCTTCCTCTTCTAAACCACCACCTTCATTCACTTTCATACTTTCATCAATCTCGGCATAGTAAAGAGTTTGGTGAGTTCCTGATATGCCTACACATGTGTAAAATGAGCTTATGGTTTCAATACTCTCAAGAGGCACATCATAACCGCACTCTTCTAAAACTTCCTCTTTTGCTATCTGGATATCTGTTGTATCTTTATCAACTATGCCTGCACAAAGTTCATACATGTAGCCGTTCGTTTTGTTTTTGTTTAGTATAGTTGCTCTTAACTGCTTAACAAGCACAAAAGCATCTTTATCTTTATGCCAAAGTAAAACTGCAACGCTATCATGACTAAGAACAGCTTCCCAAACTCTTTTTTTGTTATTTTGAGTAAAGTTTATTTTTATAGGTTTTATAAATTTTGGCTTAGATAACTGTTCTGTAGAGTCTATTTTATTCACAATTTTTTCCATTATAAAAGTAGCAAACACTCTCTCTCTTTTGAGGTTTTGCAAATCTTGTTTGATTTTCTAGATGCAAGTTTACACTTTGGTTGTAGTTTTTTTGCAGTTGTAAAAATGCTTTTCTTTCTTTGCCTTTTAGCTTCTTTGTAGTCACCTGAACTACTCGTAGTGGGTTTATTGCACGACCTCTTTTTCTAAGCTCAAAGTGTAGATGTGGTCCTGTTGATCGACCTGTACTGCCTACATAACCTATAGTTTGCCCCTTTTTTACTCTTTTGCCCTTTCTAATGCCTCGTCTGAATGATTTCATATGAGCATATCTGGTTTCATACCCATCTGCATGTCTAATCTTGATAAGTTTTCCATAGCTTCCAAGTCTAGCAGCATATATGATTTTACCACTTCCAGCCGCTACTATAGGAGTACCTCTTCTAGCTGCATAGTCTATACCAAGATGAGCTTTCCATTTTTTTAAAATGGGATGGAATCTTCTTTTTGTAAAGTATGATGAGATTCTAGCACCTCTAACTGGACGAGCAAGTAAAAATCCTTCAACCTCATGTCCCTTTTCATCGTAGTATCTATCATCATCGTTGAGGTAGATAAAGTGTCTCTTTTTTCTCATCTCAATCATCGCAACTTTGAGTGTTGGCATAGAAAAAGGTCTTCCTAAGCGGTATTTTTGATCATATATCAGTATAAGAGTATCGCCTTTTTGAAGATCTCTTTTGAAGTTTAAAGAGTTCCTAAAGTTTGATACAAAGATTTGGGCTAGTTTTTTTGAACCCGTTTCTTTTATGATATCATAGTATGGAGAATGCTCTATTTGAAGTGTAAAAGCTTCTGTTTTCGTTTCACTTATTATGGGGATGGCTTCAAAGTGGTATAAACCTTTTCGTTTATATATATGAATCTGTAGTTCATCATTTAAAGGGAGTAAAACCTGTTCAATCTCACCCTTGTCATCTTTTAAAATTTGACAGTGAACACCTGTTCTCATCTCTTCAGTGAGTCTTTGGTCATCTTTGTCTAAGTCATAATAGAGTTTTTTCATGGGAAGATTTTGCTTTTCTAAAAATATCAGATAAGTTTCGCCATTTATCCAGCGAAACCTTTCAACCTGCGAGCTAAAAAGCGAGGTTGCAAGAAGTAAAAGTATAAAAAATCGTATCATTAACTAACCATATATATTAAATTTTTAAAATAAGTTGCAAACTCTAACTAAATTTGCCTTAGTGTGAGGTTTGTTTGCTATAATCGCACTAATATTATTTAAAAAAGAGAGTTAATGAAGTATATTGTCTTAGTTTTGATCCTTACAATGCAACTCTTTGGAGCTGTTGTAAAATCACCTATAATTAGTGTAGATGAAGAAAATAACCAAGCTACTATAGAGATAGATAGAATAGATGTAGGAATGAGTGGTTTTATAGTTCATAAAGTTTCCAAGAAACATGCTGTGATACTCAAAAATATAGTGGTCAAAAGCTACGATGCTCAAAGTAAAAAAGCGATAGTTGAGATGGCACCATACGATGCCCTAAGAAATAATGCTTTACCAGATGGCAGATGGGTTGTAGAAGTTGGCGATATGGCAGTATTGGCGTTTGGATATACTAGAGGAGTCTTAATAGCTCCAAGCGAAGAGATTTACCACAGAATAACAAGAAGGGGAGCTAGTCTACAATGGGTTCATCCAGATATATTTGCAACTCTTTTATCTTTTAATGGACATCCAACACCACTAAGAGAAGATTTTACTAAGCTTTCTATAGCTGTCTCTGTTGGTTTGATATTTTTGTATCTTGATGAAAAACTTTATACTGTTGATTCTAAAAGTTTTAAAATTTTAAATATAACCGATGCTCCCTTGAAGCAAGAGAGTGCTGAACTCCCTTTTTATACTAGGGTTGAGGAGATAGATGCTGCTTGGTGGGGAGCTGGAAGCAGTGAGCTTGAATCTTATGAGCCATACTATTTTGAGCTTTTGAGTGAAGCAAATCCTGATAGTGAGGTCTTGCAAAGACTTATAGAGAAATTTAACAAGAAGGCTAAAAAGTGATTAAAGAAACGGATATAAACTATTTTAAAACTATTGTAGGTGAAGAAAATGTATATAGCGATAAAGCACATCTTCTAGCTTACTCTTACGATGCAACACGAGAACATTTTGAGCCAGATGCAGTTCTTTTTCCAAGAGATGAAGAAGATATTAGCAAGATTTTAAAATATTGCAATATTCACAAGATAGTTATAGTTCCAAGAGGTGCTGGAAGTGGTTTTACCGGTGGGGCATTACCAAGTTCTGGTGGCATCGTTTTAGCGATGGAAAAGCATATGAATAAAATCTTAGAGATAGATGTTAAAAACATGGTAGCTATCGTTCAACCAGGTGTAATCAATATGGATCTACAAAGAGCAGTCGAAGAGATAGGACTTTTTTATCCGCCAGATCCAGCAAGTCAAGAATACTCAACGCTAGGTGGAAATGTAAGTGAAAATGCTGGTGGTATGCGTGCGGCAAAGTATGGAATCACTAAAGATTATGTGATGGCAACTCGTGCAGTTTTACCAAATGGTGATATTATCAAAGCTGGAAAGAGAACCATTAAAGATGTGGCTGGATATAATATTAGTGGTATTTTAATAGCTTCAGAGGGTACGCTTGCGGTGCTTTCTGAGATTACTCTGCGTCTTATTCCAAAGCCAAAATTAACTAAAACAGCTATGGGTGTATTTGATAGTGTGCATCATGCGATGGAAGCGGTGTATAAAACTATGGCAAGCGGAATTACTCCAGTTGCTATGGAATTTTTAGATAATTTAACGATAAGAGCGGTAGAGAAAACTTTTAACAAAGGTCTACCTGTAGATGCTGGAGCCCTGCTTGTGAGTGATGTGGATGGAAACCTAGAAGAGGATCTGAATTATCAACTAGAACAGATTGAAAAAGTATTTCGTGAAAATGGTTGTCAAGAGTTTAAGATTGCAAAAGATGAGCAAGAAGCTACAGATATATGGTTTGCTAGAAGAAATGCATCTCCAGCACTCAGTGTGTATGGAAGTAAGAAGCTCAATGAGGATGTAACTGTCCCAAGAGCTGTTTTACCTGAACTTTTAGAGAAATTTTATGCTATTGCAGATAAGTATCAGGTAAATATCCCATGTTTTGGACATACTGGCGATGGTAATGTTCATACAAATGTAATGGTAGATGGTAGAGATCCTCAGCAGGTTAAAATTGCTTATCAGGCGATAGAAGAGGTTTTTCAAGCAACTATAGATTTAGGTGGAACTCTCTCCGGAGAGCATGGCATAGGTCTTGCTAAAGCACCCTACATGCATATGGCTTTTAGTGATGAAGAGATGGCACTCTTTAAGTCTATTAAGATGGCATTTGATCCAAACAATATACTAAACCCTGCAAAAATGGGATTAGAATAAGTAAGGCGATGCAAAAAAAAAGACTACTCAAACTCTATGTTTATCTAAAGTTCTTTATCTCTACTTTTATGGATAAAGAGCTGACCCTCTTTGCCGCATCACTTAGTTTTTATACTATATTTTCTTTTATTCCATTGCTTCTTATAACGATGACAATTTTAACATCATTGGAATCTTTTGCAGATGTCTATGTAATGATTCAAGATTTTATATTCGCAAATCTTTTGCCCATGAATTCAGAGGTGCTTATGCAGTATCTCAATGAGTTTTTACAAAATTCTGTTGAGATGAGTAGCTTGAGTTTTATTATGCTTTTTGTCTCCTCTTTGCTCTTTTTTAAAAACTATGAGTTTATAGCAAATAGAGCTTTTCATGCTCCGCAAAGAAATTTTTTAGAGAGTGTGGGGGTTTATTTTTTGATGCTGATTATAACTCCTGTCTCTTTAGGTATCGCGTTTTATATCACAGGTTATGTTGCTGCCTTGATAGCATCTAACCCAATGACTTCTGATGTTGATATACTTCCGCTGGTGCCATATACTATCATTTGGGTGCTGTTTTTTATACTTTTTAAACTCTCAGCAAACATAAAAGTGCACTTTATGGCAGCTGCTATAAGTTCATTTATAATCTCTGTTGTCTTTAGTATGGCAAAAAATAGTTTTATTTACTATGTATTTTTAAACAAATCCTACTCAACTATCTATGGCTCTTTTGCAGTTTTGTTGTATCTGTTTTTATGGATATATCTATCGTGGGTAATTTTTATATATGGTTTAAAATTGTGTTATTTGATAAATCGCGTATATCAAGATAGAAAGATTAAACATCAGCAATATAAAGACAAAATTTCTGTAAAAAATACTCAGGAGTGATATAGCTATATCTATGATAAGCCACATGTAGCTTAAGTTTATAGTTGCTTTACTTTGTGATAGTTCTATAAAATTTATTAGCAATGAATCAAACATATCTCCAAAACCGACACCATGTAAAAATATACTCAGTGGATAAAAGAGAGTAAAGAGTGTTGTCCACAGTATAGAGAGTGGATGATAGATACTAAAACTTCCAAAGATAATTAAAGAGTAGGGTAGCATTAAAATATATACCCAAAATGGGACTAATATAAACTGCCAAATATTGTGGAGCTGTTTAAAGTGTATAAGAAATAGAAATATATAAAAAACACCACTAACAGACAACCAAAAACCAAGTGCAAAAAAGAGTCTAGGAAAAAAAGATAGAAGCAGTAAAATCGTTAATAATAAAGTTTGCATCGATATGATTTTCATACCTCTGTCATAAAGCACAAAGCCCACTAGAAGCATAGCAAAGGCTCTTAAAAGAGAGGGAGGTGAATCCAAAAACAGTAGATATGAAAGTAGTACTGCAGCGACTATTATAAATATATCAGATTTTGAGTTTCTATAGGGGAAGTATCTATTTCCAAAGAAGAGATACAGGGGTCTAAAAAAAAAGAAGAGCAGGGCAGATAAAACACCCAGATGAAACCCGCTTATGGCTAGTAGATGAGATACGCCAAGGTATGAAAATGATGTTTGCAAAGATCTATGGAGCGGTGTTGCAGTAAAAAGTGCTTGGTATATATTTGATATATTTTCATCTACATGTTGAGATGAGATAGCGAGGTTTAGCTCCTGTTTTAGAGATAGTGTCTCCTCTACATGTAACACTTTGCTATAGGCATAGAAACTTGTTAGATATTCATAAAATGTGATATCTCCAGCCCATATCTCAAGGGAGAGTTTTTTGCCTTTGCTTTGCTTAAATGATTTTTTAGTGCTTGTGTAGAGGTTTACCCCTTTGTCAGTTTTTAGTTTTAATATCTGATAAGTTCTAGAGTTTTTTGTCTTTGTGTATTGTTTTAAAACCTTAGCTTCTATGATGGTAGAATTAAAACGAGTTAAGTTTTTATAGTTGTGAAACTCTATAAGAAGAGAGTAAAAGAGTATAGATGAACAAAGAAGTAAAAAGTAAAAAAAGTCTTTTTTTTTGTTAAAAAGTGAGACTCTCTCTAGACGCATTTTAGATTGGTGTCATAGAGATGTTGTCATTCCCTATATCTATATTTGCAGATTTAGTATCTATATGTTCATAGGTTGTTTCTATGGCTTTTGGAACTACATCGACAAAGCGAGTGAGTTTTTTCTGAAATACTAACTTCACATGTCCCGTTGGACCATTTCTCTGTTTGCCTATGATAATTTCAGCATCCTCTTCCTCTTTTTCAATATACTCTGAAATAAACTCTTTACCCTCATTTTTAGCAGCTTTTTCACGCTCTTTTTCCTCTTTGTAGAGGTAAACATCATCACGATATACAAAAAGGATGATGTCAGCATCCTGCTCAATAGATCCAGATTCACGAATATCACTAAGCATAGGTCGCTTGTCATTTCTCGATTCTAATCCACGGTTTAGCTGTGAGAGTGCTACTATGGGCATATTAAGCTCACGAGCTAGCATCTTAAGACCACGAGAGATCTCTGAAACTTGAAGGTGTCTATCTTGAGAACCGATTCCCTGCATAATCTGTAGATAATCTATGACCGCTATCTCAATTTCAGGGTGCTGATTTTTGAGTTTTCTAAGTTTTGATCGGAGTTGATTTATGTTGATACTCCCTTGGTCATCAACATAAAGTTTAGCTGAGTTCATCTTATCTATCGCCCCATTGAGCAGAGACCATTGATCATCATTCATATCGCCAAGACGCAGTTGCTGAAGAGGTATGGATGTTTGGATAGAAAGAAGCCTAAGCATCAACTGTTCAGCCGGCATCTCTAGTGAGAAAAATGCCACACCCTTGCCCTGTACTATGAGAGAGTTTACAGTATTTAACACAAAAGAAGTTTTCCCCATAGCTGGTCTTGCAGCGATAATAACAAGGTCACCCTTACCAAATCCAGTAGTCATTTTGTTTAGTTCATGAAAACCAGTATCTACACCAACAAGCACACTATTGCCACGAGCTTTCATCTCTTTTATGTACTCCATAGTATCGTAGGTCATCTGAGGGGAGTCTTTAAAGTCGCTTGTTTGGTTGTCTTGAGTTATCTCATAAAGTTTTTTCTCTACAATATCCACAACTTCAGCAGATGGAAGTTCCTCTTCAACTGTAACTCTTTTTATCTCGGTTGTAAGTGTTAAGAGGTGTCGCTTTAGTGATTTGTCTTTTATCTCATCTACATAAGCTTTTGTATTTGAGATAGGATTTGCAGATAAAATTTCAAGCATAACCTGCTCATCAAATTTCTTTATCTTAATAAGCTCTTTTTTGATAAACTCTTCATCTATGGGTTGCTCTTTTTGAAGCAGATTCATCATAGAGTTAAATATATCTTGATGAGCAGGAAGATAAAAATCATCTTTATTGAGTGCTACACTAAGCTCATCAAACTGCTGTGGCTCAAAAACTATGGAACTCAAAATAGAGCGTTCAAAGGCTAGGTTGTATAGGTTGTCTTGCATTATATAATTCTTTGTGTTATTAGGATATATTTGAAAAGTTTTTCACTACTTTGTTGAAGTTTAAAGTAAATTTTTTCTATATCATTTTTTTTCATATAAAACTTCTCTCTTATATCTAGCATCATGTAAACTTGAGAGGGTTAGAAGGTGCTAGCTGTTTTGCAGTGATAGGTTTTATATCTTCAATATTAATCATAAATCTATTTTACCATAATATTTAATTAACTTTAGATGCCATATTTTCAACTTCACTCACAAATCTATCAACAAGTTCTAGCTCATCAAGATTAGCCACGACTTCGCCCTTTACCATAACTAAGCCTTTACCTTTTCCGTATGCTATGGCTACATCAGCGTGAGCTGCTTCTCCTATGGCATTTACCACACATCCCATTACCGAAACATTTAGGGGGGCTTTTATGTGAGCTGTTCTTTTTTCTATCTCTGCGACCGCACTTACTAAGTCAGCTTCGATGCGTCCACATGTGGGGCAAGATATGATATTTAAGCCATCTGGCATAGCACCGCTATCTTTAAGAATAGCTCTTGCTACGGTTATCTCCTCTTCAAGTTCACCTGTGATAGATACCCTCATAGTGTCGCCTATGCCATCAAGCAATAATGTTCCAAGTCCTATGGAACTTTTAACGGTTGCATGAAAAAGAGTGCCTGCTTCTGTAACACCTAGATGAAATGGATAGCTGTTTTTAGGGCGTAATATTCTGTAGGCATCAACAGTTCTTTGAACATCGCTAGCTTTAAGGGAGATTTTTATAGCATCAAAGCCTAAATCTTCAAGATACTTTATGTTGTACTCTGCTGATGCGACCATTCCCTCTGCTGTTTGCCCATATTTATCTAAAAACTGTTTTTCTAAGCTTCCAGCATTGACACCTATTCGGATGGGAATATTACGAGATTGACAAGCTTTGACAACTTCGGCTACTTTTTCTTTTGAACCAATATTTCCTGGATTTATACGGATGCAGTCTACAACTTCAGCAGCAACAAGGGCTAGTTTGTGGTTAAAGTGAATATCAGCAACAAGAGGAAGTTCTATCTGTTCTTTGATGGACTTTAGTGCTAATGCATCTTCCATATCAGGAACTGCACATCTTACTATATCGCAACCTGCAAAGTGGAGTCTTTTTATCTGCTCGACTGTAGAGCTAATATCGGAGGTTTTTGAGTATGTCATAGATTGTGTGCTTATTGGTGCATCACCACCAACCCCAATATCACCGACATATATTTTTTTAGTTTGAACTCTGTTTATCATAAAGAGATTTTAGCCTCTTTATGATAATAGATCCCAAATAATTCCATAA
>JAYEGN010000148.1:0-35805 GCA_034659115.1 Campylobacterota bacterium
GAGTTTTTCCAAAAGCTTTTTAAATCGTAAGTTATCTGCATAGGGGTCATCGCTGGCGTTAGCAGGTGGACTTGTAAGGGTAGAGTGTTATTGAGAACTTTTGGTGTTTCATGGAGTCCAAAAACTTCCTGTATTTTTACACTCATGGATGGTTTTTCATACTCAGAATAATCTATATAGATGTTTGAGCCACTTGGAACTTTAACACTCGGAGGTGCCATAGTCTCTAAAAGTTGTTGCTTATTCCATGGCAAAAGAGACAACAACATAGGATAAATATCCAATGCCTCAACTGCTTTTACGCTTGTTACACCAGATAAATATGGTTCCAGCCAACTCTCAAGTGTATTAAGCAAAGTTTCATCACTAAAATCTATAAACTTCTGGTGATGATTTAAAAAGTTTACTCTGTGTTTTAATCTAGTGGCTTTTTTGCTCCAAGTTAGCATCTCTAAGCCCTCTTTTTTTACTAAGTCCAAGAGTAGTTTTGTAAAATTTTGTTTGGATGAAGATTGAATTGGTTTTGAGTGAAGTTGGAGTTTTAAAAAGTAACTACTCTCTCTTATGTCAAATTTTTTAAGCTCTTTGTTGTAGCTTATGGATTCTTCCTTTGTGATGAATGAAGAAAAATACCGCTCTATATCTGCCTTAGTTATACTAAGAGCTAGATTTATAACCGAGTCTCTCTCGTGAGCTTGAAGATTTGCGACAACTAAAAACTCTTGATTGAACAAAGAATCCTCTACATGTAGCTTTGCACCCTTTGCATTGCTGAGTATATATTTATCACTCTTATTGCTTCGTCGTCGCGCTAGTCTATCTGGGTATGCAAAAAGAAGTAAGACACTAAGTATGCCCCCATTAAGTGAACTATTTTTCTTTGCTACTTTTTTAATACTTTTTAATTTTTTATAAAAAAACTCTGCCCCAGTTATAACCTCTTTGGCTCTGTATCTATCTATATATACACTATCAAAATCTTTTTCAAATAGATGTATAAATCTTAAGGATATATCACTGTCACTATTTAAATTTTTAAAAATATCTTTTTCACCTAAAAGTGATGCTAAAAGAGAAGCCTCATAGGCAAAACCTAAATCATTGGCTTTTAAAATCATATAGGCAAATCTTGGATGAAGTCCTAAATTAAGAGCATCTTTTCCAAACTGCGTAATCTTAAATGAGTCATCAAGCATAGCTAGTTCTTTTAAAACTTCTTTAGCATCTTTTATAACATGTTGAGGAGGAATATCTAAAAATTTTAACTCATCAAACGCATCAACTCCCCATAAAGACAAATCTAAAATAAGTGAAGTTAGATCAGCTCTGAGTATCTCAGGTTTAGTAGATTGTTGCAATATTTTTGACTCATGCCAAAGTCTGTAACAAAGACCATTAGAGAGTCTGCCAGCTCGACCCGCTCTTTGAGTTGCCGAATCTTTAGAGATAATCGTTAGCTCTAAATGATTCATAGCATTTGAGTAGTTGTATCGTGATTGTTTTTCTAAACCGGAATCTATAACTACCTTCACGCCCTCTATAGTCAGAGAGGTTTGAGCAATATTTGTGCTTAAGATAATTTTTCTCTTTGTTGATTTTATGATGGCTCGATCTTGTTCATTTTTTGATAGAGAAGAGTAAAGCGGTAAGATTAAAACATCTCTACATGTAGAAGAGCTAGAAAGTGAAGTTTGCAGGTTTTTTATCTCTTTTACACCTGCTAAAAAAACTAAAATATCTCCATCATTCTCTTTTATAGCTTTTAGGGTTGTGTTTAGTAACAAGCTATTTAAAGATCTAAAATCAGGTTGTTTTGTTTTTATATCTAAATATATATTTTGGACATCATAGATCTTACCTTTAGAGGTGATAACTGGAACACTCTCTAGTAAAGAAGAGATCTGTTTTGAGTTAAGTGTAGCAGACATTATCAAGATTTTTAAATCATCCCTGAGAAGTTCTTGAACTTGTAAAGAGAGTGCTAGTGATAAATCGGTATGAACAGTTCTCTCATGAAACTCATCAAAAATAACCATAGCCACATCATCCAAGCTTTGATTGCTTTGAAGTTTACGAACCAAAATAGCTTCTGTTACAACCAAGATTTTAGTTTTTTTAGAGTATATGTTATCCATCTTTACTTGATAGCCAACTCTTTGTCCTAGCTCCTCTCCTAGAAGTTTTGCCATCTGTGTAGCAACCATACGAGCAGCAACTCGCCTTGGCTCTAGCATAATGATTATTTTATCCCCAAGCCAAACCTCATTGAGTAAAGAGATAGGTACAACGGTACTTTTCCCTGCACCTGGTGGAGCTTCTAAGATAAGTGTAGAGGAAGTTCTTAGTGAGCTTTTTAAATCTTTTAAGACCTTATAGATAGGTAGGTTTATCATAAGAAGAATTATACATTATTATTCTGAACTTAGGAATTTCTATTCTTTAATAGATTTATCAAATTTTATGACAAAATGCAATTATATTTAGTTGTTTTGATTTTTTATAATAGACTACTTGGATTATAGGAGTAAATATGATATTAGGAAAATGTCCCTATTGTGAAGATGGAAACATAGAGGTAAGAGATAAAGAAGTAAATGGAAAAAAAGTTAAACTTTATGCTTGTTCAAATGCTCATTGGAAAACTGAAGATGGTGAGATGTTTGAGCTTAGTGATAGCTCTACATGTGACTTTAAGATCTGGCAAAATTCTTTAGCTAGATATGGAAAATGGCTTTCATATAAAGAGGTTAGAGAGTTACTCTCAGATAGCTCTATAGAGGTAGAGCTTCTTAGTAAAAAATATGGTAAAAAAGTTTACTACCATAAGCATATAGCTCTCAATCAGGAGTATGGTGTAAGTGTTCTTTGGGATGATGTATGTTAAAATAAGATATGTTAAAGCAATATAAAGAAGCCATAGAAAAGAGTAATATAATTTCTAAAACAGACACTCAGGGGATTATTACTTTTGTAAATGATGAATTTTGTCAAATATCTGGTTATACAAGAGAAGAGCTCATAGGCAGAAATCATAATATTGTTAGAGATCCGGATACTCCAAAATCGGTATTTAAAACTTTATGGGATACTATCAACTCTAAGCAAATATATAAAAACACTGCTAAAAATCTTGCAAAAGATGGTTCAACTTTTTATGTAAACACAACTATTGTCCCCATATTAGATAAGTATGAAAATATTGAAGAGTTTATTGCTATAAGATATGATGTTACTAAAGAGGTTTGCTACAAACATCAACTTCAAAAAAAAGAGCAGGAACTTCAAGAACTTAATGCTACTTTAGAAAAAAAAGTTCAAGAAAAAACAAAAGAGCTTCAAGAGCTAAATGAAACACTAGAGCGAAGAGTCCAAGAAGAAGTTGCTAAAAATGAGCAAAAGCAAAAAGTTATGTTTTGGCAGTCAAGATTGGCATCTCTTGGAGAGATGCTTGCAAATATTGCCCATCAATGGAGGCAGCCATTAACAGAGCTAAACCTGACAATATTTACACTTAAAAAATCAGCTATCAACGGCGATAAAGAAGATGCACAACGATACTATGATGATAGTAGAAAAATTATCCAAAATATGTCAAATACCATAGATGATTTTACAAACTTCTTTAAACCTGGCAAAGATAAACAGCTTTTTAAAGTTGGAGATAGTATAGATGAAGCACTTCATATCCTTGAGCAACTGCTTAAAAAAGATATGATAAGTGTAAAAACAAAGTTTGAAGATGTTGAGGTTCTAGGCATTACAAATGAGTTTTCTCAAGTCATAATTAACCTCATAAAAAACTCTCAAGAGGCTTTTGTGCATAATGGTATCTTGATAAAAGAGATAGGCATAAGTGTAAAAAAGTTAGATGATTGTGTGTTGATAGAGCTTGAAGATAATGCAGGTGGAATAAAATATAAAAATATATATAAGATTTTTGAACCATACTTTACAACTAAACATAAAAGCCAAGGAACAGGCTTAGGTCTTTTTATGTCAAAGATGATTTGTGAACAGGGCTTAAATGGCTCCTTGGATGTAAAGTCTAAAAAAGGAACAACAACATTTAGTATAAAAATTCCTCTAGAGTATCACAATGAGAAGTAAGTTTTTAAAAGAGTTGAAAGTTCTACTAGTCGAAGATGAAGAGAGACTGTCCTCGCTTCTAAAAAATGCTATCGGCGATAGTTTTTATAGTTTTAGTGTCGCAGATAATGGTGTAGATGGTTTGCAAATGTTTAAAGAGTCTTCGCCTGATATAGTCATAACAGACATAATGATGCCAAAGATGACAGGTCTTGAGATGGCAAAAGAGATAAAAAGACTAGATGCCACTATGCCCATAGTAATTTTAAGTGCCTTTAGTGAAGCAGATAAGTTTTTAGGTGCTATCGATGTTGGTGTTGTAAAGTACTTCATAAAACCCTTTGACCCTGATGAGCTACTTGAGTATATAGACTCACTAGAAGAACTCATAGGCTTTAAAGAGATAAAACTTACATGTGGATTTACTTTTAATAAAATGAAAAAAAGTTTATACAAAGATGCTAGGTTTGTAAAACTCTCAAAAAGGGAAGTTCAACTTATAGAGTTGCTTGTATCTAAAAACATAGTTGATGATAAGATGATAAAAATCACTCTTTGGGATGAAGAGGTAAGTGATGAAAGATTAAGAACTTTTATAAGAAGATTTAGAGATAAAACTTCAAAGGGTTTGGTTGAAAATGTGAAGGGTGAGGGGTATCTGCTGAGGTAGTGTAAATGTTATGAACATTTACAGCTACTCACAGGATGACTATTTAGTATAAAGGTCAGTTGATGGATGGTTTGGTTTAGTAATAGCTGGTTTTTTAGTTTCTTTCACATCATAATGAACTGTATCTTCTGCTTGTAAAGCACCTACTAATAAAATTGCTGTTAATATAACTTTTTTCATGTTATTTCCTTGGTAAGAACGCGTTACGCTCTAAAATTTTTAAATCGGACAAACTTTGTCTTATTTAAATGTAGCCGAAGTATAACTGATAACTGTTATTAAAAAAATGACATATATCAAGAAAATGAAATTTTATCTCCAGATGATTTTTAGCTTATCTGATAGTTGTGTTTTATGAAAAGATGAAGAAGATTTTGTAAGATTTGCTATGTTGTTACCTGTGTCTAAAAACTCTTGAATATAGTAAGTTTTACTATATCCTCGCTCAACTAAATCAGTAATGATGAGGTTAATATCTTCTACATGTAGAAGATCTACATGTAGCGTTGTTCTTACTTCAAACTCTATATCACTTTGTATGAGTAGGTCTAGGGTATCGCTAAATTTATCATATAAGTTTGAGTGAGTTATCTGCGTGAACTTTTCTTTTGGGGCTTTGTAGTCAAGGGCAATAAAATCTAGTAGTTTTAAATCTAGCAACTCTTTTATAGCTGTAGGGTTTGTTCCATTTGTATCAAGCTTTATATCAAACCCAAGTTTTTTTATCTCTTGGCAAAATGGGACTAGATTGTGAGTTGTAGCCTCTCCGCCTGATAAAACTACACCATCAAGTAGCCCAACTCTTTTTTTTAAAAAATCAAGCATATCTTCAAGTGTATACCTCCCGCTTTTAGCAAAAACTATATCTGCGTTGTAGCAGTAATCACATCGCATGTTACACCCGGTAAACCAGATGATACAAGCTAGATGATTTGGATAATCAAGATGCGAAAACGAAGTTAAATCATAAACTATTTCAGTGTTGAACAAACTGCTTTCTTTGTTTATGTTCACCAGTTTTTCCTATGTTAAAACTCTCAACAGGTCTGTGATAACCCATAACTCTTGTATATACTATACACTTTTGTCTTTTTTCTCTTAACTCTTGTAATATTTCTTGTTTACTCATGATACTATTCCTTAATTTTATTTCATAAAATGAAGGCAACCCTTCATTATATATACGATGACGGAAGTAATTCCGCCATCTACGCTTCTGTGCTAAAGCACGACTTAGAAAAAAACTAAATTTTTTTCTGAACGCTATGTTTTCTTCGGTAGAAAGCCCACGCACCTAGGTGCTTTATGAAACTTGCAGTTGTGTATTGTATTGGCTAACTAACTCTTCATCACACTTAGGACAAAACTCATGCTCTCCTGATATATATCCATGTTTAGGACAAACCGAAAACAGAGGTGTTATAGTGATATATGGAAGTCTAAAGTTTGATATGACATTTTTAACTAACTTTCGACAAGCCTCGGTTGAACTTACTTTTTCTTGCATGTAGAGGTGTAAAACTGTTCCTCCAGTGTATTTGCACTGTAAATCATCTTGAAGTGTAAGTGCTTCAAATGGGTCATCAGTCAAATCTACAGGGATTTGTGAAGAGTTTGTGTAGTAGATATTGTCATCCATTCCAGCTTGGATGATTTTATCTCCATATCTTTTTTTATCTTCCTTAGCAAATCTATATGTTGTTCCCTCAGCAGGAGTTGCTTCAAGATTGTAAAGGTTTCCACTATCCTCTTGAAACTCAACCATTCTATCTCTCATGTGGTTTAAAATCTCAGTTGCAAACTCTATGCCATCATCTGAACTAATATCATAAGCATTATCCGTAAAGTTTAAAATCATCTCATTTACACCATTGATACCGATAGTTGAGAAGTGATTTTTAAATCCTGGTAAATATCTCTGTGTATATGGAAAAAGTCCTCTGTCATACATATCTTGTATAAAGACTCTTTTTTTCTCTAGCGTTGATTTTGCGTGGTTCATAAGTTGGTCAATGCGAATTATCAGAGCTTCTTTGTCGCCCTTGTATAAAAACCCAAGTCTTGCCATATTTAGAGTTACTACCCCTATACTACCAGTCATCTCTGCACTACCAAAAAGCCCACCACCTCTCTTTAGTAACTCTCTTAAATCAAGTTGCAATCTACAACACATACTTCTTACATGTCCAGGTTTGTAAGCCTCTTCATTAGGTATAAGTTTCCCATCTTCATCTCTTTTGTACTGAGAGCCTATGAAGTTTTGAAAGTAAGATGAGCCAACCTTTGCTGTGTTTTCAAAAAGTAGGTCTGTATTTTCTCCATACCAGTCAAAATCTTCGGTTATATTTACAGTTGGGATAGGAAAGGTAAAAGGTTGACCTGTTTTATCGCCCTCAGTCATAATCTCATAATAAGCCCTATTTATAAGGTTCATCTCTTTTTGAAAGTGCTTGTAAGTCATATCTTCAAGGTTCTCACAACCCCTTTCATTCGCGTCACTTACTAGCTCACTATCTAAAAAGCCTTTTAAAAGGTGAGTCTGTTTTCTAGTAGGGATTTGTGATTTTAAATCATCAGGAACTGTCCAGTCTATAGTTATGTTCGTAAATGGAGATTGACCCCAACGAGCAGGAACATTTAGGTTATACACAAAACTTCTAACAGCTTTTTTCACATCCTTAAAACTTAGTTTGTCTCTAAAAACATAGGGTGCAAGATATGTGTCAAAAGATGAAAATGCTTGCGCTCCAGCCCACTCACTTTGAAGTATGCCCAAAAAGTTTGCCATCTGTCCAAGTGCCTCACGAAAATGCTTTGGAGCATCACTCTCAGCTCTTCCTCTCACACCATTAAAGCCCTCATCAAGCAAAGCTCTTAAACTCCACCCAGCGCAATACCCAGTCAAACAATCCAAATCGTGAATATGATAATCCCCATTTCTATGAGCATATCCCTCCTCTTTAGAGTAGATTTTATCAAGCCAGTAGTTTGCTATAACTTTCCCTGCTGTATTGTTCACAAGTCCTGCATTTGAGTAACCAGTATTTGAGTTTGCTTTTATACGCCAATCACTACCATTTATATACTCTTCTATGGTTTGGGTAGAGTTTATATATGTAGTATCTTCTTCTATAGCATTATCTCTTTGCATCTTATGCATGTGGCGATAAAGGATGAAAGAACGCATAACATCAAAATACCTAGCCTTGTAAAGCTCATTTTCTATCAAATCTTGTATATCTTCAACAGCCACAACGCGTCTGTTTTTTAGCCTGTCTAAGACATTAAAAAATACAAAACTATCATAAGTTGTATTTTCACTTTTAAAAGCTTTTTTTATCGCATCTTCTATCTTATATGAGGCAAACTCTTTATGTGTACCATCTCTTTTTAAAATATTTTCT
The DNA here is from genome assembly GCA_034659115.1 of Campylobacterota bacterium. Lineage (GTDB taxonomy): Bacteria > Campylobacterota > Campylobacteria > Campylobacterales > Sulfurimonadaceae > Sulfurimonas. The sequence goes on from JAYEGN010000148.1 coordinate 8,161, forward strand.
ACCATCGCACTTCCTATTTCTGATAGTAGAATTTTATAGCAAAGCCAGTTAAGAACTTATAACAAAAAGTGTCACATATGCGTCACAAATAGAATATGATTTAAAACTTTCTTGTTCACATGCTTTATTTTGTGTTGCTGTAGTATTCACCATCCCTTAAGGGGAGTAGATGAGCTAGAGATAAGTTTTGTTGTTCGTGTTTTTGAGGATTGCGTGAGATTTTTGGTGGGAAGATTCGATTCAAGAGCTACATAAGAGCCTTTTCTCCCTTTCCATATACTTTTTTCATCTGCACCCAAACAGGTGTTTTTTGTGAAAAGTTTACCTTTTCCTGAATATTTGTGGTTTTTTACAAAGTAGTTGTAAGCTGTGTAGTCTTTTTTAGGTGCCTTACTGTTCTTCTTGGAAAAAATATCGTTAAGCTTTACTTTTTGTTGGGAGTTAACAAAGCAGACATCGCCATCTATATATTTCGCTCCAGTAGTATAAGAGTCTTTCCCTCTAAAGTAAACCATCTCATTATTTTGAGATTTATCACTCATTATTTTAACATTACTCAGTCTGAATCCTGCATCATATTTGTTGTATATCCCACCACCTTCAATATAAGCTGTGAGGTTACTAATATGTGGAAGTGTTGCATCTTTTTGGTTAGTTGTAATGAGGTTTTTGTCATTTCCAAACTCCATGGCAGAAGAGTCATGGTTGTTTTTACTAGCTACCCTGTTTTGTACTATAAGAACATTTTTTATATTTCCTCTATAACCGAGATCAACATCAAGAGAATCATCTTCAGCATTGTAAATATACAATCCATCTATGTTTACACATCCTCCCCATATCTCGATACCATCATCTTGTCCACCTATAATAGCGATGTTTTTTATAACTGTATTTCTTCCTACTCCAGCTAAAGATAGACCATTTAACTCTTTGTCTTTTTTGACTTGATAACCTGTGTGTTTTATTAGAACATACTCTAAAATACCAGAAGATTCATTGTCATACTTATGTGTTTGACTTCCAAAAGAAACACTTTCATCTGCTTCGTATCTGTTATTTTCATAGTGTGTGTATGCATTTCCAGCTATTACTACACCTCCCCACTCTCCATTATCTCCAGCAGATGAGAAACCTTGTAAGTCCATTTGAGAAGTAAATACAATCGGTGCATTTTTTGTGCCTTTTGCTATTATTTTAGAGTTCTTTGAAATGACTAGGTAAGAAAAGAGACTGCAACCTGCAAGAGTAGTCCCTGGTTCTATGGTTAGAGTCGCACCATTTTGGACAATGACTTTTTTATCTATACCGTAAACTTTAGAGGAGCTGAGTGTCATATTTGAGCTTATAACATTTGGTAACCGTTCATCTATTATGAGGTGGCTACAGTTACCCATAGTATCACTTGCATTTATGAGAAAGAGAAGAGAAGAGAGTATTTGTAAAAAAATAATTTTCATCTGTTTAATCCTTGGAATTTTTTTGAGATAGTAACTTTAATATATTTCATAAACACAACTAATTCACTACTATATGGTTACAAATTTGCTTTTTAATGGGGATTGGTATTAGGTTCCTTAAGGATTATGACAAATCTGAATAAAAGATAAATTATATCTCTACATGTAGAACTGAAAAAAGATAAATAATGCTTGCTTAATAAAACTTTTAAAAATATTTGGGTACAATACGCGTCCGCTTTGCTGTTTTAACATAGAAAGTTGAGTATTTCTATCTTTGGTAGATTACTAAAGATAAAAGTATTGGTTGGTTTCTAACCATCCTACATGCAGCAAAGACATAGTGATAAGGACTTACAGAATGAAAGTAAGAGCTTCAGTTAAGAAGATGTGTGACAACTGTATAGTTGTTAAGAGAAAAGGCATTGTTAGAGTAATCTGCAAAGTTAAAAAACATAAACAGAGACAAGGATAACCATGGCTCGTATTTCTGGTGTAGATTTACCTAAAAAGAAAAGAATAGAATATGGTCTAACATATGTCTATGGAATTGGTTTACATGCTTCTCGTCTAATATTAGATGCGACAGGTATAGATTATAATAAAAGAGTTTTTGAGTTAAGCGAAGCTGATGTAGCTGCGATTACAAAAGAGATCCGTGCTAACCATATGGTTGAGGGTGATCTTCGTAAGAAAGTTGCAATGGATATTAAAGCTCTTATGGATTTAGGTTCATATAGAGGTCTTCGTCACCGTCGTGGTCTTCCATGTCGTGGTCAAAAAACTAAGACAAATGCGCGTACTCGTAAAGGTAAGCGTAAAACTGTCGGCGCGGCATAAGGAATTATAGATGGCAAAAAGAAAAGCTGTTAGAAAAAAAGTAGTAAAGAAAAATGTTGCTCGTGGTATCTGCCACATCGCTGCATCATTTAACAATACACTTGTAACAATTACAGACGAAATGGGTAACATGGTTGCTTGGAGTTCTGCTGGTTCACTTGGTTTCAAGGGTTCTAAAAAATCAACACCATTTGCTGCACAAGCTGCTGTTGAAGATGCTGTTGCAAAAGCACAAGTTCATGGTATCAAACAACTTGGTATCAAAGTTCAAGGTCCTGGTTCAGGTCGTGAAACTGCTGTTAAAGCGGTTGGAGCTATCGAAGGAATCAGTGTTACATTTATGAAAGATGTTACACCATTACCACACAACGGTTGTCGCGCGCCTAAGCGTCGTAGAGTTTAAGGAGATTACTGATGGCAAGATATAGAGGTCCAGTAGAAAAGATCGAAAGAAGATTCGGTGTAAGTCTTAACCTTAAAGGTGAGCGTCGTTTAGCGGGTAAATCAGCATTAGAAAAAAGACCTTATGGTCCTGGTCAGCATGGTCAGCGTCGTAAGAAAGAGTCTGAGTATGGTTTACAACTTAATGAGAAGCAAAAAGCGAAATTCATGTATGGTGTTTCTGAGAAACAGTTCCGTGCACTATTTGTTGAAGCTAAAAGAAGAGATGGTAATACAGGTACAAACCTTATTGAACTAATCGAAAGCAGACTTGACAATGTAGTTTATAGAATGGGCTTTGCATCTACTCGTAGATTTGCAAGACAACTTACAACTCATGGTCACATCCTTGTAGATGGCAAAAAAGTAGATATTCCTTCTTACCGTGTGAAAGCTGGTCAGAAGATAGAAGTTCGTGAATCAAGCAAGAAAAATGTACAAGTTGTTCGTGCTATGGAACTTACTAACCAGACTGGTTTAGCTCCATGGGTTGATATCGATGCTGACAAAGTATTTGGTATCTTTACTCGTTTACCTGAGCGTGAAGAAGTTGTTATCCCTGTTGAAGAGCGTTTAATCGTTGAGCTTTACTCTAAATAATAATTTAATAAAAGGCGTTAAATGAAAAAGATTAAAACTACTCCACTTGCTCCACAAGAGTTTGAGGTAGAACAGATTAGTGAGAATGAAGCTAATATTATGGCATACCCTTTTGAAACAGGTTATGCTATCTCTTTAGCTCATCCACTTCGCCGTTTTTTACTTAGTAGCTCAGTTGGATATGCTCCAATTGCTATTAAAATAGAGGGTGCTAAACATGAGTTTGACTCAGTGCGTGGTATGCTCGAAGATATTTCAGATTTTATTTTAAATCTTAAAGAGATTCGCTTTAGACTTAATGATGAAGCAACTCACTCTGAGATAAACTATAGTTTTGCTGGACCATGTACTATTAAAGGAAGTGATCTTAGCAATGATGAAGTTGAAGTGGTAACTCCTGATGCTGCATTAGCAACTCTTAATGAAGATTCATCATTAAACTTTGTGATTAAAATAGCACAAGGGATTGGTTATGTTCCTAGTGAAGATACTCATGATGAGCTTGAAGATGGATTTATAGCACTTGATGCTTATTTTACTCCAGTAAGAAGTGCAACTTATAAGATTGAAAATGTTCTTGTGGAGGATAATCCAAACTTTGAAAGAGTTATTTTAAATATTAAAACTGATGGACAGATTACTCCATTGGATGCATTTAAAAACTCACTAGAAGTTATGTACGCTCAATTAGCTGTATTTAACTCAGAGATTAGTATAAAAGCTGCAGCTACGATAGAGCGTGTTGAAGAAAACCCTGATCTTAAAAAATTAGTAACTCATATTGATAGTTTAGGTCTGAGTGCAAGAAGTTTTAACTGTCTTGATCGCTCAAATATTAGACTGATTGGTGAGATAGCATTGATGAGTACAAATGACTTAAAAAATGTTAAAAACCTTGGTAAAAAATCATATGATGAAATCGTTGAAAAAGTTCAAGAGTTCGGCTTTGCAGTTGGCGCTGATCTTGCAGACGATGTAGTTGTTGCATTAAAAAAGAAAATAGAAGCCGCACAGGCTTAAATAATAGGAAGTATATATGAGACATCGTCATGGATACCGTAAACTAGGTCGTACATCAGCTCACCGTGCTGCTCTACTTAAAAACCTTAGTATTTCGTTAATTGAACATGGTAAAATTGAAACTACTGCTATAAAAGCAAAAGAACTTCGTTCTTACATAGAAAAACTTATTACTGTTGCTGGTAGTAATGATTCTAACGCTCACAGAGCAGTATTCGCGTCGCTTCAAAGCAAAGAAGCAACAAAAGCTTTAGTAAATGAGATAGCTCCTAAGTATGTTGATCGTACTGGTGGCTATACAAGAATTACTAGAACTAGAATTCGTCGTGGTGATGCTACAACAATGGCATTTATTGAGTTAATATAATTCAATACCCAGAACATTAAGAGCTTTTCTCTTGATGTTTAAAAACTTCCTAAAACTTCCCAATTCTAAAATACTTTAATAAAAGTGAGAAAAAATGAGTAATTTCGCATTTGGAACCTATAGAATAAGTGATTATAATCCGCAACATGTAGAGGTCTTAAAAGAGGCTATAGAATCTGGTATTACGATGATAGATACATCTTCTAACTATATGGATGGTGGAGCAGAAAGGGCGATAGCTTTGGCGCTTCATGATTTTGATGAAGCAACTAAATCAAAGGTTGAAATCGTTAGTAAATTTGGCTATATTCAAGGTGAAAATTTAAAGAGACATCAAGAGAAACCTTTTGATGAGGTTGTTGAATTTTCTCAAGATTGTTTCCATTGTATATCAAGTTCATTTATCAAAGATCAGTTGAGCGAATCTTTAAAAAGATTACAGATGGACAGGATAGATTGTTATCTTATTCACAACCCTGAATACTACCTTTTAGATGCAATGAATAGAGGCGTTGATAAAGATGATAGACTTGATGAGATGTACCTTAGAATATATAGAGCATTTGTTACCCTAGAAAAAGAGGTCAATAGTGGAAGAATAGGTTCTTATGGTATCAGTTCAAATAGTTTTTCAAAAGCTCACAATAGCGATGAATTTTTGCCCTATGAAGATTTAATCATCATAGCTGATAGAGCCAGTGAAGATGTTGGAAATGATACACATAGCTTTACAACTGTAGAGCTACCTATAAATATGCTTGAAACAGAGGGTTTTAAATGTAGTTCATGGGCAAAAGAAAATGGCTTAAGAGTCTTAGTAAACAGACCTTTAAATGCTCAGCAGAATGACCAAATGTATCGATTAGCAGACTACGAAGAGCCACAAGAATATTATCATTACCTTAATGAGTTATTAGAACTGTGTGATAATGAAGAGTTGCAATCACTTTATAACCTTTTAGAAGAACTAGATCTTTCAAAACATAAGTTTGGTTGGATAAGTGATTATGACTCATTCTTTTTTGCTCAAATCATACCACATGTAAGAGGTGTATTGCAAAATTTAGATGAAGAAAGTAAAACCAATATGTTAAACTTTGTAGATCAATTTTTTACCGAGTATAGAAAAATGGTGACCTATGAATGTTCAAAAAAAACAAGAGTAAAGTTAAAAGAGAGCTTTAAAGAGTGTGATTTAAGTATGCAGAAATGTGCTTTAAAATTTTTAATGAGTAGAGAATCTATAGATTATATATTGGTTGGAATGAGAAAACCAAGTTATATATATGAAATTTTAGCAATAAGTTAAAATTTTTATGACTTGTTAAGCGATATTGTTCTATTTTATGTATATTATTAAAATATTTAAAGGATAATTAGATGATTCCATTTAGTGATGAAGAGTTAATGAACCCAGTTCGTAATTCAATAGATAAAATCCGTCCATCATTGGCACTTGATGGTGGAGATATAGATTTTTTAACTGTTAAAAATGGCAGTGTCTATGTTCAACTAAAAGGTGCATGTATAGGATGTGCTAGTAGTGGAAATACACTAAAATATGGTGTAGAAAGACAGTTAAGAATGGATATACACCCAGAATTAACAGTGGTAAATGTACCTATTGGTATGGAAAACGATATAGATAATCTATAAAGATAAGCGATGAATGTAATAAGTAAGTATAAAACCCTATCACAAGCCAAAGATAGCTTTAGCAAGTCAAACTATAAAGGTGCTTTGGAAAAGTTTGCGATTGTTTTGCAAGATTTTCCCAATTCTAAAGAAGCGTTTAACGGTGTTATTCTTTCAGAGATGGCACTCAGCGGAGAGGGTGGAGCTGAAGCACTTTTTGATTATTATGAAATCTTAAAGGTTGAAGACAGAGAATCTGCTGATATTATTATGAGTGATATTTTGCAAACGATGGATGGAACGCTAGACAAACTAGGTGAAGTTTTTGCAGAGCCACTTCGCAATAGACTGGAGTTTGAAGATGGTATTTTGTATCAAGATTTTAAAGAGATTGTAGATAAAACAGGTAATTTTAAAGAAACTTTTGAAAATATCATGTTCTCAACTCGTGTAATCATTACTGAAAAAGAAGATTTTATAGATTTTTTAGACAAGCTTATAAATAATGATTTTGCAGAGATGGCCTTATCATATTTGGAAAATGCATTGAGTGTTTACCCCAGTGATAAACTACTAAGAAAACTACTTAAAAAGTTAGCAAAGAGTAAACAAATTGAAAATTGAACTACCAAATCAAGATTATAAATTTATAAGTGAAAACTCCCTAGAATGTAATGAAGAAACAGCTTTTGTCTTAACAACTCAAAATAAAAAATATCTCCAAAATGCTAAAGATAATGGTGCACACTCTATTATAAATATCAAAGATATATCTAAACTTTTTGGAATACAAAAAATAAAAATAGTTGGAATAACTGGAACAAATGGCAAGACCACAACAGCTAGTGCCATCTACTCATTTTTGTTAGATTTAGGTTATAAAACAGCTATGCAAGGAACTCGTGGCTTTTTTATGAATGATGAGGTGATAGAGGGCAAATCACTAACGACACCAAGTGTTTTAAATATATATAAACATATCTATCAAGCTGTTGAAGCTGGATGTGAGTTTTTCATCATGGAAGTTAGCTCACATGCAATAGCTCAAGATAGAATAGAAGGCTTAGGTTTTGAGCTTAAAATCTTAACTAATATTACTCAAGATCATCTTGATTATCACAAAACGATAGGTGAATATATAGCAGTTAAAAATAGTTTTTTTCAAGATGAGTGCAAAAAACTTATAAATAAAGATGAACCAAGAGCATCTTTTAATATGAAAAATGCTTTTGCCTATGGTATAGAGCATTCTGCTACATATAAGCTAATGGCATATTCCTTGAATGATGCTTCAAGTGGGATAATACAACATTTTCAAGATATAGTTCCATTTACTTCATCTCTTCATGGTTTTTTTAATCTTTATAATCTTATGGCAGCGATAGGTGCTGTTGATATATTAGTTGATGAAAAACTCTCAGAAATTGTTGAGGTAGTTGATAACTTTGCAGGTGTTAGCGGAAGAATGGAACAAATTTGTGAATTGCCAAATGTTATAGTAGATTTTGCTCATACCCCAGACGGGATGCAACAGGTTTTAAATGCTCTAAAAGAGAAAGAGTTGTTGGTAGTTTTTGGTGCTGGTGGAGACAGAGATAAAACAAAGCGACCTATTATGGGCAGAGTAGCAGCATCTTTGGCAACAAAGGTTTTTATAACGAGTGACAATCCACGAAATGAAGACCCACAAGCTATAGTAGATGATATACTAGAAGGCATACAAGATAAAAGTATAGTTAGCGTAGAGTTAAATAGAAAAAAAGCTATAGAGATGGCACTTGATTCTCAAGAGGAAAATCAAGTAGTTGTAATCCTTGGAAAAGGCGATGAAACCTCTCAAATCATCTATGATAGAGAGTTGCCTTTTGATGATAGAGAAGTTGTTAGAGAGCTTTTAAATATAAAGTAGTGCCAACTTATGAACACCCTGATTCCTTTGTAAAAAGCTCAAAAAGAGATAGGTAAATTTATCTCGGTAGCGTCAGAATATTTCTGTAATTTCATCCTCAGCTTTTTGACAATGCACCGAATTATTCAAATCAAAATCTTACATTAACTCCAGCATAACCGCCATTGATAAAGGAGTTTATATCATCTTCTATGGTGTCAAGTTTCTCATAAGAGACATATTTGTAGTCATAACCGATAGCGATATCTACATGTTCATTTATGGGGATATAAAAGCCAAGACCTAAGTTAAAAGAACCATAGTTAAGAGAGTCCTTTTGGGAGTCTTTTAGATGAAAGTACCCAGCTCCAAATCCAGCTTTAAAATATGGGTTTATGAATATATCCCAATCAAATGCTTTTATGAGCTCAACATTTAAACCATACTTATCACCATCTTCCTCAGAAAAAATATCTGTTTCATTTTTAATATAGTCTAGTGAAAATTCTACAGCGTAAGCTTCCCTAACTCCATAGCCTATCTTAAACTTAAGCATTTCGGCTGAGTGTGCAGTGTCTTGTTGATCACTGAATGATTCATTCATATATCCGATACTGATACCCGTATATATCTTAGCTTCTACATCATCTTCATAAGAGTAAAGTGATGTTAGAAGGAGTAAAATTAGTAAGATTTTTTTCAATTTTTCAGCCCTATGATTTTGAAATTATTTCTTAGAATTATAGCTAAAAAGTTGCGGTTTAGCTTAAAAATTTAAACTTGTTTTGATGAATGAGATTTTATATCTATATTTTTGCTATAATTCCATTAAAATAATAAGGATAGTTTCTATGGGAATTCCACAACCAGCGTTTTATATATTTAAGTGTGAGCAATCATCTCCTCCAGGGATGCCAAAACCATCCTGTGTTACACCTCAAACACAGGATCTTTTTCAGTATCTAGCACAAAAGCTTATGCAAGAAGCAGTTATGGGGACAGTTCAGCCTATTCGTACATCATGTTTAAATAGATGTTCTTCGGGTCCAGTAATGTTAGTAGAGCCAGGTCATACAATGTACACAGCACTCACAAAAGAGAAAATCGATAGAATTGTTGCAGAACATATTATCGGTGGAAATGTAGTTGATGAGTTTGTGATTGAAGATGAGCTATGGGATAAAGCGATTAGTCCAACTGAGATGCAAAAGCAGATGGGAAGATAGGAAGTATATATGTTGATTGATATGTTGTACAGTAAAATTCATCGCGCTACTGTTACAGACGCTAACTTAAACTATGTTGGGTCTATCACTATAGATGAGGAGCTTTTAGAAGCTTCAAAGATGAGAGTTGGACAAAAGGTTGAGATTTTAAATATCAATAATGGTGAAAGATTTTCAACTTATGTAATATTGGGTGAAAGAGGCAGGAGAGATATCTGCCTCAACGGTGCAGCAGCAAGAAAAGTACACAAAGGTGATAAGATAATTATCGTTGCTTATGCTACTTATGATGAAAAAGATTTAGAGACTTATAAACCAAAAGTTGTTCTTCTTAATGATGAAAACAATATAGATAAAATTTTAGACGAGATATAATCATGCTAGGAAACTTGGGTGATATGGGTAAGATGCTTGAAGGGATGCAAGAAAATGCAGATAAACTTCAAACCGAACTAGAGTCTAAAATTTTTAATGTAAAAACTGGCGGAGGAATGGTTGAAGTTAGCATGAACGGAAAGGGTGAGGTTGTAGATTTAAACATTGATGATTCACTTCTTGAAGATAAAGATTCACTTCAAATCCTTCTCATAGGTGCCATAAATGATATTAACAAGATGGTTAAAGACAATATGCAAAATAGCGCACTTGGCATGTTAGGTGGTATGGGTGGCATGGGCGGAATGAATCCATTTGGGGCAAAATAGATGTTAAAGCTATTTTTAGCTTTAAACTTTTTGCTTCTAAACCTCCTTGCATGCAAGGGTGGTTACCAATCTTGTAAACTTAAAATAATCGACTCTAAGTCGATTAAAAATCAAACACTCCAGATACCAGTATCAGGTAATAAACTCCTTCTGTTTTCTAAAATACCTCCAAAAACAAAGATACTTAAAGCTGACCCATTTCTATCTTTATACCTAATCCAAGATTCAAAAAAATTCAGATATCCATTTCAGATAAATAATCAACTCTCTTTAGGAGTTGCATCTGTAGATGAAAAAAAAGCTTTAGAGGGTGAAATCACTAAACAGCAGGTGGGCTTAAACAGTTTTGCAAGCTTTAGTGAACCTATCTCTTTTCCCGCTTTACTCCTAGATAGTTGTTGCGATTTAGAGGGCATAATAACTCCAGAGGGAATAATTCAAAAAGAGTATATAGAAAGATTTTTAAAAACAAAAGAGACCCACTATGGGGATATTGGCATAAGAGTTGAAGATAAAAAAGGGTGTGTATCTGTTGAAACGATAAATCCATTTATAAAAACAAACCCATTTAAACCAGGTGATTGTATCATAGAGTTTGATGATAAAGAGGTCAAAACAGCTGGAGTTTTGATGAGAAAGATACTTTTTTCTAAGTTAGGTTCAGCACATACCATAAAACTAAAAAGAGATAAAAAGATCTTAACATTTAGGGTGAAGACCAGCGATAGAAAAGGTGGTGGGTACCTGAGTGATACTTTTTTAGAATTTCTAGGATTATCTTTTGATGAAAATTTATTTATAACCAAGATAGAAGAAAAAGCTAAAAAATATGAATTAAGATTAGGTGATAAGCTGCTTCAAATAAATAGAAAAGATATTGTAAACAGAGAGGATATGCTAAAAATGATTTCACAAAGTAAAGATGTATCTCATCTTCTGTTTGAAAGAGAAGAGTTTCAGTTTTTTATCCGCGTAAATTAGATAATATTTCATATGCAAAATTTTGAGACATTTTTATTGAATCATCTACCAGTATCAAAGAGTATTCACCCTACTTATGAAAAAGCTCTTAGTGAGATGTTAATCGCTGGAGGCAAAAGGTTTAGACCAGCTCTTCTGCTTGGGGTGGTTAGTGCTTATAATCCTCTTATGCTTAATGGTGCAAGACATGCGGCTTATGCCGTTGAGCTTCTCCATACATACTCTTTGATTCATGATGACCTACCTGCTATGGATAATTCACCACTTCGTCGTGGTAAACCAACACTACATGTAGTGTATGACGAAGTTACAGCTATCTTGGTTGGAGATGCACTCAATACCTACTCTTTTGAAGTTTTAGCTCAAGCACCTTTTTCCGATGCTACAAGAGTAAAACTTATTTTAGAGTTGTCTCGAAATGGTGGTTTAAATGGTATGGTTCTTGGTCAGGCGATAGATTGTTATTTTGAAAACAGACCTCTACATGTAGAAGATATTAGGACTCTACATACCAATAAAACAGCTAAGCTAATAGCAGCCTCTTTGAAGATGGGAGCGATTATTGTTGGTAGAGAGGAGCTTGGTGAAAAACTTTATGATTTTGGCATAAAATTAGGAGTTTTATTTCAAATCCAAGATGATATACTAGATGTAACTCAAAGTAGCCAAGAGGCTGGTAAACTTACAAATAATGATGAAGATAAAAATAGTTTTGTAACTATTTTGGGTCTTAAAGAAGCTACAATACAAGCAGATATTTTAGCAGATGAATTAACAAAGCAGATGGATAATTTTGATGATAATTTAAAAGATAAGTTATCATCATTATTAAGTAGATATATAAATAGACATAAAAATTAAAAAAAGGCAATAAAAAAGATGAGTAATGTAATGCGTCAAAAAATGGCAGATAGTATAAGATTTTTAGCAGCAGATATGGTTCAATCTGCAAACTCCGGTCACCCTGGTGCTCCTATGGGACTTGCAGATATAGCTGTAGTTTTAAGTGAACACTTAAATCATAATCCAAAAAATCCAGATTGGTTAAATCGTGATAGATTGGTTTTTTCAGGTGGACATGCAACAGGTCTTATCTATTCACTTTACTATCTTTGGGGATATGGACTAGAGATAGATGATTTGAAAAACTTTCGTCAACTAGACTCAAAAACTCCTGGTCATCCAGAATATGGTCATACTGAGGGCATTGAGATTACAACTGGTCCTTTAGGTCAGGGTATCGCAAATGCAGTTGGTTTTTCTATGGCTTCTAAGTTTGTTGGTAGTCAAGTGAACTCCCAAACAGCTAAGCTAATTGATCACAGCGTTTACTGTTTATGTGGGGATGGTGATTTAGAAGAGGGTGTAAGTTATGAGGCTTGTTCCATCGCTGGACACAATAAACTAGATAATCTTATAGTTATCTATGATTCAAATCGTATCACTATTGAGGGTTCAACCGATCTTAGTATTTCTGAAAATATCCGTATGCGTTTTGAATCTCAGGGTTGGGATGTATTGGAGTGTGATGGACATAACTTTGATGAGATTGACAGCTCAATTACTACTGCAAAAGCAAATACCAAACCTACTATCATCATAGCAAATACTATCATCGCTAAAGGTGCAGCAGAGTTAGAGGGTTCACATCATTCTCATGGTGCACCTCTTGGTGATAAAGTCATTGCTGAAGCTAAAAAAGCTGCTGGATTTGATCCAGAAAAAACTTTTCATGTAGATGAAGATGTGATGCTTAGGTTTAGATGTGCTATAGAGGAGGGTGATCTCTCGGAGCGTGAATGGATTCATTCTCACAAAACAGTTCCGTTGATGGAGCAAAATGAGGCACTTAAAGCCTTAGAAAATCCTGATTTTTCTCGCATAGAGTATCCAAGTTTTGAAAAAGCAGAAGCAACTCGTGGGACTAATGGTAAGATTATGAATGCGATAGCAAAAGGTCTTCCAAATTTCTTAGGTGGCTCAGCAGACCTGAGTCCATCAAATAAAACAAACCTAAACGATATGGGAGTTTTTCCAAAGGGTAGAAATATCTACTTTGGTATTCGTGAACATGCGATGGCCTCTATTGTAAATGCTATGGCACTTTATGGACCTCTTTTACCTTTTTCAGCAACATTTTTTGTGTTTTCAGATTATCTAAAACCAGCGGCTCGTATCGCTGCACTTACAGGTATACAAAACTTTTATATATGGACACACGATAGTATAGGTGTAGGTGAAGATGGACCAACGCATCAGCCAATAGAGCATCTTTCTCAGTTTCGTGCATTGCCAAACTTCTATGTTTGGAGACCTGCAGATGGTGCAGAAAACATTGAAGCTTGGAAAACAGCACTCACTATGAAAAACTCTCCATCTGCATTTGTATGTTCAAGACAAAACTTATCACCTCTTCCTCATTCAGTATTTGGTACAGCGGCTCAGGGTGGATATTTAGTAGCATCAGATGAAGATGCTGTTATGACTTTAATGGCATCTGGAAGCGAAGTTGAACTTGCTTTAAAAATCAAAGAAACACTCAACTCTATGGATGTGCCTGTAGATGTAGTTTCTGTTCCATGTTACGATCTGTTTATAGAGCAAGATGCATCTTATATCTCCTCTATCATAAAAGAGGGAACTAAGAGTGTAGCCATTGAAGCTGCTCGTGGTTTAGAGTGGTATAAGCTAGCTCAAACAGTCATCTCAATGGATAGCTTTGGAGCATCCGCACCAGCAGGACAACTATTTGAAAAGTTTGGTTTTTCTGTAGACTCTATTTTGGAAAAAATTAAGTAGTTTAGTAATTATATTCCGTGTACGACACGCAATGACTGAGCTTAAACTTAGTTTTGATTGGTTTAACCCAAATAATTCCATAAGGATTTATAAAATTTATCTATGCTTGTGCTTAAGGGATGTTTAGTAAAAATTTTAAGCCACCTTATTGGTGGTGTAAATTTTTAATGAACCTGCCTTGAGTGCAATGATAGTTTAAATTTTTTATTCTTATGGAATTATTTGGGTTTAGCTACATTTTAGTAATAAGATACTAAAATGTAGTATGAATTATTTAAAGTTTACAATTGGTTTTATATTTGTGTTTTCTATGATCTCTTGTAGTAGTCCTAAACCTACTGATGGCAGTGATGAAAAGTTTGCACAAAGAGCTATCTCTGTCAAATATGCAAGCACTAAAGATCTCAATATTTATGATAATCAATCACATGTAATCCCCCTAGTCATCTACCAACTTAACAACATAAACAGCTTTGATTCTCTTAAAAAAGATAAAGATGGAATTGTTAAGCTTTTAGAAGCCAAAAAATTTGATGAGAGTGTTATGAGTGTTGATAAGTTTTATGTGTCACCAAATGAAACTAAAGAGTTAGTTTTAGACCGTGCTGCAAAAACTGTATGGATCGCTATGGTGGCAGGATATTATGACATGCAACCATCTCAATCAACGCTTAAATACCAAACACCTTCCTATACAGCTTGGGAGTTTTGGAATAGTGAAGAAAGACAAAAATATCTTCAAATCAACATATATCTAAACACATCTTCAATAGAACAAAGGCAAGAATGATGAACACTCTTAAACCGATCTACTGGCATCAAGGTCTTTTTTTAAAACCACACCACTTTCAATATCTTCAAGCTTATCAACAGCAGGATGCGCTGGTAGTCAAAGAAAATCTTGAACCATATTTTTGGGGTGTATCAAAGCTCGATATTGATAAAAAAGAGTTGTTAAATAAAAACTTTCTTATTCAAAATCTAGAACTTATCTTTATGGATGGAACAGTTGTTAATCTACCAGATAATGCTCTGCTAAAAAGTCGTTCTTTTGAAAAACTATATAATGACATGCTTGAAGATTTAAAGGTTTATGTAGGCATTAAAAGTTTTACTCAAAGCGAACTGAATGTTACACAACTTGATTCCTACGAAAATCTTAAAAATATTGACACTCGTTTTATAAGTAAAAAAGATGCTATTAAAGTAAACAATCTTTATCATGAAGATGAATCGGCTGATGTTCAGTTTATGGATTACTATCTAAAAATATTTTTTGAAGATGAGATAGAAGATCTTAATAGTTATCAAATTATACCACTTGCTAAGATTAAAAAACAGAGTGAGCAAGTTGTTTTAAGTGATAGTTTTACACCACCTCTTTTAAATATAAAGGTTGATGCAAACTTCTTTGAAATAATAAAAATTATTCAAAAAGATTTAACCTCTCATGCTTTCCAACTCCAAGAGTATAAACTACCACTAGATTCTTTAGCAGATGAACCAAACTATTTGAAATATATAACTGCACTTCAAGCGCTTAGCAACTATCTACCAAAATTAAATCACATGTTAAAAACTCCAAATATTCATCCTTGGCATTATTATGGGATTTTTACACAGATTATAGGAATTTTGAGTACATTTTCTACTAGGGTAAATATATTTGGAAAATCAGATAGTGGTAACTATCTTATTCAAGAGTATGATCATCTAAATCTATATGAGTGTTTTAATGAGATAAGATTGCTTATATCTGAACTTCTTGATGGTATTATTATTGGACCTGATTATATATTGGCGTTTAATAAAGATGAAACATCTTTTACTCTGGACTGTCCTGTAACTATTTTTCATGCTAAATATCGTTATTACTTAGTTTTAAAAACACCTACGCAAACACAAAGACTTCAGGAAAGTTTTGTAAGTTTTGCTAAAATTGCTACTTCTACAGAGATAGAAAGTATAGTTCAGAGGTCTCTTCCAGGGCTTCCTTTTGAGATCTTTAACTTTCCTATACAGGGATTGCCACAACGCGAAAATAGTGTGTATCTCGAGCTTATGACGGAAGATTCTCACTGGGCTAGCATCTTACAAGCACAAAATATTGCTATAGAGTTTGATGATGCACTTGATGATGTAACTATAGAACTTGTAGTATTGAAAAAGTAAAAATATGAAAAAAAATCAGATTGAGATTATAGACTGTTTTACACAACTTATGGTTTATACCTTAGAGTTTAAGCAAAACTCTCATGAAGAGGTGTACACTACTGATAAACTTGTACAAGATTATGACACACTTATCAAGCAAGCTCAACATAATTTTTCTCAAAATAATAATATAGAGTTTACAAGTGCTTTATTTCCACTCATCGCATGGATAGATGAGGTGATTTTAGCTTCGGATTATAAAGATAAGAAGATGTGGAGAAAGAATTTATTACAAAAAAAACTCTTCAATACTTCAAATGCTGGGAATGAGTTTTATGATAGGTTAAATAATCTATCGGCAGATGAGTTTGATCTGCGATTATTATATCTTTACTGCATGTTTTTAGGTTTTAAGGGAAAGTATTACAGAGATGAAGATCAAGAAGACCTAAGTAGTGTTTTTGATACACAAAAAGATTTCATACATGATGAGTTTCCAGATCACTTTCCTAAAGTAGCTTTCAAAGATGCGTATGCTCAGAATCCACTTCCAAAAAAGAAGAGATTTAGTACCTCCTACAAAGGTTTATGGATTTTAATGGGTGTTTCTATAGTTGCAGGTTTAGTTCTATTTTTAACTTTTGAAGCTCATTTAGATGGTTTACTAGAGAGATATAATATTTTTTAAAGGAGGGTGCTATTATGTTTAAAAAAATAGCTATTGGTTTTGTTTTTCTTCTGCTTTTTATAGCACTTGTCTTTGGTGTTTGGTATTTAACAACTATAAACAATTGGCCACTTTGGGTTGGCGCTTCAGTTTTAGTCGGTATTTTAGGGATAATACTTGGTATTGTATTTTTACGACGATACTTTCTTCGTCGTAATGAGCGTAAGTTTGTCAAGCGTGTTATAGCTCAAGAGGGTGAAGCAATCTTTGCTACACAAGAAGATGATGTAGTTTTAATCTCTAGTTTAGAACAGCAGTGGGAAAAATCCATCAAGACCCTATATGGGTCAAAACTCAAAAATGGTGGTAACCCTATCTATGCCCTACCTTGGGTCTTAGTCATAGGGGAGAGTGGCTCTGGTAAAACTTCTCTTATAAAAAACTCACGCCTCTCATCAGCAGTTACAGATATTGAAGAATCAGCTCAATACTCAGGAACAAAAAATTGTGATTGGTGGTTTTTTGAAGATGCTATTATCTTAGATACAGCGGGAAGATATAGTGTGCCTATAGATGATAGAAGAGATAATGCTGAGTGGGAAAGATTTTTATCACTTTTAACAAAATACCGCAAAAAAGAGCCTATAAATGGTATTGTTGTGACTATATCAGCAGAGAGACTTTTAGAAAATGATAAAGACCTCATTCAATCTGATGCCTTAAGTATTCGTAAACGAATCAATCAACTTATGGTGAGTATAGGTGCAAAATTTCCAGTCTATCTGATGGTTACAAAGATGGATCATATTTATGGTTTTACAAACTTTTGTGATACCCTACCTGATGAGCATCAATCTCAAGCTATGGGTTATATGAATGAGTCCCTAAGTGAACACTGGGATGAGGTCGTGCAAAATGGGATAGATTTTATAAAATTAAAGATTAAATCTCTTCAGCTTTTTATTATTCAAGAGGAATCTCAAGAGGTTAAGGAGTTATTGCTTTTTTCAAAAGAGTTTGATCAATTAACACCAGCTTTAAAAGATTTTTCTCAGATAGTCTTTGGAAATAATCCATATCAAAAGATTCCTATGTTGCGTGGTATCTACTTTTCAAGTGCTATGACTGATGGTCAAGACAGTTCTAAGTTTCTAAGCGATTTTAACCTTTCACAAACTCCATCAGTTCCACAAAATAGAGCTTATTTTATCTCTGATTTTTTTAGTATTATCTTACCAAATGATAGAAATATATTTACACCTATAAAAGAGTATTTGAGTTGGCAAAAAAGAAACTATAAGATCGCTATCTTTGCATGGCTTCTGATATTTGCATCGATAGTGGGTATGTATACTTACTCTTATATTCAAAATATAACAGTTATAGAAGATATCAACTATGTTGAAAACCGTAACGATGATTTTGAAAAGGCAAACTTAACATCTCGAATAATGTTTATCGATAAGTTACGATTAGATATTATAAAAATAGATAAGTTAAATAAAAATACCTATCTGCCTATTTTAAGTTTTAAACAGAGTAAAAAAGCTGAAAAAAATTTAAAAGCACTCTTTCTTAAAAACTTTAATGATTATCTATTACAAACATTTGCTTTTAAGATGCACAGATCAATCGATAAGATTGATAATAATACCGACTCACAAGAGGTGGTTAGTTATATAGGTTTTATTATTGATAGCATCGCCATACTAAAACAAGTTCTTGATGATAAAAATACTATAAAGATAAGCCCGCATTTTCATACATTTAGTGAACAGATTCTCTTTAGAGAAGAGAGTCAGATAGAACCTAGTGTTGCTTTTCTTTTTACAAATAGTTATATCGCATTTTTAGAATGGAACGCAGATAAGGACCTTATAAAAGAACATGTAGAGGTACTTCAAAACCAACTAGCATTTATAGTAGATAAAAAGAGAAAAAATTTATACTGGCTCACCGATGAGGGTGTTTCGCTGACACGAAGTGTGCATATTGGTGATTTTTGGCAGGGAGTTGATGAGGTATTGGCTAAAGATAGTCCAAATATATCTGGATCATTAACTGAAAAAGGGCGTAAAAACTTAGTTAAAAATATAGAAGTACTTCTAAGCATGATGAAAGATCCCTCAGAGTTAAAAGATAATCTTAAACTTTTTTGGCAGTGGTATGATGAGAGATTTTACTATAGATGGAAAAATTTTGCTCTTACCTTTGGTAATGGTGAGAATTTCTTAAAATCAAACTCTAAAGATCAAGGCACCCTATATGCTATGACAAGCGAAGAAAATCCATATTTTAACCTCATTAAAACTATGGCTAAGGAGTTTAAAGCTTATAAACCTATATCTAAATCACCACCATGGACAGAGTTGGTTATAGAACTTGATGAAGTGCTGAGTATAGCTGAAAATATTCGTCATTCTAAAGATTCTCTGCTTTCAAAAGTAGGTAGTGAAAAAGATTCGATTCTAGCAAGTGCTGAGAAAAAGGTAGATAAAGGCAGATATATTGCACAGATTAAATCTGCTACTATCTTAAATAGCTACATAGATGATTTAGCAAAACTCTCTATAGTTGTAGATAAGAAAAAAAGTCAGCTTTTAATATCAGATTTCTTTTCTGATTCAGCAGATCAGAAAGCTCCATCACCATCTTATGCAGAGTGCCATAATCATTTTAAACAGTTTAAGCATTCTAATCCATACTATGCAAATTCAGATTTTATTTATGATCTTATTGCAGGTCCAAAAGATTATATTATAGATTATTCTATTACTCAGATGAACGCTGTTTTAAATACGCAGTGGGAGACTATGGTTCTAGGCTCTCTCCCTCATACGAGCAATAAAAATCTTTTGATGTCACTTTTTGATGAGAAAAAAGGTCTTGTTTGGCAATTTGTACATGAGCAATTAGACCCTTTTGTCACTTTAAATCAGTATGGCTATAACATAAAGATAGTTGAAGGCTATAAACTAGATATAAGAGCAGAGTTTTTAAGATATATCAACAGTGGTATAAACCTCTTGAGTATATATAAATCAAAATACAGCTTTGACATTACAACTCTACCATTTGATACAAATAGTGATGCTAAGATGGAAGCTAATTATGTAAATCTTCATTTGAGATGCTCTAAAGATAACTATATCTTACAAAATAACAACTATAAACGAACGATAGCATTTACATGGTCTCCCTCTATATGTGGAGATACCATACTTACCTTTGGCTTTAATGATTTTGAAGTTACGAAAACATACAGGGGACAAAATGGTTTTTTACACTTTTTAAAAGATTTTAAAGATGGTACACAAACTTTTTCTCAAGAAGATTTTGATAGCAGTGTTCCAGAGTTAAAACAGCAAAATATTAAGTGGATAAGACTTAGCTATAACATATCCAACGAGGGAAAAATACTCAAACTTTTAGATAAAACTCCATACAATGTACCAAAGAAAGTTACAGGTACAAAGTGATGCAAGAGCTTAAGGCAGAGGTATCACTTTTTGGAAAACATCCATCGAGTAGCGAGTATCTCCATCTTGGTATAAGTTCAAGTTTTACAGATGCTATCTCTCACTGGATAGAGTCTAGTTATGAGGTCTTACTTCAAAGTCGAATAATCTACTCTAAAGATAGTTTAAAGCACTTTTACTTTTTAAATGAGAAAGAAGATAGTTTTATCTGCGGAACTTTAGGACTAAGTAGAGATAGTAAAAACAGAGAATACCCTTTGGTCGTTTTTGCAGAAGTTTATCCATACTCCTATTTTTCAGCTTCACATGTGGCATTGCAGTTTTCACATGTTGTGTGTAGGAAGATGCTAGATATATTTACTCAAAAGAGCAATAAGCAAGAGTTGAGGGTTCTTTTGCAGCAGATATCTATCTTAGAAACTAACAGCATAAAAGCTGCTATACCTAGCTATACTATACCTAAGATTGAAGATGATATCGAAGATAAAAGTGTGAGTATATCGGTTGAGACAAATCTGCTAGAGTGGCAACATATACCTAAAGATCTTTCTGGTATGGCGAAGTCTATCTTCATGGATAGAGAGTTTAAAAAGAGTAAACTTTTTTTTAGAGCGTTAAAAACAGATGATTTTATAACTATGATGAGGTAGAGATGAATTACGAAAAACTTGGAATAACACCTATTGATGAGCAAAATCCAGCAGGTGAAGATGTTAAATATGATGAAGATTTTGAACTTATAGAGGCTCAAATCTCAAAACTAACTTCACCATCAGCTGCAAGTGCTATAGACTGGGATATCGTTTCTAAACTTTCATATAAGATTTTAGAAACAAAATCTAAAAATATTTTAGTTTCAGTTTATCTATCTTATGCACTTTTTAAGCTAAGAGGTATAGAGGGCTTAGTTGATAGTGTTAAAATTGTGGCTGACATGTTAGAAAATTATTGGGAGATTATGTACCCTCCAAAGAGACGCTTAAAGGGTCGCGTAAATGCTATAGAGTGGTGGCTTGGTAGGATTTCTAAAGATTTAGAAAACTTAGGAGATGTAGATATTCAAAGTGATGCAAAAACACAACTGATAGATGATCTTAAAAGGGTAGATGATTTTTTAAATGAAAAGCTAGAGGATGCACCACTTTTTTATAATCTTATAAAACTTCTTGATATGAAGTTGATAACTCCAAGTGAAGTGATTCAAGAAGAGATAGTAGAGGATGTAGCTCAAAAAATAGAGCAAAAAAAGACAACTACACCAAAAAGCTACACCCCCTCATCAGCACTAAGTGGTGATGTCGAAGATGATTTTAAAACTAGTGTAAACACTCTTAGCATACTAACTGGTCAGATGATTGAGTCTAAAGATTATCGTGCTGAACTTTTTATGATAAACCGTGCCTTTGCATGGTTAGATATAGAGGAGGTTCCATCATCTGAGAAAAGTATAACTATGCTACCGCCACCAGATACCCAAGAGATAGAGCTTTTAAATACACTCTATAAAGAGAAAAATTATGAAGCTCTTCTATGGGCAGCAGAATCAAGAATCACTACCTACTATTTTTGGTTAGATTTGCACTACTATGTTGCTGAGTCACTCACAAACCTAAGCTATCACCAAGCCTCACATGTAGTGTATGAACAAGTATCATTTTTTATAAAAAAGCTTCCAAATCTACAAAACTTAAGTTTTTTGGACTCTACACCATTTGCAAAAAAAGCCACTAAAAAATGGTTAAAATCTAAAGAGTTAAAAAAAGAGACAGCTAGTGGAGCAGAGGAAAATAGAGACGACTCTGAGCTTGACTCCATAGATAAGCTAAATCTTCAAATGAACTCCTGCATAAGTGTAGAAGATGAGGTTTTTTACAATATAAAGATATGTGAGTTTTTACTTAAAAATCCAAATGAAACATTGATTTATACATATTTAGAAAAACTATTAAGCACAATAAAAAGATATAAAACCCAAAGATGGAACCCAGATATAGCACTTAAAGCCTATCTAATTGGGGTTGAGTGCTTAAGTGAGTTAGATAGCGATACAGATAGTGAGCTTTTAAACTCACTTCTTAAAAAAATAGCACTACTTAAACCAAGTGAGATTACTTAAGGATAGATGATGTTAAAAGAAAAATTATTTAGTTTTAAAGCAGATAACTATAAGTTTGAAGTAGTTTCACTCCAAATCATCTTAACGCGAACATAGCTTTATTCTTTAATATGTTTGGAGTGTTATATCGCAAAAAGTGGAAATTCATTACACGGTACTTATATTTGAAAATAATAATTAATTTACTCTAACTCTTTAAACTTTTCATAGTTAAAGTACTCATCTATCTCGTAATGAGATATTTTTAGTTCAATACCACTCCCTTTAATTAGCTCACATTGAGATATGGCACTTAATTGAATCTCATGTGGTATTTTATGTAAAACAACAAAGTCATCCCCATGGTGCCTTATGATAATACAATTTGGAAGTTTTGTTTTTAAGAGTTTAGCAAACTCTTTGAGTAAAATGTCTCCATTTTCCCAGCCGTGTTTTTGATTATATTTTGTAAAATGTTTGAGATCTATAAAGTTTAAGGATTTGTATGGGTGCTTAGAGCTATTTAAAACTGTTTGAAGATAATCTTCATTGTAGAGATTAGTGAGACCATCTTGAAAAAAGTAGGCCATTCTTCTTTTTTCAAGTTCTGATACTGGCATTTGTGAAGTGTTACTTATGTTTATCTCCTTTAAGGCTTTCATGGAAGCTTTTACTACATCAGGGTGAAATTGGGTTCCACTAGAGTGAATAAGCTCTTCAATAGCCTCAGGAATACTTTTTCTAGGTCTGTATATTCTATTTGTCGTCATCGCATCAAAAGCATCTGCAACTATCATAATGTGCGAGAGCATAGGTATCTCATCTGGTGAAGAGGTTCTTGGGTAACCTTTCCCATCATATCGAGAGTGATGATATCTTATAATGGTTGCTAAGTCTTTGTAAATAGTGATTTTCTCTAACATATCCGCACCAACTTCAGAGTGCTGTTTAATAAGCTCGTACTCTAGGTGTGAGAGCTTTCCTGGTTTAAGAAGTATAGTATCTGGTGTAGCGACCTTCCCTATATCATGTAAAATGGCAGCCTTTTCTAAATGATGAATCTCCTCTTGATTAAATCCCATCTCTTTTGCAATAATCGCACAGTATTGAGCGACTCTAATGGTGTGACCAGCTGTATATGTATCGCGTTGTTCTATGATATTTACAAAGGCTAAAATAGTCTCTTCGTAGTTTGCTGTTTTCTCTTTTTCCATCTCAAGGATAGAGTCTCTCTGTTTATGTGAATAGAGAGCTATAGATATATCATGTGCCATGTTTTCTAAAATCTTCATCTCTTCTAACTCAAAACCATTTTCGCGTGAGCAAAACACGGTAATCATTCCATAAACATCATTTTCAAAACCATGAAGCAGGGGCAGGACTATTATCCACTGATGTTCAACATCCTCCTCTCTTCTGTTTATATTTTCTTCATTGGGTTCTGGCGATATGTTTTCGATAATAGGGTGTTTTAGTTTAGTTGCTTTTTGTATGGCACCAAAGAGAAAATTTAGATTTTTATCCTCTTCTAAAGAGAGTATGTTTTTTGGGATTAACTGAGTGGCTGGCATAGATTTAGAGATGATTTCAAGAATATCTTCATGAATGAGACCGCTTATAACTAAGGAGTAAGCCTTGTTTGTTGAGAGCTTAGATGTCGCGTTTTTCAAAATGCTCTTAGTTGAATAGGAGGTGATAAGCATCTCATTCACTTCTGTAATGATTTTGAGCACATCCTTTAAGTGTTGTTCATGAGATACTGCAATCTCTAAATCGTGGGTTCTTTGAGATACTTTTTTCTCTAGTATCTCATTTGCATGTTCTATCTCATATTTTCGTCTATAGAGTGTCTTTATAAACCAGTAGCTGATGAGTAAAAGAGCGAATGTAATTCCAAGAACGATGATAATGGAGTTTTTTGTTTTTACATCCATAAGTGCCATCTGCTCATTATGAAGCTCTAGAGGAATGGAGACTCTTATCCCACCTCTAATATCTCCGAGTTGGTAGCCTTGGTGAAGGTGGCAATTAAGGCAACTCTGTTTTGTAACAAGTGCACCCATAAAGTCGAAGTTTTTTTCTCTATCATTAAAGCTGTAAAAATATTTCTCGTTCTTGTTATGTTCAAAATAGTTGAGTGCTTTGGTTTCAAACTTATCCGCTATATTTGAAGGATTAAGAGGTTTGAGACTTGTGATTTTAAAGTGGTAAGTTCCCTGCTTGTTTGATATTTGAGAGATTTGTCTAGTCATCCATGCGGGATTTATTTTGATAAGTGTTTCATTCTTATCACTTAAAATCGTGTTGTTTTTAAGGTAAGGGTTTGGACTCAGTCCATCTTTTGCTTTCACAAAAACGCCGCCATACTGTGCATTCCATGAGCGAGTATCTACTATCCCTTGAAAGTGTGCTTTGGCTTCTTGAATAACCTGTTGGCGAGAGAGAAGTTGCTCATTCTCTTTGGATAAGAGAAGTTGTAAAATTATAAAAAAAGAGACTAGAGAGATAAAGAGGGAGACTATGAAAATGAGTAAAGATTTTTGAGTAAAGATTTGCATAAAAGTATCCTTTTCAAAATTATAGCAGATAGTTTCTTTGAAATATTAGAAGTTGGAAAACTCTGTTTTGTCATAATTCAAAGATATTGTTGTGATATAATTTTTATAAAGGGTTATTATATGCAACAGATGATGAGAGAGGGAGACTTTATAGTTTCCAAAACAGATTTAAAGGGTCGTATTACATACGGCAATGAAATTTTTATAAAAATGTCGGGTTATTCTGAACATGAACTTCTCAATGCACCTCACAATATTTTAAGACATAAGGATATGCCAGCTGTAGTTTTTAAACTACTTTGGGATAGATTAAAAGCAAAAACAGCGATAAATGCGTATGTTAAAAATAGATGTAAAAATGGAGATTTTTACTGGGTTTTTGCAAATGTAACTGCATCACTTGATTCTAAAGGTAATGTCGTTGGTTACTACTCTGTGAGGAGAAAACCAAAAGATGGCTCGATTAAAATTGTAGAAGATTTATATACATCTTTGCTTCGAGCTGAAAAAAGTGCTGGTGTGAGTGCTTCAGAAAAACTCTTAAATGAAGTTTTACAAGAAAAAGGGGTTTCCTATGATGAACTTATCATCTCTCTTCAAAAGTAATCAAAATATATACTTTATAGTTATAGCATTTTTAATTTTTTTGATACTTGGGTTTACTTACTCTTTTGCTTATTCTGCTTTGGTATCTCTGTTTATCTTAGTAGGGGTTTTCATACCATCTTCGGATAACGATGCTGATGCAAAAGTGCTTGAAGATATGCAAAGTGTTATAAAAGATGCAGGTGAGGGTAAGCTTGAGGGAAGAATCACAAATATACCAAACTCTTCGAAATATTTTGATATAGCATGGGGTTACAACAATTTAGCAGATCAAACTGAAGCTTTTATACGAGATACTGTGAGTGCTATTGATCTTTCTGAAAAAGGTGATGTGAATGGTGTTATGTTTAAGGAGGGCTTTAGAGGAAGTTTTAAAACCGCTGTAGAGCCAATAGAAGTATCATTAGAGGGAATACGCGCGAGTAAAATTCTAGAGATAAAAGGTAGCCTTGGACTCGCCTTTGAGTCTATTGGTGGTGGTTCATCTGGCGGTATTGTTGCTCTTAAGGAGGATATTAAAGCGGGTAGTGAGTTGATGCAACGTATTTCTCAAACATCTAAGGAGACAGCTATTTCTGCTCATGAGAGTTTAGAAGAAGTTGAAAAAGTCCAGTCTATAGTAAGTGAATTAAACGAGAGTATATCAAAAACAATAGAGGGTGTTGAGAGCTTAAACAGACAATCCGAAGAGATATC
Organism: Campylobacterota bacterium; assembly: GCA_034659115.1. Taxonomy (GTDB): domain Bacteria; phylum Campylobacterota; class Campylobacteria; order Campylobacterales; family Sulfurimonadaceae; genus Sulfurimonas. Next base: position 34,377 of record JAYEGN010000148.1, read on the forward strand.
ATCAGTGACAGAGCTTATTAAGGATATATCAGACCAAACTAATCTTCTTGCCTTAAATGCAGCTATAGAAGCAGCTCGTGCAGGGGAGCATGGTCGTGGATTTGCAGTTGTGGCAGATGAGGTGAGAAAACTAGCTGAGAGAACTCAAAAAGCAACACAAGAGATATCTATAACAATCTCAACACTTAAACAAGAGACGATGGAGATGCATGGTGATTCAGAACGGATGACACAACTTGCAAGTGATTCATCCTCTTACATGGATGCATTTTCCTCAACACTTCAAAATTTTAGTAAAAATGCAAAAGATTCAGAATCTGATGCAAACCGCATAAACAATGTGTTTTTAGTCTCTATCACAAAAATAGATCACTCTATCTTTAAATCAAAAGCTTACACAACAGTACTAGATGCTAAAAAAGGCATTAAGTTCTCTGATCATTTAAGTTGTGATTTTGGTAAATGGTATAAAGGTGAGGGACGAGAGCAGTTTGGAGAGACTAGTGCATTTAAAAGCATAGATGCAGCTCATAAAGCAGTACATGAACAGGCAAGACTTAACCTAAAGTATGTAGAGGAAGATAGTGTTTATGATAATCAAAATGCTAAAGATATAATCGCTAACTTTACAGCAATGGAAAATGCAAGTAAAGAGTTAGATATTTTACTTGATAAGATGATAAAGGAGTAGAGTTTAAAAAGAAAAACTCTCTTTTTTAAACTCTGTAAAATCAGTAGCAACTTTAATCTTCTCTAGTTTTAGTGGTTTAAGTGCTTTTGGATTGTTCTCTCCTACTTGTTATGTTTTTAAACTAGCTAACCATTTTTTTAATTTTTTCTGCTTTTTCAAAATGGTCTAATTTATTTGTCAATATCCACCATTCTGCAACTTCCATCAGTAGTTCAGGATTATCATTTTTGTTTGCAAAAAAAGCATAATTAATTCATCATAAACGGTTCTTGGTTTCTTTTTTTGAACATATCAAATAGTCCCATCTCTAATCCTTCTTTTTAAAATTTGAATAAATAGAAATGTTCATTTTGGCTCATAACGGTCGAAGATAGCCAATAAGTCGCCGCTAGGCTACTTATTGGCTCGTATGTTCTTTTGTTGGCATATTCCCTCTTAATAGCTTTTGCAATAACAACTCTTCTACATTTTGTCTTGAATCAAAAATAGCCATAATGAAAACAGTATCATTTTCAGTTTTATACATAATTCTGTAAGGTTGTGCAATCAGTTCTCTATAAATAGTTATACCTTCTTTTTGAAGTTCAGGAACCACTCTACCTCTTAAAGGGAAAAAGTTGCTAGATTGTGCTTTTTCTTTTATTTGTCCATAAGCTTTTCTTGCAGCACTTAAACTATCTTTTTTGATATAATCAACAATATTTAAAAGGTCTTCTTTTGCATTTGAAGTCCATTTAA
>JAYEGN010000149.1:0-2150 GCA_034659115.1 Campylobacterota bacterium
GTTTGCGAGTAACAGTTTTTTCCACTCACTTTTTAGTTCTGTCTTTACACTCACTATTGCCGGTTTTAACTTCATATCTTTGCTAACTACTCTTTTAGCAATTTGGATGTTTGATATAATAAGGTTTTTAATAAGTACCAGTAAATATCTAAATAGCCAATAAGGACTAATAGTCTCAAACTTACTATGCTCAAATAGTTTTATATAAAGCAGTGCTATAGAAAAACTCACCCCAAAACCTACTAAAATATTCTCTACATGTAGAGATGAAGTTAAAATCAACCACATACCAAAAAGTAAAAAAGTCCAAAAAAACAGTCTACTACTTAACATCATTTATCCTTTGGCATATATAAAAAATCACTTGCATGTTTTGTAACATTCATATACTCATCTTCAAGCTTTAAGCTATCAGGAGGGCAAACATCTGTACAGAGTGAGCACCAACAACATCTCCCATAATCTATACGAGGAATACAATGAGATGAGTTTTTAGTATTATACTCTTTGTCAACTTTAATCATATCTATAGCATCGTTCATACAGACATCTTGACAATTAGCACATCCAATACAATCCTTTAAAACATTTGTATGAAAACCTCTATACCCTTTAGCTGTCTCTTTTTTAACAGCTGGGTAAGCTATAGTATTTGGTTTTTGCCAAAAGGCATTTAATATTTTTAAAGGAGAAAGAGTTCCTTTTATATCTATAGACCACTTCATCTTTTACCTCTCAATCTCAGGAGGACAAATTCCCAATGAGTTCATAATCAAAGCAACATCACTAAGCTCTGCACCCACTAAAAGTTTTTCTAAAAGTGTGTATGCATGCACTAGTGAAGGACCACGAACTTGCATCCGTCTTATATTTTCAGTTCCATCACCTGCCATATAATAAGCAAACTCCCCACGAGCCGACTCGACTTTTACCCAAGTGTCATCACGAGGAAGTTTGAACTTTCTATGAGTTGGTATCTTGCTCATTATCTCCCCCTCAGGCATTTTGGAGACTACCTGTTCTAGGATGTGAATAGATTGCTCCATCTCATCACGACGCACTAAAGCACGAGCGTAAACATCTCCCTCTTCTCTTGTCGGCACTTCAAAATCTAACTCATCATAAACAAGATAAGGTGCATCTTTTCTAACATCGGCCTTAATGCCACAAGCACGAAGCACTTGACCAACATAGCCATTTGCCACTGCTTCTTCTTTTGAGATAATTCCAACACCAATGGCACGCTTTTTAAACGAAGCATTGTTTATAAAAATATCATCATAATCTTTAAGTCTTTTTTTCATATAAACAAGAAATTTTGAAACTCTCTCTAAAAACCCCTCTGGCAAGTCACGACGAACGCCACCCGGATAGACATACATGTGATAAACTCTAGCTCCAGTCAACTCTTCAAACAAATCAAGAATCAAGTCTCTATCGGCAATAGCCCACTGCCCAACTGCATAAAGTCCAACACTTCCACTCTGTCCAGCCATCCATAAAAGTTGAGCCGCTAAACGAGAGAGTTCTAAAACCATTACTCTAATGTACTGAGCACGAGGGGAAACTTCTAAATCTGTTAGCTCTTCAACTGCCATAGCAAAGTTCACTTCATTTGGGTCAGGTTCAGGAACACAGATACGACAAACAATGGTAAAAGCTTGGATAACCGTTCGTCGCTCTATGAGCTTTTCAAATCCACGATGGAGATAACCAACATGCGTAGTAGCCTTTTGAATTGTCTCACCTATAAGATCAAGTTCTACAGACATATTTCCCGTAATACCAGGATGTTGAGGACCATGAAAGATAGTTATATGTTTATTTTCCATCTTCACTCTCCTCTACCAACTTTTTCGCTGCTTCTTTAGCCGCTTTTTTCTCAGCACGAATTCGTTTCATTTCAACTTTTACATCTAAATTATCGTCACGACCCTCACGAAAAGTTAGATTCTCATTTACAAACTCTAATGTATCAAACTCACGACGAAGAGGTGGAGTGTGCACCCAGTTCTCAAGACTCAACTCTTTTAAGTTACTATTTCCAACAAAGTCTATGCCATACATCTCCGCTAAATCCCGCTCCATTATCTCCGCTTGAGCGAACTTCTTTGTCAACGAGTTTATATGCGCCTCATTACGGTTTATCA
>JAYEGN010000150.1:0-2143 GCA_034659115.1 Campylobacterota bacterium
CGACATGAGCAGTACCACCATGACATCTTGAGAAAAACAGACCATTTGGTGTAATGATTCCCTCTGATTCATGAATCGGAGTAAGAGCGATAGAAGCTCTAAAGTTTCCAGAAGCTAGAAGCTTTGTGTATCTTCTTATGTTGTTATGCTCATAAGCTGATGGCACTCCATATAGGTTCTTTGTTACAGGATCTCCCCATGACTGTCCCCATTTTGGATGATGCATAATAGCATAATCATCTTCACTAGCTCTTGCTACAGCTGGCGATATAATACTAGCAGCCGCAACAGCACTAACAGCTCCAGCTCGTTTAAAAAAATCTCTTCTGCTTCCTGCTTGTTCTAACTCTTCACAAGCTTCAGAAGAAGAATCTTTACTGAAAATTTCTTTAATTTTTTTCACTAATTTCTCCTTTTTTAAATTCTTAATTTATTAGGCATAATAATACCGATGGAACTATTGTAATAAAATAAACTAAAAAAATCAATGGAAAAATCAATGAATTTGTATTATTTTTTTTAATATAAAATGATATGATGTTTATTATAAGATGCTTCATAATGGATAGATACAAAAGCCCTAAAACAAATGCTTTAAAGAATGCTTTATAGATAATTAGTTATATATTTAATCATAAATAACAATGTGTAATTAGGTAACAAAAACATAGATAAACATTTGCTTTTTTTAAACTTTTTTGTGCTATGATATTATAAAGAAAAGTTATATTAGGTAAGATTATGAAAAACAGAAGTTTAGGAAATATTGTCAATCTATTCATTTCAAAGAAAGATCTCAAAAAACATATTAAACAAGATGAACTAGTACTTGATAAAAATGGCATCACTACAGATAAGTATTATGGCAAAAATGTGCAAAGATCTATTTTACTCTGTTCGGTTGATGGGTATGAACTAGCAAGAGATGAAAACATAGATATAAACTATGGAGAACTCGGCGAAAATATAGTTGTGGATTTTGATATATCTACCTTAAAAGAATCAGATTGTATAAAGATAGGTGAAGTGGAACTTCAAATCACACAAAAGTGTACAATCTGCCAATCATTGGCTAAAATAGACCCCAGCTTACCCACACTACTCAAAGACGACAGAGGCATTTTCGCCAAAGTTCTAAAGGGTGGCATCATTAAAAAGGATGATGAAGTTATACCAATCCCCACTAAAAACTAAATATTCAAACGAACATATTGTGTCGTAGTGTGAGGCAAAAGTCCGTAGGAGCTACTAGTAGCTTCAAGGATTTTTAACGAAGCAATACGATACAATATGTTCGCCCTTCGGGTAAAAGATAAGCTATCATCTACTGCGTTAAACTATCTTGAAGCTACCAGTAGCTCCTGCAATAGTTTGCCTTGTAGCTAATAGCTTATCTTTTATTTGAATATTTAGTTTTTAATGGGGATTGGTATTATTTTTGGCTAGATAGCTCATCTGCAATCATCTCAGCTTGTTTCAATACAGTCTCAGTAGCTAACATCTGCATATCTGGTGGATAGCCAAACTGTCGTAAAGTTCGTTTTACAATAACTTTGAGCTTAGACCTAACACTCTCTTTAATAGTCCAATCAATACTTGCATTAGCCCTTACTCTCTGGGTTAAAACAACAGCAAGTTCACGAAGTACTTCTTTTTCCATTACCTCTTTAGCACTATCATTATTTGCAATCGCTGTATAAAAAGCATACTCAAAATCAGTTAGACCCATAGCCTTTGGCTCATCATCCATTTTATGTATATCTTTACTAAGGTTGATTAACTCCTCTATAACTTCAGCCGCAGTAATAATCTTGTTATGATATTTTTTGATTGAATTTTCTAACATCTCCATAAGAGATTTACTCTGTACTAGATTTGTTTTTTGTCGAGTTTTTATCTCATCATTGAGTAGTTTTTTCAGAACTTCAAGGGCTATATTTTTATGTTTCATCCCTTGAACTTCAAGTAAAAACTCTTCATCAAGTACAGATATATCAGGCTTTTTAATTCCAGAGGCATCAAATATATCAATCACTTGCTCAGTTACCAGTGCTTTATCTATGACTTGTCTTATGGTAGTTTCTAATTCTTCATCCGTTTTTCCACTTCCACTACTTTCAAACTTAACAAGTCGTGCTTTTAC
>JAYEGN010000151.1:0-2138 GCA_034659115.1 Campylobacterota bacterium
ACATCTGTAACCAGAAGCCCATCTTCCGCCAACTCATCATATCCATGACTTGAAATAAGAATATTTTTCTTTAACACTAACTCTTTTATCGATTGATATGTTTGGCTCTCGATAGTCTTAGACATATATAGCTCTGTCTATAATGAACTTCTTACCTGTAGCACTAGAGTAAGAACCAAAGAGAGTTTTAATTAAAAAACCTTTATTTTGGTATTTTCTTTTAATATCTGCAAGATAGCTGAGTATTGATTCTTTGTTCATTATAAGCATTATATCATATCTACATTCAATTCTTCAAACAGCACACTCATATAGTTTCTATCATCTGATATTCAAGCCTGTCAATAACATTGACTACTATCTAAAATAATAAAAAAAAGCCTAAAATACGGGCTTAACGGGATTTAGTCCCTTACAGTTAATGCTATTATAGGCTATTCATCTTCCATTTTGGGACACAATGGGGGACACTTTTTCTTCAATAATCTCTTAATCTGTGGTCGAATTATATCTGTCTTTCTGTCTACTATCTGGTTTAACACTTCAAACTTGTTTTGTTCCATCACAGTTCAATTTCTACTCCTTTATTTAGAGAAAGTTCCAAATATTACAGTTTTGGAATTTAGATGTTAGAAACTATATTTCTCCGTTATAATGTTCTTTAAATAAAAGATTATATGAAAAAGGACTTTAATGATATGTACAAGATACAAAATAATAGCTGTTTTGATGTTATTCATTTTTAAAATCAATCTATATGCTTATATAGATGGTATCAAGATTGAGATTGTAGAAGCTCCCAAGTATGGTACAGTTCATATTCCATTAGTAGACAAACATATAAATATAAATACCGATATGTTTCGGTTGGGTTATATGCAAGCTGGAAGTAGCACCAAGAAACTTATAAAAGACAATGAATTTTATGTTGTTACGCTACAAGATAAATATTCAAAAGGTAAAATAAATGCTATTGTAAAGGGTAAATATATGAAACGAAGGCCTTACAATGTTGGTATCTTAACACAGAGTGCATTTTTACTTTCTAAAAAATTCCTTGGTGCTAATTATGATAAAACTGCTTTAGAAAATAGACTCAATGAAATCGCAAAAAAGGTGATTGAAGATAAGGGGTTTATCCTCGACAATAAACACGAGATAGACTATACAGACATATTACTCTACACAAATGGAAGTAAAGTTTTATATAAACCATATAAAGAGTATGTTATACCCTTAGAAAACAAGATAAAAAATAACAATTTTACCTATGAAGAAGCTTACAGCTTTGTTTATGATAAGCGAGAGAAAAAAAACCTTAAAAAAACAGAGAAAGAGAAAGTAAAAAAAGTTGTACCACTTTATCGATTAGTACGTTTTTTGCATATACCAAAGAATACAAAGGTTGGCACAGAGATTGAGACACTTGAGCAGTTGAGAAAAGGAAGTGCTAAAGTAGATTATTTTGAAATAATTGAGCCATCGATACCCTTTAGGATAAAGAATGATGGAACACTAGTAGTATCCTTGAATTTAACTAAACAGCAGTATAGTTTTGAAGCGATAGCACGTACAAAAGATGGGGACAGTAATAAAATAAGCTTTACAATAATTATTGATGAATTAAGAGATAGTAAATTTTATAAATAAAGTGATAATCCTTGTAAGTGAAAACTACTTTTTACAAAGAGAATATTATTGATTTTAGAGTCGATATTCATGTATTAACAGCTCCCACCAACAACCTCTAGAATTTAGAACAAAACCAGTTATCAAGAGTTTTTGGTGTTCCACAAAGTGTTCAAAAAGTCTAAATAATAAATTCTCACAACCCCTTAGGAGTTTTGGAACAAATTAATCTCACGTCCAACTCTAAATATCGCAATCATTTTTCTTTTGTAACTTGCTAAAAAGAGGAAGATAGTATTGTAATCTGGTTTTCAAAGTAGTAAAAACTTGTAGTAATAAACCTTAAAAATAGTGCTAAAAATTCGTAAAATAGGGAAGAGTAGAGTGGTGACCCCGAGGAGAATTGAACTCCTGTAACATGGATGAAAACCATGGATCCTAACCGCTAGACGACGGGGCCACTTTTAGTATGATAGTAGTAGATTTCCAATCGAACTAGTTCGATGAGC
>JAYEGN010000152.1:0-2131 GCA_034659115.1 Campylobacterota bacterium
GTCAAAAAAATTGCATACTCTTATGCACTTGGTGGACAAAAATCTGCTGTAGAGGCTCCTCTTGATGCAAAACTTATGAAAGCACTTGTAAAAGAGCTAGAAACTATCATTGAAGATGAAGATAAGGTAAATATTATAAAAGTTTCAGAGCCTATTTTACTAGGTAAAGCAACTCAAATTTCATACAAGAACAATGGGATTATAATCCTATGAAAATAGCAATAATAGATAAAAAAGATATAACTCTAAAGATTGAAAACAACTCTATAAAATATGAAGAACAAACTATCCCATTTAAGTTGATGGATATGCTTATACTAAACCACAGAACTACGCTACATACAAAAGATATACTCAAACTTACAAAAGAAAATATCTCAATACTGCTCATATCGTACAACAATGATAATTTTTCAATCATCAATAGTGCAAATGCAAAAAATGCTGAGATAAAACTTGCTCAGTATGGTTCTTTAAAAAACAGACTTAGATTCGCAAAATATTTTACAGCAAATAAAATCATCACACATCAAGAACACTTAACAAGTTTAGGATGTGATGTAGGTGTTTCGCTTCAGCTAGAACAGATTAACAGAGCAACAGAAATATCTGAGCTGATGGGAATAGAAGGAGCATTTGCAAGAATTTATTTTCAACATTTTTTTAAATTTTTCCCTAGAGATATGCATAAATCTAAACGATCAAAACAGCCTCCTAGAGACCCAGTAAATGCATTGATGTCATACTGGTATTCACTTTATTACAACATCATTACTATCCGACTGTTAAGTTATGGATTTGAACCATCTATGGGGTATCTACATACAGCTTTTAGAAGCCATAATGCACTTGCTTCAGACTTATTGGAACTTTTTCGTGCATCTATAAATCAATCTGTTGTCTCTGTGTTTAAGCACAATCTTTTAACGATTGAAGATTTTAGTAAAAAGGGTGGAGTATATTTAAAGTATGAAGGTAGAAAAAAGGTTTGGAGTGAGTTTGTTGCATTGGTTGATTTATTGAAACCAAAACTAGATAGCGAGATAGCTAATCTTAAAAAGATGATACATGAAGAAAACAGTAATAGTTAAGAACTCTTCAACAAAAATTGATGTTTTGTCTCAGCACCTTGTTGTTAAAACTGCATCTCAAGAGGATGTTATAGGCTATAGATATATAAAAGAACTCTATATAAACAAGCTAATTGACATCTCAATGGTGAACTGTTTAAAACTAGCAACTAAGTTTGATATTTATTTTATAAATCAACATGGAAAAATATTGGGAAAGGTTCTCTCTTATGAAAAAGTTTAATTTTCTTATATGTTATGATATTTCAGATGTCAAGCGACTCTCAAAAGTAGCAAAAAGTTTGGAAAAAGAAGCGATACGAATTCAAAAATCAATATTTTACTACATGGATGCATCTAAAGAAGATATAGAGAAAATAGTAAAGATATTGGAATCCATTATCTCTACAGATGAAGATGATATCCGAATATATAAAATAGATATATATGGTTCTTTAAACATTAATAGTGCAATAAATCTGAAAAAGCCAAATATAATTGGAGCAGTAAAATGAATATATATGAGCAAATAGATGTGATATTTAGTGGTGAGGCTGAAGATAAACCAAAATGGGCTGAAGAAATATTAGGTGAGTTAAAGGAGATTAAGCAACTATTGAAAGAACAAAGAAATAGTGAAATTCATAATAGTACCAATAAAGCCAGTCAAAAATTTTATAATTTTATAAAAGAGTTTAGAATTTCTATGCGTGCAAACACTATCAAAAATATATATCCAACTTTTGTATATAACAATAGAAAACTAGGGGTTGATTTCAAGGGCTTACTTTATGATAAAAGTACATCAAGACTTCTTTCTAGAGACGAGGCATATACTGTTTATAAATATGCTTATAATCAACAAAACCATGATAAATATTCAGCTTAAAATGGTATAATTGAGTATGAAAAAGTTATTTGAAAATTTATTGTTCATTACACCATATAAGCATTTGTTTAAGTTTTTTTTAAAGTTAGAAAGCACCTATATTAGGTGCTAAGAACTATTACATAATGACCCGATTTTAAGGGGATTGAAACTTGGCGTTGAATCTGGTGCT
>JAYEGN010000153.1:0-2128 GCA_034659115.1 Campylobacterota bacterium
TAAAAGATAAACAATACTCACAAAAGTATCTAAATGAGAATAAAGACATATATCTAGTTGGTATAAACTTTGATGAGGGTGAAAAAAATATAAGTAGTTTTGAGTGGGAGGAGATTACAGATGAGTAACAAACATACAAAATATACTCGTATTATATTACCAATTGCGACTGCTTTACTGCTGTTTTTGTCTCTATTTGTTGCTTATATTTACAAAAATCAGACAAGCCAAGAGTATAAAAAACATAAAATTATCTGTAACAAATCATATGCTAATATACAAGAGGGTTTGACTGAGAATATCAAAAGTATCATCGCCATTGAAGAGGTTCTGCTTAACAATAATAGCAATCTACTCCATGCACTCAAAGATCAAAATAGAGATCTGTTACTACAAGACAACAGTGCTCTTTTTAAGCGTTTAAAAAAAGAGTTTGATATTACACATTTCTATTTTCATCTTCCAAATCGAGTCAATCTTTTAAGAGTACATGCACCCAATAGGCATGGAGATACAATAGATCGATTTACACTGATAAGTGCTCAAAAAACACTCAAAATATCATCAGGTATTGAACTTGGTCCACTTGGCACATTTACACTACGAGTAGTGAAACCTATTATTTATAACAATGAGCTTATAGGATACCTTGAGTTAGGAAAAGAGATTGAAGATATTTTAAAAAGAGTGGCAGAGAGCATGAATGTCTCTATTGCTCTTGCTTTAGATAAAAAACATATAAATCGTTCCAAGTGGGAAGTTGGAATGAAAATGCTAAAAAGAACTCCAAATTGGAATAGATATAAAAACAAAGTTATAAGCTACTCATCTGAGAATATTCCAAAAACATTCGATACCTTCATTGAAGAGGCAGCACACCAACATAATAAAGGCAAAAACTTATCTACTGAAGATGGAGACTATTTTATCTTGTTTAAGATGCTCTTTGATGTGGCAAATAAAGAAGTGGGTGATATTATTATCTATTACGATTCCGCTCAAGACATTGCAGACCTTAAAAGCAGTATCGTCTCTATTAGTGTCATTTTTTTCATAGTTTTTATCCTCTTGTTACTGATTTTATCCTCCATAATACTTAAAAATGAGCAAAAGATATACAATCAGCAAGATAAATTAAAAAAACAAAACATCTATATCAACCAAATTCTTGATGCTCAAGAAAATCTTACTGTTATCACCGATGGAAAATATATTACAAAATCAAACCACTCTGTTTTGGATTTTTTTGGATACACAAATTTAGATGATTTTTATAAAGAAAATCACTCTATCTGTGATTTTTTTATGGATGGAAATGGCTACTTGCAAAAAGAACAAGATGGGAAGTCTTGGTTAGATGTTATCTATGCGAATCCAGATATCTCTCAAACAGTAAAAATGAAAAACATCAAGAATGAAGAGCATATCTTTCAGGTTAATGCCAATAAACAGAAAATTTACTCTGATTCAGAAGAGATTTTTGTTATTAACTTTACCGATATTACTGAGTTGATTCATCTGAAGAACTCTCTTGAAATGAAGATACAGACTGCCCTAAGTAAAAATACAAAACAGCTTCAAATTCTTCAGCAACAATCAAAAATGGCACAAATGGGGGAGATGATAGGAGCCATAGCTCACCAATGGAGACAACCACTCAATGAACTCGGTCTTAGCATCCAAAATCTTAAATATGACTATAGAGCCAACAAAGTAGATGAAGAGTTTATACATGAGTTTATAGAGTACAACAAAAAAACAATCATGTTTATGTCTAAAACCATAGATGACTTTAGAAGCTTCTTTAGAGTCGATAAAACAAAAAGAAATTTCAATGTCAAAGAGACAACAGAGTCAGTTGTAGCTATGCAATCAGCACAACTTAAAAGTCATGAGATAAAAATAGAGCTAAGTGGTGATGAGTTTGAATATAATGGTTTACAAAGTGAATATCAACAAGTGATTTTAAACATTGTAAACAATGCTAAAGACGCTCTAATAGAAAAAGAGATAGAAAACCCTACAATAGAGATAGAGCTAAAAGAGAATATAGTTACCATAAAAGACAATGCAGGTGGAATACCTCAAGATATTATAGAGAGAGTCTTTGAGCCATACTTTACAACAA
>JAYEGN010000154.1:0-5371 GCA_034659115.1 Campylobacterota bacterium
TCCTACTATGAGTCTGGCGTTTAAAAGAAAGAAATATATAAAAAATGTTATTGGCAGAAAGAAAAATATGTATTCATAGCTGTTAAATAGCATCTAATATATGTCCTTTTATTTATGTAATTATACTCATAAATCCTAAAATTAAGTGCTTTCAAATAGAGAAAAAAGTAAAATCTGTATATCAAAGAGTAAAGGTAGTCATTTGCAAAAAATTAGTGATAAACTTGTATCTATCTGCATGGCAACATATAATGGTGAAATGTACCTATCACAACAACTAGACTCGCTTATCTCACAAACATATAAAAACATAGAAGTAGTTGTACAAGATGATTGCTCTTCAGACAAAACCTTAGAAGTTTTAAATGAATATAAAGAGAGGTTAAATCTTAAAATATATCAAAATGAAAAAAACCTTGGGTTTATGCAAAACTTTGAGTCTGTATTGAAAAAAGCAGAGGGTGATTTTATTGCTATCTGTGATCAAGATGATATATGGGAAAGTGATAAAATAGAGCTGCTTTTGCATAATATAGAAGATTCTACTCTTGTTTATAGCGATTCTATGCTTATCGACGAAAATGGAAATAGTTTAAATCAAAATTTTTCATCATCCCTAAAAAACAACTTTATAACTACAAAAAATCCATTGGCATTTTTAAATGACAATTGCGTATCTGGACATGCGATGTTATTTAAAAAGGATCTACTTAAATATATCTTTCCTTTTAGTCAAACTGTTTTTTTTGATGCGTGGATCGCTGCAAATGCTGCAACTCTTAATGGTGTTAAATATTTCAATAAACCATTGGTTAGATATAGACAGCATGGCAACAATACACTAAGTAAATACAACAATAAATCAAAAAGTGTTATAGATAGAATTAGTTCAAAAGCTCAGAAAAAGCTTGAAAACAGTGATGCTAAAATAGCTAGAATTGATAGCTTTTTAAAGCTTGTGCTGTTAAATGATAATGAAAAAATGCTTCTAAATGAGTTAAAAGTTCAATATGGTAAATTTCAAAATAGTTGGTTTAACTTTAGACTATTTAACTTTTTAAAATCAAATCAAGATAAGTTATTTGAGATAACAAAGAAAAATATCAATAGATTGATTTTAAAAGAATCTATAGGGTATAAGCTATATAAAATAGCACCATTTTTATGAATAAATTTGATCTTTCATTTATCACTATAAATTATAATTCAACTGCCTATACTATCGAACTTCTTGAGAGTATACAAAAATATACAACACTAAAGTATGAAGTTATTGTTGTTGATAATGCTTCACATGTAGAGGACTTTTTAAAGCTACAATCATATATTGAGACTCAAAATATAGATATAAAACTGATTAAAAACAGTATAAATAGTGGTTTTGCAACTGCTAACATGTTGGGTGTAAACTATGCTAGTGGCGAGTACTATTTTTTTATAAATAATGATACAAAACTTTTAAATGATGTATCGCTCATAATGAAGAGCTACCTTGAGGGAAACTTGGATATCTCTTTAGCAACTGCAAAAGTAAATGATGAAAATGGAAATTTTTCATCTTCTTATAAGCTGTTTCCATCTTTAATCAAAGAACTCTTTGGAAATTCTGTTGCTAGAAAGTTAAATAAAAATAGCTTTCCTAGCAATAAGATAAAATTACAAGAGCCAACATTAGTAGAGGTTATTAGTGGCTCATGTATGTTTTTTAGAGCGACTACCTTTTGTGAAATTGGTGGCTTTGATACGGTTTTCTTTTTGTATTGTGAAGAGGAAGATATATCTAAGAGAGTTTGGCAATCAGGGAAAAAAGTTGTATTTTTACCTGAAGCTGAAATATACCATGCAAGTGGTGGAAGCACAGATAAAAATTATGATATTTTACAGGAGTATTACATCTCTTATAAACATCTTTTGCATAAGCATTTCAATAGTTTAGAAGTTTTTATTTTGTTGTTTTTACAAACCTTTAAACTTTTTCGTCGTAGTTTCAAGAGTAAAGATGGATACAAGCTATTTTTATTTGCACTAGGTGGATTTAAAATCAAAAATAGCTTGAGGTATAAACAAAAAGTTAATAAGGCCTCTTAGCCCAAATAATTCCATAAGAATAAAAAATTTAAACTATCATTGCACTCAAGGCAGGTTCATTAAAAATTTACACCACCAATAAGGTGGCTTAAAATTTTTACTAAACATCCCTTAAGCACAAGCATAGATAAATTTTATAAATCCTTATGGAATTATTTGGGCTTAGAAATCTTTTTTTATGCGAATGAACACAAGCTAAAATTACAAGATGAAAAAAAATTTAAAAAAGTGCTACATACTCTCAACCGATAGATGAAAATTACTCTTCTAATATAAGGTCAACATACCGATTGGATTTTTCTCACTAAATACCCATAATATTTGCACATAACCATAAAAATCAAAGCTTTATCAAGATATAATAATCTTCTTACAAATTTACTAAAATATAAGCGATAAAGATGGTCAGAAAAAACTTAAAAAAAGTAAGTAAAAGCGAAAAATTAAAAGCATTTATAAAAAAATACAGAGTGCCTTCTCAATATCTATCTACAAATAGAAGAATGGTTTCTAAAGCTGTTTTTATAGGACTTTTCATAGCCTTTATCCCTATGCCCATGCAGATGTTACTTGTTTTAGCAATGATGCCATTTATCAAGTTTAATGTACCTATAGCATTAGCTATGTGTTGGTTAAGCAATCCCTTTACAATGCCACCCATGTATTACATGGAGTATCTAACAGGTTCTTTTTTGTTAGGCACAGAGATAGAACCTGTAGAGATGACAATAGAGTGGTTTAGTGAAAATCTAGGCAATATCTTTATACCTCTCTACACGGGAACACTTGTTTTTTCAATTATAAGTTCCCTTAGTGGGTATTGGTTAGTAAATCATTTTTGGAAGTCTTCAGTTCATAGAGATAAAAAACTTCATCGTAATGATAGAGGCTAAGGAATCAAAATTTTGATTCCTAAACCTTTATTTTCTTAGCTTTTTTATCATAATAGAGCCAAAAACCAAGAGCAACTAAACTCATACCAAGACTCATCACTTGACCTTGTGTAATAAAGTTGCAACAGATATATCCAATCTGAACATCTGGAGCTCTATATATCTCGGCAATAGTTCTAAAAATACCGTAGCTAAAAGCGTATACTAAAATAAGTTCACCAGAAAACCTTTTATATTTTCTATAAAAATATACAACTAAAAAGACACCAAACCCTTCTAAAAATGCTTCATAAAGTTGTGATGGATGGCGAAGAGTTCCATCTACTAAAATCCCCCAAGGCAGATCTGTTTCTCGTCCTATAAGTTCCTGATTTAGAAAGTTGCCTATGCGACCAAAAACAAAACCTAGAGGAATCGCTAGAGCCACTAAGTCCATAATCATCCCAAAGGATACTTTATTTCGTTTAGAGTAAAGTAAAGTCCCCGCAACAAAACCTATAACCGCTCCATGGTAACTCATACCACGAATCCCTACAAACTCTCCATCTTGAAATGGATTAAATATCTGCCATGGATTTAGTAAATAATAAGCAGTTTGTGTATCATAAAAGAGAATATATCCAAGTCTAGCACCTAAAATCACACCTATCTCTACATATATAAAATAGATATCTATCTGACTTGATGAAAAATCTAACCTATCCTTTTTCATAAAGTATTTTCCAACAAACAAAGCACTAACAAGAGCCAAAACATACATCATCCCATACCAATGAACTGGCAAAGAAAAGATATGAAATGCTATTGGGTCAAATCTGTCATAAATATGGTTCCAGCTATTCATAGATTACTTTCTCAAAGCCTCAGCTATAAGCTCAATAGGGTTTTTAAACACAGCACTCTCGCCCTCAACATAGTTCATAGATGCATTTATCTGCATCCTACATGCACTACACTCAGCACTGACTATATCTGCCTTAGTCTCTTTTATCATCGCAGCTTTTGGGATTCCAGCAGCTTTTGCGAAGTGGTATTTTTCACTCTGCATCGTTACACCACCAAAACCACAACATGCATTAGGGTCACTCATCTCTACTATGTTATAGTTCTTTCTAATGAGGTTTCTTGGCTCTTCATGTATGCCTTGCATCTTTTTAGCATGACATGGGTCATGATAAGTTACTATCTTAGTATCCTTTTTCTTTGATGCTAAGAGTTGTTCTAAGTGAGTATGATGTTGTAACCACTCTGTTGCCATAAAAACTTTAGTCATTACGGCTTTTGCCCTAGCCTGCCATTCTGGTTGGTCGTGGAAAAAATGCTCATAATCTATCTTTAACATAGCGCTACATGTAGCTTCTGGAACTATGATGGCTTCAACATCATTTGAGAAACTCTCAAAATACTCTATGTTAAACTTAGCGTTATTATCAACAGTATCAAAATCTCCTGTAAAGTAAGCAGGAGCAGAACAGCATTTTTGCTCTTTTGCTAAAAATGCATCTATCTCAAGAGCTTCAAGTATCTCTAAAAGTCCCTCCCCTATACTACTGTAGTTATAATTTCCTAAACAACCTATGAAGATAGCTACTTTTCTTTTTCCACCATTATCTATATTCTCAGGATGAGAGTTTAAAAATGATTTTTTCTTCAAAGATGGTAGAAGTCTATCTGCTTTTAACATAGGGATATTAAATCGTGAGTGCATAGAGTCTATGTCTGCTTTTATCTTAAACCCACATGTTTGAAATACCCAACCAAGTTTAAATGCAAGGTCATTCATCCAACGATGGCGAAGAAGTAAAAAGAAAGCTTTTTTATACCAAGCTATGCCATACTTTTTAGCTATGTCTGAGCGAACTTGCTCTATGACCATATCTGTAGGGAGTGATTTTGGACAAACCTCAACACATGCAGTACATAAAAAACAGCTCTCAAAGATACCTTTTACATTTTCGTCAAGTTCTAGTTTACCTCTCTGATATGCCCCTAGTAGGTCTAAAAAACCCCTCGGACTTGTAACCTCATCTGCATTTACATTATGAATAGTACAAACAGGGATACACTTTCCACACTTGATACAATCATCAGTAATGTTAGCATAATCAAAAATATCTTGTGGTGTCTTACTCATATTAAACCGTTTTTGAAAATGTTTTAGAACTTGCTTGATGCTTTTTCATATAGGCATCAAAAGGCATAGCGATATTTCGTATAAGAAGAGTTCCTGTTTCACTACACTCTATATGCTCATCATCCATAGTTAAAAGTTCTTCCTCTGCAAAAGGTTTAAGAGCCTCTATAGCATCTGCAAAATATGTTTTAAACTCTATATTAAATAGCTTCTCAAATCTTTTTATATCAAGCTTGAAGTTACTCATAAGCTCCAT
>JAYEGN010000154.1:5471-10729 GCA_034659115.1 Campylobacterota bacterium
TAGTTAAATACTGCAAATCTATCTGGGTCTAAAGTAAGTGAAAGTGCTAGTGTTTCTTTAAAAGTTTCAAGGTTTTGATATGGAAGTCCATATATCAAATCTACATTTACTGAAACCATATTGTACTTTCTTGCTAAATCCATAGCATTTTTAGTGATGTCGTAAGGCTGAACACGGTGAACTGCAACTTGAACTTTTTCGTTAAAATCTTGGATACCAAAACTTACACGATTAAATCCAGCTTCACTCATAACACGCATCTGGTCTTCATCAATATGACGAGGGTCTATCTCACAACTTATCTCTGCACCATCTACAAAGTTTGGAAAGTATGATTTGATATTTTCTATAATCTCTTTAAGTTGTTCTGCACTAAAAAATGTAGGAGTTCCCCCACCAAAGTGCATCTGAATAACTTCTCTTTTACAATCAAGGTGCTTAGACAGGATTTCTAACTCTCTTTTTAAGTAGTCCATATAACGAAGCATCTTATCCTCTTTAGAAGTAAAAACAACATTACACCCACAAAAGTAACAAGCATTTCTACAAAATGGAAGGTGAAAGTAAAGACTAAGAGCTCTTTTTTTATCTTGAGACTCTATCTTTTTAATATACTCATCATACTCATAAGAGGCACTAAACTCCAAGGCAGTAGGATAAGAAGTATAACGAGGTCCAGGTTTTGAGTACTTTGTAAATTTTGCGAAATCTAGCATTTGATAATCCAATATATATTTAATTATCGCGATTATCTCTAAAAAATACTAATAAACCTATTAAACTGACTTTTCAAACTCTCCTGATAGCCTTTTATAAGTATCTGAACTCTCTAAAAGTTCATTATGAGTTCCTGTTGCTACTATATTTCCTTGCTGCATAACTAAAATCTTATCTGCATGTTTTATAGTACTTAATCTATGTGCTATAGTTATGGTTATCTTATCTTTTGTATAGGCATCTAGTGCTTTTTGTATTCTTTTTTCACTCTCATTATCTAGTGCAGAAGTTGCTTCATCAAAAAGAAGCAATGATGAGTGCTTATATATAGCTCTTGCTATAGCTACTCTTTGCCTTTGTCCACCTGAAAGGTTTGCTCCAAACTCTTCCATTTTTGCATCTATGCCACCTTCTAACTCAGCAACAAACTCTGAAGCATCTGCTAGCTTCAGTGCTTCATCTACTCTTGACTCATCAATCTCTTGCCCATAAGCTACATTGGATGCTAGTGTGTCTTGAAAAATATATATGCGTTGTGTAACTAAAGAGATATGATGTTTTAAGGAGTTTTGCGTGTAATCTTTTATATTTTTGCCGTTTATCAAAATCTCTCCATCATCTACATCATAAAAGCGAAGAAGCATATTCATAAATGTACTTTTACCTCCGCCACTATCTCCTACTAGGGCTATATTATCACCACTATTAATCTCTAAATTTATATCTTGAAGTGCGTAGATCTCCTCATATTTTAAAGATACATTTTTAAACTCTATCTTTTTGATATCTTCTTCTAAGAGAATCTCACCATCGAGTATCTTACTTGGAGTTTCTAAGACATCAAAAACTCTTTCACTTGCAGCTATCGCATCTTGAATTTTTGAGTATATTGAACCTATGCGACGAATAGGTTGAAAAACCAACCCTACTGCAGTTAAAAATGCAGTAAATTCACCTACAGTCATATTTCCATCATATACCTCTCTACCACCTACAAAAATCACAGTTGCTAATCCTAAGGCACCTATGATCTCCATCATAGGAGATACAATCTCACCAACATATATAGCTTTCATGGTTATTCTAAACGCTTCCCATGCTTCAATACTATATCTTTTTATCTCATATTTTTCAGTAGCGTTTGCTTTTATAATCTCACTATTGTTAAAAACTTCAGTAAGCCTAGTAACAACATCAGCATTTTTTTCTTGTGAACGATGTGAATATTTTTTAAGTTTTTTTGCAATGTATATCAAAGGATAAATTACAATTGGAACAACAATCAACGCATAAAAAGCCAATATATAATTCAAATATATCACATATCCAACAAGAGATATAACTGTTAAAATTTCACGAAATAGTTCAGGAAGCATATTTGCAACAAAGTAGTGAATCCTACTTATGTCACTCATAATTCTTGAGACAAGTTCACCACTTCTGTTTTTATACAAGTATGTCATATCTAAACCAATCATCTTTGATAAAAGTAGCTCTCTTAAGCGTGTAACAATATGAGCACCGATATATGTCATATAGATAGACTGCAGATAACGACCTATCGCTTTTACGAAGTAGATAGCAATCAATCCCATAGGAATAAGATAAAGCATATCTTCCTCTTTTTCTATAAACATATTGTCCATAAGAGGCTTCATTATATGTGCTGTTGCAGTCGTTGCGCTAACCGTTAATACAATACCTATAAGAACCATAAAATATTGAAATTTATACTCTTTGATATATGGCCAAAACTTTACTAGAAAATATTTCAAACTAGATACCTTTTGCTTTTAAATATTTCTCAACACCATCACTAGAGTTATGAAACCTTGTATATCTTGTCAATTCAAAGATACCTCTACAAACTTCATCCATTCTTTTTGCAATTTTTGGATATTCAAGAAGAAGGTTTTCACCTTTTTTGTCATAGTAATATTTAAATAATTTTTTACCCGTACCATCTGAGCGAACAGAGTAGATAAACTCATCACCAATAAGATTTATAGTGGGATTATTTTCATGTGACATAAAATAAGCATAATGCTCTTTTTTATCAAAGTCCTTATCAAGAATATCTCGTCCTAAAGTAGAATTAACATATTTCATCCCACTTAGACCAGCGATAGTAGCCATCATATCTACCTCACTTACTGGATATGAAATTTTTTGATGTCCTATCAGCTTTGGTGCATAGATAACCAATGGCGTATGAAGAGGAGCCAATCCATTCTCTTCTACAGCGTGCATATGCTTTGCCTGTTTTGGTAAACCATGATCACCTACAAATATAAAGACTGTGTTATCAAAATAACTCTCTTTTTTTGCCTCAGTGATAAAATGCTCTATACTATGATCCATAAATCGCTGCGCATTATAATCCTCAACTTTTCCATCAAAACTATGCTTCATTAACTTATCTTTATCATTTTCAACAACTACTTCAAAACCATAAGTTTTATCAGGTATAGTATAGGGAGAATGGTTTCCAGCTAGCTGAACAAAAGCAAAAAACGGCTCTTTTTCATCTTTTAAACTCCTGTTCACTTCTATAAAAAGATCTATATCTGAAATCCCCCAAACATCATTTCTTTTGCTTTCGTATGATGATTCCTCTCTGGTTACTATACCATCAACATTAGAAACTACACCTCGAATATTGCCCCAACTAAGACTACCACCAATAAAATAAAACTTTTTATATCCCTCTAGTGAGTTTAAAATCATATGTTGAGCAACTACAGTGGGGTTCCTTGAACTTGTCTTCATCCTCTCCACATCACTAAGTCCTGTCATCGCAGTAAATACACTTCTTGCGGTTCCTGGATGTGGAGTAAAATATCTCTCATATGTTAAGCCTGACTCTGCCAAAGAGTTTAAAAATGGTGTTGCTTTTAAAGGGTTACCAGACATGTCAGTTCTACAATAAGCCAATGATTCAGATAGCACAAAGATTATGTTTGGCTTATCAAAACTATACTCTTTTATATGATTTGGGGTTACTCTTCTTGCTAAGCTTAATTTTTGAGGATCCCTATCTTCTATCTCTAAAAAATCTGCTATATGATCATAATATTTTTTTGTTTTAGCTATATCATATTTGACATCTTTATTTTTCATAGTATTTTGAAAATATGTCACCGGATTTGATGCTAAATAAGATAAAAAATTATTTGATGAGTAAAAAGCCTCACTCCACCTCCAAGGGTAGAGTTCAAACTTACCATATCCACCAAAAATATAGATGATGGAAAAGATTGAATAGATCATAATTTTTTGTTTTAAACTAAATCTTATCTCATCAATGTTTGAAACTTTTTCATATATCTTTTTTACTATATAAAAGAGTGCTCCAAAAGCTATCATCGCACCAAAAGCGGTTGAATAGATAGGATAACCCTCCAAGAGCATCCCCATAGCTTCACCAATATCGTAAAAATATCTTATAATACTTGAATCAACCATCTTTTTAAAGAAATCATAATATGGAAAATCTATGATATATATGACAATCATTCCAATATTTACTACAAATATATAGATAAGCCAAAAATATTTCGCAAAGGTAGATTTATACAAACCTATATATTTAATCCCACCAACAAGTAAAATAGGTAGAAAAGCTATAGCGAAAAGCTGTATATCAAATCTAAAACCTATCCAAAAAGAGTAACATATCTGCGAAGTTGTGTAATCCGAACCATACTTATTAAAAGCTATAAAAAATGCAAGCCTAAAAAGAGTAAATATGATCATCTCAAATATAAATAATGATATTAAGAACCTTATAAGCTTAGGGAGTTTGTTATACATCAAGATTACTTTTCACTACTTCTTGGTTTATAGTTCATTAAAAAGTCACCCTTTTCCTTGCCATCAGCAAAACTACTTCTATAACCAAAACCCTCTACCATAAACCGAGTTTTTTGTCTTGCATCCTCATTTTTCCACTGCTCATACTCAAGTCTATATATGGCACTATATATCTGAGCCCTACCCGTTCCATGATAACAATGGATAAGTACAGGGTAGTTTGATTTATCATCCAAAACTTTTAAAAATTTTTCTAAATTTTCTTTATTTGGAACCTGCCCAGATGGAATATTTATATGTTGTATATTTAAGTTGTGTTTTTTATTTATCTCTTTTATGTACCTATCTTCAGTGTCTATCTCTTTTTGTTTCGCAGGATTAAGTAGGTTTTGAACACCTGGGTCAAGCAGATCAATCACAGTTTTTATATTGTTGCCAACCAACAAACTTTCCATCTTATCTCTATCTTTAATGAGTGCTGATTTATAAACCTTATCTTTACTAATCTCTTCAAAGCGATAGTTAAAATGCACATGCCAAACATAGTATGAAGCTATTATTACTAGGACTAAAACAGATATTTTTAATAATTTTTTCATCTATTTCCATATTTAAATTTTTAGCCCAAATAATTCCATAAGGATTTATAAAATTTATCTATGCTTGTGCTTAAGGGATGTTTAGTAAAAATTTTAAGCCACCTTATTGGTGGTGTAAATTTTTAATGA
>JAYEGN010000155.1:0-2113 GCA_034659115.1 Campylobacterota bacterium
TCATTAAAAATTTACACCACCAATAAGGTGGCTTAAAATTTTTACTAAACATCCCTTAAGCACAAGCATAGATAAATTTTATAAATCCTTATGGAATTATTTGGGTTTTAGCATGTGAAATATAGAGATAAGTAAAACTTATTTAGTTTTTCTAGATTCTCTTTTTCTCTCATTCTCTGTTAAAAACTTTTTACGGATACGAACAGATTTAGGAGTAACTTCAAGAAGCTCATCATCCTCTATCCACTCTAAGGCACGCTCTAGTGACATGTTTCTAAATGGTACAAGTTTGATAGCTTCATCAGCACCAGAACTACGAACATTTGATTGTGCTTTACCCTTGATGGGATTAACAACTAAATCGTTTGAACGAGAATGCTCACCTATAATCATACCCTCATATACTTTAGTTTGAACACCGATAAAAAGAACACCACGATCTTGAATACTAAAGAGTGAAAATGCTAGAGTCTCACCAGGAACCATAGATGTTAATGCACCATAGCTTCTTGATTCTACTGAGCCACTAAATGGACGGAACTCCAAGAAAGAGTGATTCATGATTCCCTCACCTTTAGTATCAGTTAAAAACTGTCCACGAAAACCGATCAACGCACGAGCAGGAATCTCAAATTCAACTCTTTGAAAACCTTGACCCATTGGTAGCATAGATTTCATCTCAGCCTTTCTTTTACCAAGACGCTCAATAACAGTGCCACTTAGTTCTTCAGGAACATCAATAACTAGATGCTCAAACGGCTCACACTTAACACCCTCAATCTCCTTAACGATAACCTCTGGACGAGAGATGGAAAACTCATAATCTTCACGACGCATATTTTCAGCTAAAATAGTGATCTGAAGTTCACCACGACCTGAAACTTTAAATTTACCCTCACCAACAATATCAAGCTTCATCGCAACATTGGTAGTCATCTCAGCTTCAAGCCTTGCACGAAGCTTGTTTGAAGTTACATGTTTACCCTCTTGACCAGCAAGTGGAGAATCATTTACAGCAAAAACAACTGTTAATGTCGGCTCTTCTATATGCATAGGATCGAGTGCTACTGGATTCACTGGATCACAAACAGTATCTCCAACATCTACGGTCTCCATACCAGCAAAAGCCACAATATCTCCAGCTTCTGCCTGATCTATCTCCATACGATTTAAACCATGAAAACCGATAAGCTTAGATATTTTGCCTTTAACCATCTCGCCATCAGCTTTTGCAAGCATAACATTGTCACCTTTGTTTACGACCCCATTAAAGATACGAGAAACTCCTATCTTACCAACATAGTTATCATAATCAAGTGTAAAAACTTGAGATTGAAAATGATTTTCTGGCGAACCTTTTGGTTCTGGCACATCATTTATAATGGCTTCAAAAATACACTCAAAATTTCCATCTTCATCATTCATATCCATCTTCGCTATGCCATCTCTTGCTGCTGCATAAACGATTGGAAAATCTTGTTGATCATCGGTTGCATCCATATCTGCAAACAGATCAAACATCTCATCAACAACTCTATCTGGATCAGCAGATGGCTTGTCGATCTTGTTGATAACAACTATCGGCTTCTTTCCTAGTGCTAACATCTTTTTAACAACAAATTTTGTTTGTGGCATAACACCTTCATAGGCATCAACAAGTACTAAAACACCATCAACCATCTTAAGTACGCGCTCTACTTCTCCACCAAAGTCAGCGTGACCCGGAGTGTCAATAATATTGATCTTGTGATCTTTATAGCGAATAGCTGTGTTTTTAGAAAGAATCGTAATTCCACGCTCTTTTTCTAAATCATTACTATCCATAGCTCTTTCATCATGATGTTCATGAGAGCCAAATGTACCAGACTGTTCTAGTAATCCATCAACCAATGTAGTTTTACCATGGTCAACATGTGCGATAACTGCAATATTTCTAATCTTTTGCATAAGTTTCCTTGTTTAGCTTTTGGGATAATAAGTACCTCAACATATAGATGTTAGGTGCTTAAATTTAGGTATATACCTATTAAGCTTAGGGTAAATATTTTCGCGATTATATCCAAAAAAACATTATATCTTGCAAAAAGTAAAGATCAAATTTAAAAACTCTAAG
>JAYEGN010000156.1:0-10637 GCA_034659115.1 Campylobacterota bacterium
TTGATGGCATTTTATCCAAATTGTAATTATATGATGATAAAATGCCAAAAAAAACACAAGGGAACTCTTTGACAAATATTGCAATACTCTGTTCTGGTGGCGATGTCTCTGGAATGAATCCAGCTTTAAAACATTTCGTGGAATACGCATTAGAAAAAAATTTAACACCCTATTTTGTTTATGATGGCTATGAAGGCTTAATAGACAACAATATAAAAAAAGCATCGTATCAAGATGTATCTGGCATACTAACTAGAGGTGGCACAAAGATAGGAAGTGCAAGAAGTAAAAGATTTCGAGAGAAAAAATATCGTCAAGTCGCTAAAGACAACCTTGATGCCCTAAATATAGATATGCTAGTTATCTTAGGTGGTGATGGATCATTCGCAGGAGCGGATATCTTTTACCAAGAGCATGGCGTAAAATTTTGTGCTATTCCATCAACTATAGATAATGATATATCAGGCACGGACTACTGCTTAGGAGTAGACACTGCGTTAAATATCATTAAAGTTTCTATAGATGCCCTAAGAGATACTGCATCCTCATTTAAAAGAGCTTTTGTAATTGAGATTATGGGGAGAGATTGTGGCTATTTAACACTTATTTCAGCTGTTACTTCGGGAGCAGAACTTTGTCTCATACCTGAGATAGAGTATGATTTAAAAGAGTATGAAGAAGATTTTAAAAATCAGATCAAAAATGGCAGAAGATACTTTATCGCTGTAGTATCTGAGGGTGTAAAACAAGATTCAAGAGAGATAGCAGAGTGGTTTGAAGAAAAGATCGGTATAGAATCACGAGTTAGTATCTTAGGGCATATTCAAAGAGGTGGAAACCCAAGTATCTACGATAGGCTTATGGCATACAAGTTTATATCTTATGCGATAGATGGCTTGCTAGATGCAGAGATAAAAAGTGTAGTTTGCTATACTGATGGTCATTTTGTCTATAGGAATATAGATGAGATTGCTAAGAGTGCAAAAGAGTTAGATGAAGAGCTTTTAAAGCTTTTGTAGCCTGTGCTCCTAGACTCCCGATTAAGTCTGGAGTCTAATCAAAACTATATATCTCTTTGGATAACTCTTTTAAATGTGTTGAAGTAGTTATCTTTTAGCTCATCCATACTCATAGTTATATCGTTGATTTTGATAGAGTCTCCACCAACTATGCCTATTTTTTCACATGCTAAGCCGCCTAGCATTGACTCGAATGCTTGAAAGTTCTCTGGTTTAACTTCGATGATTGCACGAGACATTGACTCTGCGAAAACATCTCTTTGATCTTCAACTCTCATACTCACATCACAACCAAGCCCAGAAGTTGCGGACATTTTAGCAAGTGCGATAGCTACACCACCACTTGATGCATCTTTTGCACATTCAAGCATGTGCTTTTTGTTAGCCTCAATAACTAAGTCCCAAAGTGCCAATTCATTTTTATAATCTATCTCAGGAATGGTACCCGCAACAGTATGACAGATCTCTTTCATATAAAGAGAACCACCAAACTCTGATCTACTCTCACCAACTAGATAAAGGGCATTGCCCTCACCTTGAAAACTCGACATCAAAACATTGTTTTGATCATCATTTACACCAACAGTTGCGATAGATGGTGTTGGAAAAACTGACACACCGTTTGTTTCATTATATAACGATACATTTCCACCGATAACTGGTGTAGTAAGCTCTGCACAAGCCTCTTTTATACCCTCACATGCTTGACCAAACTGCCACATAACTTCAGGGTTTTCAGGATTACCAAAGTTTAAACAATCTGTAATAGCTAAAGGTCTAGCACCACTCATAGCTACATTTCTACCCGCTTCTATTGTCGCTGCAGCTCCACCACCCTTAGGGTCGATGTAGCAGTAACGAACATTACAATCAGCCGACATCGCTAGTGCTTTGCCATTCTCTTTTATACGAATAACAGAAGCATCAAGCATCCCACCATTTTTGATAGTATTCGTTTGCACCATAGAATCGTACTGAGTATATATCCATGCTTTATCTACAACTTCCATCGATTTTATAAGTGTGTTAAAAGCATCTTGATTTGAGACTTTGTCAAAGTCGTTAATAGTTACAGAGTGGATTTCATCTAAATACTTTGGCTTAGTCATAGGACGATTTAGCTCTGGTGCTTCTTCACTAACTGGATCAACTGGAACCTCAGCACATTTTTCGCCATGCCAAAATAGTTCCATATCGCCAGTATCTGTCACCTCTCCGATAACAGCAGCATCTAAATCCCACTTTTCAAATATGTCGATTATCGCTTGTTCACTTCCTTTTTTAGCACACAGAAGCATACGCTCTTGAGACTCACTAAGCATAAAATCATAGGGAGTCATATTTTCTTCACGAGCTGGAACTCTATCAAGATGCATAATCATTCCAGAACCTGAACGCCCTGCCATCTCAAAAGATGAACTTGTAAGACCAGCTGCACCCATATCTTGAATACCTACAACATAATCGGTCTTAAAAAGTTCTAAACAAGCTTCAAGTAGAAGTTTTTCAGTAAAAGGATCGCCAACCTGAACTGTAGGACGAAGAGATTTTGACTCCTCTGTAAATGAATCAGAACTCATAACAGCTCCACCAAGACCATCACGACCAGTTTTTGCACCAACATAGATAACAGGATTTCCAATTCCCTCTGCTTTTCCATAGAAAATCTCATCACTTTTTGCAAGACCTAAAGTAAATGCGTTTACAAGGATATTGCCATTGTAACACTCATCAAAGCTTGTCTCACCACCGATAGTAGGAACACCCATACAGTTACCATAACCACCAATACCCTCAGTTACACCACGCACCAAGTAACGCTGGTGAGCAGAAACTTTGTCATCATTCATAACATTACCAAAACGAAGAGCATTGAGATTTGCTATAGGTCTCGCACCCATAGTAAATATATCTCTCATAATCCCACCAACACCAGTAGCAGCACCTTGATATGGCTCTATAAAACTAGGGTGGTTATGTGATTCCATCTTAAATACAGCCGCATATCCATCACCGATATCAATTACACCAGCGTTTTCACCAGGACCTTGGATAACCCAAGGAGCCTTAGTGGGAAAACCTTTCAGATGTACTTTTGATGATTTATAAGAACAGTGTTCACTCCACATAGCTGAAAAAATACCTAACTCAACGAGGTTTGGCTCACGCCCTAAAATCTCTTTAATATGCGTATAATCTTCTTGACTTAACTTATGGTTAGCTAGCTGTTCTTCGATATTTTCTAGTTGTGGGCTCACGATGAAATCCTAAAAATTGATTTTTAAAAAAAGATTGTATCTAAAAGGTACTAATAAAACCCAAATAATTCCATAAGAATAAAAAATTTAAACTATCATTGCACTCAAGGCAGGTTCATTAAAAATTTACACCACCAATAAGGTGGCTTAAAATTTTTACTAAACATCCCTTAAGCACAAGCATAGATAAATTTTATAAATCCTTATGGAATTATTTGGGTTGAAGTTTTAATGAAAAGAAAAATCTTTTTGAGTTCGGATATTTTTCTTTAATGAGAAGATATTTTTATACTCTATCTCTAAAATCTCATACTCTTTTTCACCCTTTGGAAGTTTGATTTTAAACTCATCTTCTCTCTCTTTTGAAAGCATAGCTTTTGCAAGTGGGGAATGAATCGAGATGAGTCCATTTTCTGGTTCACTCTCTAAAACTCCACAAAGTGTGTAGTGTTCATGCTCATCTGTTTCTAAGTTTAAAAGCTTAACAGAACTTCCAAAACTGACCTTCACATGTGAAGATGATGAGGGATCTATTATTTGAGAATTTTGTATCATTTTATTGAGATAAAAAAGTCTTCTATCTATAAAACGAAGCTTCTCTTTTGCAGCATGATAATCAGCATTTTCACTTCTGTCACCCTGAGCTGCTGCTACAAGTTTTTCCTCTGCTGTTTTTGGTTTCTCAAGCTCTAGTAAAAACTTAAACTCTTCTGCTAAAAGGTCGTAACCCTCTATAGTCATAGGCTCCTTCAAAGAGGTACTTAGTGATGAAAACCAGAGATATAATATGTCTCTTTATTTTCAAGTTTTCTGATTGTTACTTTAAATTTATCACTGAAGTGCTTAATCTTTTCATGTGCTTCTTGAGCTAACTCTGAGCTTGATGCTTCTATCTTTATCTTGAAACAATCTTCTGAGTTTGACATCGCAACAAAAGAACCATCAACTTTAAGGTGATCATGAAGATCCATAATATGTTTTTGTATTTTTTTATAACCAGAAGTATTATTTTCTATTCTCTCTAACTGACCTAATAATGCTTCATTTGGTACATAGCCTAACTGTGTCAACATCGCATCTCTTTGCATATTTACCCCTAAATATAATTTATTTTAAAAATAATAACAGTTTTTTGTAAATATTCAGTATTAATTTATCTGCATTGACTATAATTGTAAGAAACAAAAGAGAATAATATGACTGATGAAATACTCAATAAAATAAAACAACTTCCACCACTTCCTGAGTCTGCTATGCAGATAGAAGCAGTTTATCAAGATCCAGATAGTAGCTTTAACGATATGGTCAAGATTTTGGAAAAAGATCCTCTTTTAACTGCAGATATCTTAAAAGCTGCAAACTCACCACTCTATGGATTTTCTCGTGAAATAAATGCTATCAGCCAAGCAGTAGGTTTATTTGGCATGGGAACTGTTCGTGGTTTTGCTCTTGCTTCTATAGTAAAAAAGAGTTTTGCTCTTGATCTATCTCCCTATGGTATCAGCAATGAGATGTTCTCCGCACTCTCAAAAAAACAGCATGGACTTATGACCGCTTGGTGTATAAGAAAAGAGAACAAACTTCTTGGTGTCTTATCACCAGCTGCATTTCTTGTAGAGATTGGAAAAGTTCTTATCTCTCAACAAGTTATTGCCACTGGACAACAAGAGGTGTTTAGAGATGCTCTTGTGGAGCTTCAAGATGTTGAAGCAGCTGAGAAACAGATTCTTGGTGTAGATACTCCAGAGGTAAGTTCTAGCATATTTAAGCACTGGAGATTTGAAGATGGTTTAGTAAGCGTAATCGCCAACTGTCAAAATCCAGAAAATGCAGAAGATAATGATAGAAGAGCCGCACAGATTCTACATGTAGTGCGTGTTGCTGTTCCTATAAATGGTGTTCTTACAGAGCAAAGCATTGCTAAAGCTAAAGAGCTTATTGAAAAATACTCTCTGGATATGCCAAGCTTTGAAAAAGCTATAGAAAACGCCAACTAATATCTCTTGAAATCTCTACTTATTAGACTCACTCTTGGTTTGAGTGAGCAAGATATCTCTATAGATGAGATACCACATGTAGATAAATTTTTAGCAAAAAAATATATCACTAAAAAAGAAAATATCTACAAGTTTAACTCAAAATATCGTGCCGGTACTCTTGGACTTGTTCAAAAAGGAACCGCTTATCTTAATGTGATTGGCGAAAATATTCGAGATCTCTTTATCGGTGAAGGAGATTTAGGAGATGCAAAAGAGGGCGATCTCATAATCGCTCAAAGACTCCTAGGAGTAAGAGGAACACCAAGTGCCAAGATTGCCCAGATAGTTGGTAGAGCTCAGAGCTATAGTGTTGCCTATATTATCTCTAATGATGGCAAAAAATCTTTAGTTGATCTCAAAAATGACTACCCTATTGGCGTTGAACTTTCTCAAGAGATTTTGGACTCCTATGAACTTGGAGATCTTTTTAAGATAGATAATCAAGAAAACTCTATTATGGAAAAACTTGGTAATCTCTCAGACCCTCTTGTTGATGAAAAAATTGTCCTTGCACAGTTCAATAAACATGATGAGTTTGAAAAAGAGGTCTTAGAGATAGCTACATCATTTGATGAGGTTGATGCTTCTAAATATCCGCATAGAGTAGATTTAAGAACGCTAACATTTTGTACCATCGACCCAGTCACTGCAAAGGATTATGATGATGCTATCTATTATGATGCTAAAAACACAACTCTCTATGTTGCTATAGCCGATGTAAGTGAATATGTAACCCCATTTGGAACCATAGATAATGAAGCTATTTATAGAAGTTTTAGTATCTATCTTCCACATCGTTCAATCCCTATGCTACCAAGACAACTTAGTGAAACCCTCTGTTCGCTACAGCCACATGTGGATAGACTAGCCTTTGTGTTTGAGATGAAACTAGATATAGAAAGATTGGAGGTCACAGAATCTAAGGTTTATGAGGCTATTATACATTCTGATAGAAGATTTAACTATGAAGAGATAGATCAGTTTTTTGAGGGAAAATTAAAACCAAAAAACGATAATGAGGTCAAGATATTTTCTTGGATTAAAAAACTTCGTTTCATTACAGAGGCATTAAAAACAAAAAGATTAAAAGTTGGTTATGATTTTCGATCAAATGAACTAGAGATGATTATAGATAATGACTCCAACATAGTTTCTACTGCGTTTGCAGAGGAGACTCCATCTCATGCTCTTATAGAAGATTGTATGCTTTTAGCAAATAAAGAAGCCGCTAAGCAATATAGCAGAGGTATATTTAGGATACATGAGCCACCAAATCAAGCAAAATTGCAGGTACTTTATCAAGAGTTAGCTGGAATCGGTATGTTTGTCGATATAAAAGAGACTCTCAAAGAGACTATCTCCAACATACAGCAACAAGCTCGTGAAATGGATCTCGAAACAGAGGTCGATACTCTAATCATTCGATCACAGATGCAAGCAAAATATGCACCTTTAAATTCGGGACATTTTGGACTTGGCTTTGAAGCATACACGCACTTCACATCTCCCATACGCAGATATAGTGATCTTATCGTCCATAGACTCTTAAAAGCTATCAGTAACAATGATACACAGGAGGGCTCCTATGTTCTTAGAAATATAGAGGTTTTAAGTATGACTATAAGTGAAAAAGAGAGAGAAGCGAGTAGCATTGAAGTTGAGTTTGCCCAAAGAAAATTTGCAAGATGGGCAGATAAAAATATAGATAAAGAGTTTAAGGCTCGTATCATAGCAACTGAGCCAGAGTTTAAAGCGGAGATACAGGATGAGATAAGTGGTGCTAGAGTTTTCCTCTCTTTGGGCGGGAGCGCTGTTCTCTTTGAGGATGTTAAAATTTGTATAGACAAAGTAGATATCGCTAGAGCTAAAATATCTGCACATATAGTTGCTGAGCTATAAAAATATGTATAAAAATGAGTTAGATAAACATATAAACAACTCTACTATCTCCAATAGCTTTGTACTCTTTGGTGAGAGTAGTTTTCTTATAGATACCTATACTAAAAAACTAAGTGCCATAGATGATGCCTCTACAATCTCGTTTTACTATGATGAATACAGTTTCAAGAGTGCCAAAGCACATCTATCACAAGCTTCACTGTTTGGTGGAATCAATATTTTAATCATTAAGAGTGAGAAAAAAGTTCCAAAAAAAGAGCTTGATGAGCTTATAGATCTTTGTGAAAAAAACAGAGAGAACCTCTTTATATATGCTTACTATGGAAGTGACCATAAAACATACACAAAAGCTTTCAATAAAAAGAGTACGATGAGTGTTAGATTTTTTAACCCAAACCACAATGAAGCCTTAAATATGATCTCAGAAGTTGTAAAGGCAAAAAATGTAAACATGGACAGATACTCAATGACCCATCTTTTAAATATACATAATGGCGATGTAGCACTTGCATGTAATGAGATAGAAAAATTTATGGTTTACGATAGAGAGATAACAACTAAAGATATAGAGCATCTTGTTTCTGGTTTAGCCCAAATCAGCATAGATGATCTGATTAAGAAACTACTCAATAAAAAAGAGTTTATACAGGAGCTAAACAATATCTTAGAACATGGAGAGGATGAGATAAGAGTTATCACAATGCTAACAGGCTACCTAACTCAACTCTATATGTTCAACATATATATAAGAGTAAATGGAACACCAAACGCTTTGGAGATACTAGGATACCCAGCTCCAAAATTTGTAGTGGATGAAAAGGCTGCTCTATCACTGAAGTTTAAGCCAAGCACATACTATAAACTACATGAACTTCTTTTGGAGAGTGAACTTAAGATGAAGAGTGTGAAAAATGTTGATAAGGGTGCAATCCTGCTATCAACACTTATCAGAGTTCAAAGATTTTTATAGATAATTTAGCTCCAACTCTATAAAACTACTCACATAATGAGCAAAAAAAGTTATAAAATCCAGATCTTTTTTATCAAATCCTCCCTCTTTATTTAAGAGTTGAAAAGCTCCAATAATCTCATTTTGAGAATCAAAAATAGGAGATGTTAAAAGATTTTGTGTGTAATATCCCGTTTTAATATCTACATCAGATAAAAAGTTTGGATTACCATAGGCATCATTTTCCAATATAGGTTTTTTCAACCTTATTATATGCCCTACTATCCCCATATCAGATGGAATAACAATCTTCTCAACACCATCTGCTATGGTAGTCCATAGTTCATTTTCCTCTTTATCATAGATAAATACAGAACATCTATCAGCTCCAATAATCTCTTTTGCATTAAAAGAGATAAAAGGTAAGCCTTCAACAAGAGAGGTCTTTTCTAATAGTTCTCTACCAAAAGTGGAAAGTTTTTTATATTTATCATTCACTATAAAGCCTTTATTTTTATAAATTGTATATAAAAGTATATGAATTTATGATTAAAAAGTAGTTTTGAGAGAGGTAAAATCTATATTGCACCGTCGCTCCGGACTTGATCCGGAGTCTAGTTGGTAATCGAAATAGTATCTATTAATTTTTAGATGTATCTACAATTTTACCTGCAGAGATCCACGGCATCATTTCACGAAGCTGATTACCAGTTTTAGTAATAAGTTTCTCTTTATCGTTAGCACGCTCAGCGTTCATACGAGGGTAACCTGATTGACCCTCTAAGATAAAGTCTTTTGCAAATCTACCATCTTGGATTTCAGTAAGGATATCACGCATCGCTTGTTTAGACTCAGCATTGATAACGCGTTTACCTGAAACATAATCACCATACTCAGCAGTGTTAGAGATAGAGTATCGCATATCAGCGATTCCACCCTCAAACATCAGGTCAACGATTAGTTTAAGTTCGTGAAGACACTCAAAATAAGCCAACTCTGGAGCATAACCAGCTTCAGTTAAAGTCTCAAATCCAGCTTGAACTAAAGAGGCAGCACCGCCACAAAGTACCGCTTGCTCACCAAAAAGGTCAGTTTCAGTTTCATCTTTGAAAGTTGTCTCAATGATAGCAGTTCTACCACCACCGATTGCAGAAGCATAAGAGAGAGCTAACTCTTTAGTAGTTCCTGAAGGGTTTTGACCAACAGCGATAAGGTCAGGAATACCACCACCACGAACAAACTCACTTCTAACAGTGTGACCAGGTGCTTTTGGAGCGATCATAGTAACATTGATATTGCTTGCGGGATTAACACGACCATAGTGGATGTTAAAACCGTGACCAAAAGCGATAGTTGCACCATCTTTTAAATTTGGAGCTATCTCATTTTCATAGATCTCTGCTTGATTTTCATCAGGTAAAAGAATCATTACAACATCACTACATGCAGTAGCTTCAGCTATAGTAAGAACTTCAAAGTTTTTTGCCTCAGCTTTACCCCATGAAGAACCGCCTTTACGAAGTCCAACACATACATCAACACCAGAATCTCTTAAGTTTTCTGCGTGTGCGTGTCCTTGAGAACCAAAACCTATCATTGCAACTTTTTTGCTTTTGATCAGGTCTAAACTAGTGTCTTTGTCATAATAAACATTTAATGCCATTGTGTTTCCTTGATAATTTTAAGCTTAATCGCTTAAATAATTTTCGGCATTATACTAAAATAAAGCAAAAACTTTTATAATGTCATATATAAAAAGGAAATTTAATGAAAAAATTTAATCTATTTAATGAGATAATCATTACAGATAAGGCATCTCTGCTTCAAGCTATTAACAGTTCGAAGATGTTTGGCATAAATATAAAAGGAGAGATTATATATGAACCATTTGCAGATAAAGAAATTTTGATATATCAAGGTAAACCGAAGATAGTAGAAGATTTTTCTAAAGTTTTAGGTAAAAACTATCAATTGGTTGAAGATAACACTAGAGTTCTTATTAAAGCTTTTTCAAACTGGCAGGAGCTTATATCTATAAATACTCCTAGAGCTTCTTATGATGACACAACAGCCGATGGCGTTGCAGAATTTTCAGATAAAGAATTAGAAAATATTGGATGGCACATTACTGAATTTAATGTAGGCTACAGAGAATTAGTTGAGCTTCTTGAAGAAAAATGTGATGGAACTATTCTATGTATAGAACAAGAGGAACCCTACCAGTTTAGTGGTTTAGGATTTTTAGCAGATGATGAACAAGCACAAAAAGTGATGTTTAAACAGTGCCAAAACATTGTAAAGGACAAGCTAGCTAATGATGATGATTTTGATAAAGATGATTTAGACGACGATCAAGAGGAAGCTGCTAGATTTTTTAAGGCTTTGTAAATAGGCTTCGGATTAAGTCCGAAGTGACAAAATTATTAGCTCCAAGGTTTTATTAGACCTTTAGTAAACTTCTTTTCTATGTGCT
>JAYEGN010000157.1:0-2091 GCA_034659115.1 Campylobacterota bacterium
CGGTAAACCAAGGACTTAAACGCGAAGATTCTCAAGTCTTAGTTCAAGGTCTTTTTGAAGGTTTTGCACCACTCTTAGCAAATGAAAATCCAGCACAGATAAAAGATGGCGTTATGAGTCCAGGTGGCACAACAGCAGCGGGATATGCAGCATTAGAGAGATGTAATGTTCGTTACGGAATGATGGAAGCAGTGAGTGATGCTTATAAAAAAGCAAAAGAGTTAAAAGCAAAAAACTAAAGGAATAAAATGACAAAACTAGAAAATATATCGATGATAAAAGAGGTAAATGTTTACTTTGATGGAAAAGTAACAAGTAGAACTATCTATTTAGCCAATGGAGAGAAGCAAACTCTTGGAGTTATGCTACCTGGTGAGTATACTTTTGACACAGGTTTAGCAGAGATTATGGAGATGATGAGTGGAGAACTTGAAGTGAAACTTCCAGGTGAAACAGAGTTTAAAAAACTCAATACTCCCCAGAGCTTTAATGTTCCAGCAAATTCTGCTTTTGATCTGAAAATAAAAACTGTTACAGATTACTGCTGTAGCTACATAGAGGCTTAATTATGGAAAATTTTTTACAAGAAGCAAAAAGCTCAAGTAGAGTTTTATCTGCTTTAAGTGGTCGTGAAAAAAATAGAATTTTAAGAGAGATGGCTCAAGCACTAAGAACAAATTCTAAATTTTTAATAGAAGCAAACACTCTTGATATGAATGCTGGAAAAGAGAACAGTCTCTCATCTGCTCTTATGGATAGACTTTTTTTAGATGAGTCTCGCATAGATGCTATGGCAGTTGCCATCGAAGAGATAGCAGCACTTAAAGAGCCTGTTGGTCGTGTTCTTGATGGCTGGGTTACAGAAGATGGTCTCAAGATGGAAAAAGTCTCTATCCCTATCGGTGTTATTGGTATCATCTATGAATCTCGTCCAAATGTCACTTCAGACACAGCAGCATTGTGCTTTAAAAGTTCTAATGTTTGTGTTTTAAAAGGTGGAAAAGAGGCTGAATTTTCTAACAAGGCTATTGCTGGAATTTTACAAAATGTACTTGTAGATAATAAGTTGCCAACAGCTCTTATCTCTCTAATCCCTGACTCATCAAGAGCTGGTGTTGATAAACTGATTAAGATGGATAAATATGTAGATTTGATTATCCCTCGTGGTGGAGCAGGACTTATAAAACATGTGAGTGAAAACGCAACTGTTAGTGTTGTAAAACATGATAAAGGGCAGTGTCACACATATATAGATAAAG
The DNA here is from genome assembly GCA_034659115.1 of Campylobacterota bacterium. Lineage (GTDB taxonomy): Bacteria > Campylobacterota > Campylobacteria > Campylobacterales > Sulfurimonadaceae > Sulfurimonas. Next base: position 1,260 of record JAYEGN010000157.1, read on the forward strand.
ATGCAAAACTAGATAATGCTATTGCAATCGCTATAAATGCAAAAACGCAGAGACCTGGTGTTTGTAATGCTATGGAGACACTTCTTGTGGATAGTGCAATAGCAAAAGATGCATTACCAAAAATCAAGACTGCGTTTGATGAAGCGGGAACTGAGCTAAAAGGTTGTGCAAATACTGGGGAGATCATTACAGTAGCAAATGCAACAGATGAAGATTATGACACTGAGTATTTAGCCAACATCTTAAATATCAAAATAGTTGAGGGTGTTGAGGGTGCGATAGAGCATATAGTAAGATTTACATCAGGTCACTCTGAAGCTATAATCACAGAGAATATAACAGCAGCTGAAAACTTCTTAAACTCTATAGATGCAGCAGCAGTATATGTAAATGCTTCTACAAGATTTACAGATGGTGGCTCATTTGGTTTTGGTGCAGAGGTTGGGATAAGTACAAATAAACTTCATGCTCGTGGACCTATGGGTATAGAAGGTCTAACTACTTATAAGTTTAAGATTTATGGTAGTGGACAGATTAGAGCTTAGGCAATAAATGAAAACTAAACAGATAGAAGATATTATTGAAAATGAAAAAGATGTTTTTGAAATTTCAGAGATGCAAAGTATCAAACCTTTAGCTTCTTAAAGTAAAGGCTTGTATCAAAAGGTTTAGAAGAAGTTGAAAATGGTAATATTTATTCATCTGATGAACTTCTTGAAGAGTTAAATAAATAATATATGAAAGTCAACTTTTCTCACGATTCTAATGAATCAGAGATAAAATTAGCATGATAAAATTTAATTAAATTTCAATCAAATATATTCTATCTCTA
>JAYEGN010000158.1:0-2081 GCA_034659115.1 Campylobacterota bacterium
GTTATTAGAGTTTGTTCAGGTACAGGTAGTCATTCAAATGGTTCTTATTATTATTATGAGTGGGTAAACAACTAAATAGTAAAGTTTTATCTCCTCGTTCCATCTTTTTCAAAGATGGAATGCATGATTTTTACTCTCAGGTTATGCTTATAGCAGATGAAATACATTTTTTGCTTAATCATTATGGCATTGATCATGACCATGAAAGTATTATACATAGTTACATTTAGCATAAACGACAAATATATCGAAGATATTGAAAACAATAGTGATACAATATTGGATTATGATTAATAGAAGTTAGAAATAAACAAGAGGAGTGTATTATGTTAAAAATATTGATAACGCTGTTTTTACTCTTTAGTGGTTCATCTTTGCCTGCTTTAGTTAGCCCAGATGAAGTTTTAGAACTCTATGTTGGTACATTTAATCGTGCAGCAGATGCTGATGGGTTAAACTACTGGAAAAATGATTCTCTGCCTACGCAAGAACTTCAAGCAACTGCCTTTTTTCGCTCTGACGAGGCTCAAAATCTTTATCCGCGTTCAATGTCCAAGGAGGAGTTGGTTATAACAATCTACCAAAATCTTTTTAATCGTAGTGCAGAAGAAGCTGGTATTATCTACTGGGTGGAGCAATTAAATAGTGGAGCAGTTACCCGTTCACAGATGCTATTGGCAATCATAGAGGGTGCTAAAGATACCCAAGATGGTAACGACCTTACTACCATTAACAACAAGGTAGAAGTTGGTGGCTACTACGCGGATAATGGTCTAAGTGATATCTCTGATGCTATAGCAGTGATGTCAGATGTAACTGATAATGTTATATCTGTAGAATCTGCTAAGCTGGAGATTGATTATCTTGTAGATAATAGTCATGGCTCACAATGTAGTTATCTACAAGACAGAGGGTTTATGGAGGGTTCTGTTGAACCAGTATTTGTTAGTGTTGTTCTGCACTATGAAGAATCTTTTAATAGTATGAGACCTAGATTTTTTGAGCATAGAGAGAATCTTATCGCCTTAGCTGTGTTTTTAGAAGAAAATGGGATAAAGTTAAATCTTCAACCTGACTGGGCATTTATGCAGGCTGTTGAAGATTTAGAAGATGATGTGATGCGTCTTAGTACAAATGGAAAAAATATACTACGATACCTTGTTGAAGACTTGGGTCACGAGATAGACCCACATGCACATGAACACCGCTATAACTATGCAGATGTAGCATATATGATTCAAAACTTAGGCGTAACACCAAGTAATATTGTAGGAGGGCTTATTGTAGATCCTCCAGAGGATAGTAAATATGATTATCTATTATCTCCTATAGATGCAAGTAGTTTTGACTATACATGGCAAGCACAATGGCTATGGGGTAGCGGCACATCAGGGCATACACATGATACAGCCGCTTCAGGTATTTGGAGACCACAAGGTACCTATAATTTTTATGAAAATGATGATGATGCTTCGCTTCCATGTATAGGAAAATATACAAATGAGATAGATGGTATCTATGACATTATACAAAAAATTGAAAATGAAGAGGTTGAAGCAGATAGGATGCTAACAGCAACTATTTTTATAGGTCAAGGAGAAGTTGTTAGTATGAAAAATCAGATTCAACTTGAACTAGAAACACTCAAAGAGTATGAGGAACAAAAAAAACTTATCTTTGCGCCACTCTCTGAAGTAGCCCAAAGTTGGCAAGAATGTTATGATGCAAAAGGGTATCTTTTTATACAGCCTTAATTTGATATCAATAAGAGTAGCAGATAATAGAAGTTATTATGATTTTTCGTATTATTTTTTATCTGTCTTTTTTCACTATTCTTTTTTCAGATGATGATATTTTAATATCACTTCAAGATACTAAAATAAATGCACAGTTACGCTCTTTTAGCATGCAACGACACTATGATGAAGTTATTGAAAAGCCATATGGAATTTTTCGTGAGCATGATCAATATTTAAAAACTTCAAAAAACCATTTGAATCATAGCACTTGTTATGACTAGTGTTATTAAGAACCTGTTGAGTATTTTAAGCATTGAGAACTCCTTAATTGTTATGAATAAT
>JAYEGN010000159.1:0-2050 GCA_034659115.1 Campylobacterota bacterium
TAAACTTGCTTATTTACTTTATATGGTCCAGTTTGTCCATCTATGATATGGTCAAGGCAATAGACAAAGGTATGATAATCAAAAATGTACAACTTGAAGAAAAATCAGGAGGTAAAAATGGAGATTTTAAACGATAAACAAAAAAAGCTAGAGCTTACTTACCCTTGCTCTTGGTCCTATAAGCTTATTGGTTACGAAAAAGAAGCTATTCAAAAAGCTATACATGATGTAATACTTGAGAGAGAACACAATTTAGCACACTCAAATGCTAGTAAAACTGGAAAATATGTAAGCATGAACCTTGATTTAGTTATACAAAACGAAGATGAAAGAAACTTTATTTATGAAGCTCTTAAAAAGCATGCAAATATCAAAATGGTACTATAAAGGAAAAAAATGAACTTAAATAAACTACAAGATTCAAAAACAGCTACGCTTGAAGAGATTAAAACTATAGTAACATCTATACTTGATGATGAAACTAAAATTTTAAAAAATGACATAGATGCACTACTACTACAAAAAGAGCAGATAGAACGCTCACTAGAGAAAAAATCTCAAGAATTACAAACAGCAAAATGCGAAGTTTTTGATGCAATAGAAACAGAACTATCCAATGATGAAGAGAGCTTACTAAAACTTCATCAAATCAAATTACAATCAATAGACCTCTACGATTTACTAAGTGAACTAGTAGAATCTGCTCTTATAACTGCCCTAGAAAAATCTCAAGATGGTGAGATAAAAGAGAGCATAGAAGAAGTTATAAAAGACATTACATTTGAAGCCATAAAAGAGGGTTCTTTAAATACTGTACGAATTAGGAAAATTTTATCAATTATTTTACAATCAGCTATAGATGTTTCTGAAGCATCACCAACAAAAGCCAATGAAATACTAAGTGCAGCACTTAGAGGTATGAGAGTTGGACTTATAAACTCCATAAAAAGATTTAAAAAACGATTAGCATTTATGCCTATAGAAGCAAAGCATATACTTATAGAGGACTATGACACTATCATGGAGGATCTAAATCAGACAGATACTCTCTTCTCTCAAGTCATTCAATCTCAAGCAGATGAAAACTCTCAAGAGAGCAAAAAGTTGCTACTAGAAATCAATAAAAATATGCGTTATGATTTAGAAGAGCTAGTCCATATATCAAAAGAGACTGCAGAAGCTATGAAAGAAAGATTTTCTTCATTTGCAAGAACAGCCGTTAAAAAAGCTGATACAGCAATGAAATCACAAACAGCCAAAGAAGCAAGAAGAATGGGTAAACAAGCTCTAGGTGTAGCAAGAGTAGCACTAGGAAGTGCTATAAAATCTGCTAAAGATGTTATAGATAAAAAATAATCCTACAGGAGTTGTGTTTATGAAAAATATATTGATATTTATACTGCTTAGTCTATCTCTTTGTGCTGGCACTATTACAGATATAGAGACTAAAATAAAAATTGCAAAAGAGCAGAACAAAGATGTAGCCCTGTTTTTTCATATTCCAAACTGTTCCTACTGTCAAGCTATGCTAGATGAAAACTTTAAAGACACAAAGATAATAGAAGAGCTAAATACAAACTTCATACTAATTAGCCTTTATGCAAAAAAGGACAACATAGTAAAGTATAAAGAGTTCAAAGGTACAGTAAAAGAGTTTGCAAAACGAATGGGAGCTATAGCATACCCTGCAACAATATTTTTAGATAAAAATGAAAAGGTAGTCTATAGATCTATTGGCTATAGAAATACGCACGAACACCTTATGGAGTTTATGTATATATCTTCTAAAAGTTACCATAAACTCACACTTGAAGAGTTTACTTTAAAAACTGAATTTGAAATGGATGACTAAGCCATGAAGTTTTCAAGAAGAGATGCACTAAAGACATTAGGCTTATTAGTAGCAACAACTACAGTTGCTGGGGCAAGTAACTTAAAAACAACAAGCAAGAGTCTGTATAAAGCCCCATTGCCTAAAAAAATAGACACTAGAGTTGTTATTGTTGGCGGTGGTTGGTCTGGACTCTCTGTTGCTAAAAATATTAAGATG
>JAYEGN010000160.1:0-24555 GCA_034659115.1 Campylobacterota bacterium
CGGAATAGTTATCCCATGCAAATGGTAGCTGCAATTATATCTCTCCTCTTTAAAGATGTGAAATCTTTAAAAATCCCTCTTACTAAAGATTTGCCTTAGGTAACAGAGGTAAATAGTTGTTTCTAAAGGCGGATTATATCCTTTTTAAGTTAAAATTGTAAAATTATTATTTTTAGGATTTTTTTGATGAAGATATCAGTTATTGGCACAGGCTATGTAGGTTTAGTAAGTGGAGTTTGTTTCGCAAATATGGGAAACTCTGTGACCTGTGTAGATATAGATGAAAAGAAAATACAAGATTTAAAAGAGGGTATTATCCCCATCTATGAACCTGGGCTAGAAGAGATGATGCAAGAGAATCATAAAAATAAAACACTATCATTTACAACAGATGTATCAAAAGCTGTTAAAAACTCCTCTATCTCCTTTATCGCTGTAGGAACTCCTATGGGCGAGGATGGAAGTGCAGACTTAAAGTATGTTCTTGCAGTTGCAAAAAGTATAGGTGAATCGATGCAAGACTATATGGTTGTTGTTGATAAATCAACTGTACCTGTAGGAACTGCTGATAAAGTTCAAGCTACCATTCAATCAGAGCTAGATAAAAGAGGTGCTAAAATATCTTTTGATGTGGTATCTAACCCAGAGTTTTTAAAAGAGGGTGCGGCTATACAAGACTTTTTACATCCAGATCGTGTAGTTATTGGTGCAGATAGTTCAAAGGCTATGGATATAATGCATGAACTTTATGCACCCTTTATGAAAACAAGAGATCGTTTTATAGGTATAGATATAAGATCAGCAGAGATGACAAAATATGCTGCAAATGCGATGTTGGCTACTAAAATATCTTTTATGAATGAGATGAGTCAAATATGTGAAAGAGTTGGTGCAGATATCAATAAAGTAAGAAACGGTATAGGGAGTGACAGTAGAATAGGCTATAGTTTTATATATCCCGGTTGCGGATATGGGGGTAGTTGTTTTCCCAAAGATGTCCAAGCATTAGCAAAAACAGCTAAAGATTTTGGATATAATCCTAGAATTTTAGATGCTGTAGAAGCTGTTAATTATGATCAAAAACATGTAATATCAGATAAGGTGATTAGTAGATTTAGTGAAAATTTAGATGCTAAAGTATTTGCAATATGGGGACTTAGCTTTAAGCCTGAGACTGATGATATGAGAGAAGCTAGCTCTATTACCATCATAAATGAGCTGACTTCAAGAGGGGCAAAGGTTGTCGCTTATGATCCAAAGGCTAGGCATGAGGCAGAGAGTTATTATTTAAAAGGTAATGATAGAGTTAGTTATGTTGATAGCAAATATGAAGCACTTAAAGGTGCTGATGCATTGATTCTTGTAACTGAGTGGCAGGAGTTTAGAGCACCTGATTTTGAGGAGATGAAAAAACTACTAAAACAGCCTCTATTTTTTGATGGAAGAAATCAGTTTAAAAAAGATAAAATGAGTGAATATGGTTTTGAATATTTTCAGATAGGGGTAGGGTAGTTTTTGAATATTTTAATAGTTCGTACAGATAAGCTTGGAGATTTTATAACAGCGCTTCCTGCGATACATGTAGTAAAAAACTACAACCCTAAAAACAGAGTTATAGTTTGTGTTGCACCTATAAATTTGGCTTTGGCAGAGTCTTGTGATTTTATAGATGAGGTTATTGTTGATAATAATGAACCAGTTTTTAAGTTTGCTCAAAAGCTTAAAAACATGGATATAGATGTGTCGATTACACTTTTTTCCAATACCCGTGTAGCAGTGGCTCAGTTTTTAGCACGGATTCCTAAAAGAATCGCACCCGCAACAAAAATAGCACAGATATTTTATACTCACAGAGTAAAACAAAGACGAAGTCAGGTGAAAATGGCTGAGTTTGAGTATAATTTAGAACTTACAAAAGAACTTTTTCATGATATAAACCTAGAATATAAAAAACCACTTTTAGAGTTTGGTGATTCAAAAAAAATATATAAAGATTTCTGCATAAAAAATAGGATTGATAAAGAGATTATAGCTTTTCATGTAGGTTTTGGCGGTTCATCAGACGCGAATTGGAATCTTGATGAGTATGAAGTACTTATAAAAGAGGTGTTGAAAAAAGGCAGGTATCAAGTTGTTTTAACATTTGGACCTGATGAGATAGCGCTACATGTAGAGATGAAAAAAAGACTGAAAAATGAAGATATAGTATATTACTTCTCAAATGATGGCTTAGTCTATTTTGCTAAACTCATAGGTAATTTCAAGCTTTTTATCAGTACTTCAACAGGTACTTATCATCTAGCTTCTTTAGTAGGAACTCCTACCCTAACTTTTTTCGCAGATTCACTTTTTGCAAGTTCAAAGAGATGGAAAAGTGTTGGAGATATTAAACTGCAAAAACATTTTATGATACCTCTTGAAAAAGAAAAAAGAGATGAATTATTTGAAAACATTAAATCATATATTTTAAATGTTGTTAGCTAAGCTCTTTTACTTAACTTTGATTCAACTTGATGTGATATACTTTATTAAAAAATAGGGATGAAAGTGTTTGATTTTTTAGATAGTGATTGGTTTATCATAACCTTAGAGATAGTGTTTGTAATCTTGATAGCTTATGATGTGAAAAAATATGTAGAGACAAAAAAGAAAGAGTACATCACTAATATAGTGCTAACATTTGGATTTGCTGTCTGGACACTTTACCCCATGTATAAAAGTTACTTTGGTTGGGAGGAGTCCCAAAAGAGTGAGATGCTCTCTACATGTAAGGATCTCAATGACACAAAACTTTGCACATGTATAGATGACACTATCTTTAAAACCTATGTTTATGATGAATATAAAAATATAGATAAAAACTCTAGTGAGTATAAAGAGTTTTTAAAAGAGACTAAAGAGGATTGTCAAGATGATGGCTGGTTCTAGACTTTCATGTATCGGTATCATAGGTGATGGTTGTGGAGGAGGGCGAGAGTTTATTATAGAAGATGGAGTCCTTTATGCTCATAATCCAGAGCTAGAGGAAAACATCATACTCCTTAGAGATATTGAGATGCCAAAGGCTATCTCAAAAAAAGGCTGTATTTTATATGTAGAATGTGAAAATGACAGTTTTGAATTTGATTTATCTGCTATGAGTAAAGTTCCTAAAATAAATTGATGTTTTGTAAAAAAAGTATATCTAGTTTCAACTTAATGAAAAATAATTAAGTTGAAACTATCAAGATAATTTTTGCTATAATCACTAAAATTAAAATAGATGAGTATAAATATGGAAAGAATTGAACCTATGACACTGTTTGGATATGAAAAACTCCAGATGGAAGTAAAAAACTTAAAAGAAGTTGTAAGACCGCAGATAGTAAAAGATATAGAAGAGGCACTAGAGCATGGTGACTTAAAAGAAAATGCTGAATATCACGCAGCAAAAGAAGCGCAGAAAAACACCGATAATCGCTTAGATGAGTTGGCAACTATTATAGGCTGCTCTCGCATAGTAGATCCCAGTGAGTTAGAACATGCAAGGATTAGTTTTGGCTCTACTGTTGTAATGACTGATATGAACACGGATGAAGAGTTTACTTATGTCATAGTTGGTGGTTGTGAATCTAACCCTGAAATGGGTCTTATCTCATTTGCTTCGCCTTTAGCTACGCAGCTTTTAGGAAAAGAGGAGGGGGATGAGGTAAAAGTTCGCCTTCCAGGTGGAGTTAAAGAGTTTGAGATAGATGAAGTGAAATATCAGGAGATTGTTTTTGAGTGCCATTAATGTAGGCGTTATCGGTGCAACAGGCTATACAGGTTTAGAACTTGTTAAGATACTTATAAAGCATCCACATTTCAAACTAAACTATATCGCAAACTCAGAAGGCTCCACAACCATAAACAAACTACATCCATCTTTAGATGGTGTTTGTGAGCTGGATGTAAAAAAAGCAGATATTGATGATGTTGTGCTTCATTGTGAGCTTGTTTTTTTAGCACTTCCACATAAGACCGCTATGGCTTTTGTAAAACCATTGATTACAAGAGGTGTTAAGGTTGTTGATTTGTCGGCTGATTATAGACTAACACAAGATGTTTATGAAGAGTTCTATGTTCCGCATACTGATGTTGAGAATCTCTCACATGTAGTATATGGTTTACCAGAGATGTTTAGAGATGATTTGAAGTCAGCTTCACTTGTAGCTAATCCTGGGTGTTTTCCAACTTCTGCTATTTTAGGGATACTACCATTTATGGGCAGGAGAATAAAAAATACTCCTATAGTTGTAGATGCAAAAACAGGCGTAAGTGGAGCGGGGAAAAAACTAAGTGAATCTACTCACTTTGTAAATGTAAATGACAACCTTTTTGCTTATAACCCTTTGATGCATAGACATGCACCAGAGATTGCTCAAAAGTTAGGAGTTGATTTTGATGAGGTTAGCTTTGTTCCTCATCTAGTGCCTCTAACTCGCGGGATGATTTCATCTATCTATATCCAGGTAGGTCAAGGTTTTGATGCTTTTGAGTTGTTAAGTGATTTTTACAAAGATGAGCCATTTGTTCGTGTTAGTAAAAACCCAGTAGATATGAAAAATGTAGCTGGAACAAACTTTTGTGACATATATGTTAAACAAAAAGGAACTATGCTTTTCATCTCTAGCGCTATCGATAACCTCATGAGAGGAGCTTCTTCTCAGGCGGTTGTAAATGCAAACTTGATGATGGGTCTGTGTCAAAAAGATGGGATTCCAACTATAGCTTATGTCCCCTAAAGAGAGATTGGTATGATAGAGATAAAAGAGGGAGCATTTTTTATCTCAGATGCTCACTACTCACATAAACGCCCAGAGCTTTTAGAACTTATAAAAGCTATACATGTGGATAAGCTCTCCCCAACTCAAATCATCTTTATGGGCGATATATTTGATGCTCTTTTTGGTGGAGTTGATTTTACTCTGCAAACAAATCAAGAGATGGTAGCACTTATAAATGATATATCTAAAAAAATAGAAGTTATATATCTTGAGGGTAACCATGATTTTAACCTTGTGAAAATATTTCCACATGTAGAAGTTTTTACTATATCACAGCAACCAGTTAAGTGCAGCTTTAACAATCAAATCGTATATCTAGCACATGGAGATTTTGGGAGTGATTTAGGATATAGAACATATACTTCATTGATAAGAAATCCCTTTGTGTTATCTGTGTTAGGCTTTATCGATTCTATTACTAAGCACTATATATTAAATAATTTAGATAAGTATCTAAGTAAAAAAGATGATTGTGCTGAGTTTAGAGGGTTTGAGAGTTATATTTCAAAAAGAGTAGAAAACAGTTTTAAGTGTGACTATTTTGTAGAGGGACATTTTCATCAAAATAAAACTATAAATTTTGACAATTTTATATATATCAATTTAGCAGCATTTGCTTGCAATCAAAGATATTTTATTGTAAAATCTCTCAAAGATGTTGAACTATTGGAAGAAAATATTTTTTCCGAGGAGGCAAATATATGAATGATAATTCACTAAAAGTAGGTTCCAATGAGATGGAACTTGTTGATTTTCGTATTTTAAAAGAGGAAGATGGTGAAGTTTATGAGGGTATATATGGTGTTAATGTTTCAAAAGTGCGTGAAATTATTAAGATGCCAACCCTTACGGAACTTCCAGGTACTCCTGAGTATATAGAGGGGATTTTTGATCTAAGAAGTGTTGTGATTCCTGTTGTTAATTTAGCAAAATGGATGGGTGTTTCTGTACCAGAAGAAGCACAAAAGAACGCTAGAGTTATCATTACAGAGTTTAACAATGTTTTGATTGGTTTTGTTGTTCATGAGGCAAAAAGAATTAGACGAATAAACTGGAACGACATAGAACCAGCCTCTTTTCTTTCAACTGGAGATGGAATTGATGGAAGTAAGATTACTGGAGTCACGAAGATTGAGGGTGATAGCGTTCTTCTTATTCTTGATTTAGAAACAGTTGTTCAGGATTTAGGTCTTTATAAGCCAGATGTTGATGAAGTTCCAGAAGATATGGATGATTTTAGTGGGATTGCACTTGTTTTAGATGATAGCACAACAGCCAGAAAAATTGTCAAAGATGCTTTGCATAAAATGGGTTTTAGTGTCATTGAAGCTGGAGATGGGCAAGAGGGCTTAGATAAGCTAGAGGAACTTTATGATAAATATGGTGATGATATTGCTAAAAATTTAAGAATAATAGTTTCAGATGTTGAGATGCCAAAGATGGATGGTTTTCATTTTGCTGCAAATGCTAAAGAAGATGGGAGATTTGACAATATACCGATTGTGTTTAACTCATCAATCAGTGATAGTTTTAGTGAAGGTAGAGGAAAAGAAGCAGGCGCTGAAGCTTATTTAGTTAAGTTTGAAGCAAGCTCATTTTATGATGAAATATCGCGCGTAGTTCGTGCACATATGAAGTAGGAGTTTAAGTATGGATGAATTTCAGGAAATATTACAGGATTTTTTAGTTGAGTCTTTTGAACTAGTTGAAAAACTAGATGAAGACTTGGTTGAGTTGGAATCAGCACCAGAAGATTTGGAACTTTTAAATGGAATTTTTCGTGTTGCACATACGGTTAAGGGTGCTTCGTCTTTTTTAAATTTTGATGTATTGACACATTTGACGCACCATATGGAAGATGTGTTAAATAAAGCAAGACATGGTGAGCTTATTATAACTCCAGATATTATGGATGTAGTTTTAGAATCCATAGACCTCATGAAAGCATTGTTAGAGACAATTCGTGATACAAGCACTGATGCCGGTATAGATGTATCTGCATGTGTGGTAAGGCTAGATAAAGTCTCTGGTGGAGATGGCGAGATTGAAGCTCCTATATCTGAAGATCCCCTGCCTGAGCTTCCCATAGTAGAAGAAGTGGTTGAGACCGAAGAAGATGATGTTGATTATGACAATATGAGTGATGAAGATGTTGAAGCTGAAATAGAAAGACTTTTAAATCAAAGACAAGCTGAAGACAAGGCTAAAAGAGAGGCTAAGATAGCATCTGGGCAAAGTGTTCCAGAAGCTCCACCAGAGCCAGAAGATGAAATAAAAGAGGAACCTACTCCTAAGCCATCTGCAAAACCAACTCCTGCACCAACTCCCGTGACTCCTACCCCAGCGCCTGCAACTAAAGAAAATCCTAGAGAGGCTGTAAAGGCTGCAGCACCTGCAAAACGAACACCAGCAGCAGTTGAGCAGACTATTCGTGTTGATGTAAAAAGATTAGATCATCTTATGAACCTTATTGGTGAACTTGTTCTTGCCAAAAATAGACTTATAAAAATTAATGATGATGTTGAAGAGCGTTACGAGGGTGAAGAGTTTTTAGAGGAGCTAAATCAGGTTGTTTCTATAGTTTCACTTGTTACAACTGACCTGCAGATTGCGGTTATGAAAACAAGAATGCTCCCTATTGGTAAAGTATTCAATAAATTTCCGAGAATGATTCGTGACTTAAGTAGAGAGTTAAACAAGAAAATAGAGCTTGAAATTGATGGTGAAGATACAGAACTTGACAAATCTATTGTTGAAGAGATTGGTGATCCACTTGTGCATATAATTCGCAACTCTTGTGATCACGGTATAGAAACTCCAGAGATTAGAGTTGCAAATGGTAAAAATGAGACAGGTATTATATCTTTAAAAGCATATAATGAAGGTAACCAAATTGTTATTCAAATTGATGATGATGGTAAAGGTCTTGATGCAGATATACTTAAAAACAAAGCTTTGGAAAATGGTATTATTACTGAAAAAGAAGCTGATAGCATGGGTGATAAAGAGGCATTTATGCTTATCATGAAAGCAGGTTTTTCAACTGCTGCTGCCGTAACAAATGTTTCGGGTCGTGGCGTTGGTATGGATGTTGTAAAAACAAACATAGAAAAAGTAAATGGTATCATTGATGTTGATAGTGAGCAGGGCAGAGGTAGTTCTATTAGACTTAAGATCCCTTTAACACTTGCAATAATTCAAGCTCTTTTAGTCGGTGTTCAAGAGGAATATTATGCTATACCATTAGCTTCTGTGCTAGAGACGGTTAGAATTTCAACAGATGAGATATATACTGTTGAAGGAAGAAGTGTAATGAGATTGAGAGATGAGGTTTTATCTTTGGTCCATATAGGCGATATCTTTGAAGTTGAGAGAATTCTGGATTCTAGTGAACATGCATATGTTGTTGTTCTTGGACTTGGTGCTCAAAAACTCGGTCTAATAGTAGATTCCCTTGTTGGACAAGAGGAGATAGTTATTAAATCTCTTGGAGAATATTTAAAGGGGATAGAAGGTGTTGCTGGTGCTACTATTCGTGGTGATGGTGGTGTAACACTGATTGTTGATGTTGTGGCACTTATGGAGATGGCAAAAAATGTAAAAGCAACTGTAATTTCTGAGGCTTCAAGTGCTGCTCAAATTTCACATGAAAAAACAAAAGCAAGTGATTATACTGTTATGATTGTAGATGATTCTAAAACAGATAGAATGATCATGCGTAAAGCCTTAGAACCGATGGGTGTAACATTAGTTGAAGCAGCTGATGGACAAGAAGCATTAAGTATATTGAAGCAGGGTGATCATAATTTTGATGCGATGCTTGTGGATATTGAGATGCCAAGAATGGATGGCTACTCTTTGGCAACAGAGATTAAGAAATATAACAAATACAAAAACCTGCCATTAATAGCTGTTACATCTCGCACAGGAAAGTCTGATCGCATGAGAGGAGTTGAGTCTGGAATGGTTGAATATATTACAAAACCATACTCAGCAGATTATCTATCTAGTGTAGTTCAAAGAAATGTTAATTTTAAATCGGAGTTCTTATCATGAGTGAAAAATTAAAACAGATTATTAATCAGCAAGAGGAGCAGCAAAGTGAATCTTTGGATCAATCGGATGATATAGTTCAATTGGTTGGCTTTGTTATTGGTGAAGAGGAATATGCAGTTCCTATTCTTTCAATACAGGAGATTATAAAACCAATTTCATGGACAAGGGTTCCGCAGGTTCCTAAATATGTTATGGGAGTTTTTAATCTTCGTGGGGCAGTTATTCCTCTTATAGATCTTCGTTTAAAATTTGGTCTTCCTGCTCAAAAACATAATGATGTAACTCGTTTTATAGTCATGAAAGATGGTGATGATGTTGCTGGATTTGTGATAGATAGATTGACAATGGCAATTAGAATTAAAAAAGAGAATATAGGAGCAGCCCCAGATACTGTTAGTGGTGATGATACCATGATAGAGGGTGTTGGTAAGCAAGAAGATAGAATCATCACTATATTAAAAGTTCATAAGTTGCTAGAAAGGGATTTCTGATAGATTATTCCATCTCTGATAATAAACTCTCCTTAGTCTTTTTTGGAGAGTTTTCACTTTATATGGTTACTAAGTACGATAAAGAGTTATCTAAGATTGATTTTTCCAATATTCATAGTGTAGAGTTTAATCTGAAATCTGTGATATATCTTGATACTGCAGCGTCTATATTTATAAATAATCTGATTCAAAAATATAATCAACGCAAAATCTTAACAGATGTTCTTGTTACAGATAGCGATATTTTAGATACATTAAAATTAGTAAAAGAATCAAAAAAAACATCTCAGCCACTCCCACACATTAAACAAAGTAATTTTCTTGAACTTTTAGGTAAAAAAACTCATATCTATTTTGTTGGTTTTTTATCGTTTGTATCTTTTCTCGGAAAGCTTTTTGCGACTAAAATTCATTACTTAAAATCGATAAAAAATATAAGGTTCAAAGAGATAGCATTTGAGGTAAATGAAAGTGCTATAAAAGCTTTGGGAATTATAGCGCTTACAAGTTTTTTAGTAGGTTTAGTTATCGCATATCAATCAGCATATCAACTAAAGATATATGGTGCAAATATATTTTTAGTTGATATGCTGGGTATCTCTGTTCTTCGTGAATTAGGACCTCTAATGACGGCCATAGTCATAGCAGGTCGCAGTGGTTCAGCATTTACAGCTCAGATAGGTGCTATGAAGATAACACAAGAATTGGATGCGATGAGAACAATGGGTTTTGATCCATATATCTTTTTAGTACTTCCCCGTATTATCGCTTTGATGATCAGTATGCCTATACTTATTTTTGTTGCGGATATAATGGGTGTCTTTGGTGGCTTAGTTGTAGCTAATCTTGATTTAGGTATTTCGGTTCAACTTTTTATAGAGAGATTCAATGAAGTTATAGCGGCTAAACATTTTTTTGTAGGTATTGTTAAGGGTCCTTTTTTCGCATTTCTTATAGCTTCTATCGGTATATACAGAGGGCTTAAAGTAAAGGATGATACTCAAAGTATAGGGTTTAACACAACAAAAAGTGTGGTAGAATCAATCTTTGCCGTAATCGTATGTGATGCTATTTTTTCAATTATTTTTACAAATATGGGAATATGATGATTGATACTAAGATGAAAACTCAAACTATTATTGAGGTTAGAAACTTAAGAACTGTTTTTGATGAAAAAGTTGTTCATGATGGTTTAAACCTTAGCATCAATCAGGGTGAAATTTATGGTCTTCTTGGTCCATCTGGATGTGGAAAAACTACACTGCTCCATGAGATGGTAATGTTACAGCAATATAGTGAGGGTTCTATAGAAATTTTAGGAGATAAACTAGAAACCATAGGGTATAAGCAGGCTCAAAAACTTAGAAGAGAGTGGGGTGTATTGTTTCAAGCAGGAGCTTTGTTTTCCTCTTTGAATATAAGAGATAACATCGCTAGACCACTTGTTGAATACACAGATCTATCAAAAAAAATGATAGATGAGATAGTAGAGTTTAAGATCAATATAGTTGGCTTAAAATCTTCAGATGCCTTACTGTTTCCATCTCAAATTAGTGGTGGAATGAAAAAAAAAGCTGGGCTTGCTCGCTCCCTTGCTATGGATCCTAAACTTCTGTTTTTAGATGAGCCAACAAGTGGGCTAGACCCTATCTCTGCAAGAGAGTTTGATAGTTTAATATTGAAATTAAAAAAGCTTTTAGGCTTAACAATAGTTATGGTTTCACACGACTTACAATCAATTTATGATACACTTGACAGAGTAGCAATTATAGATGAAAAGAAAATTGTGTATGAGGGAAATTTAGATAATATCAAGCATGTTAAAAGTGATTTTATACAAACATTTTTTAAAGGGCGTTTATGAATAATAAAGTTAATTATACATTAATAGGTTTTCTTGTTATACTTGGGTTTGTTTTGATAGTTGGGTTTAGTTACTGGTTGCTCAAGCCATCTACACAAACAGAAACTAGAATATATAGCATACTTTTTAATGAGTCTATTTTGGGTTTAAACGAGGATGCGGTCGTTAAATATAGGGGTATCAATGTTGGTAAGGTAACAGCTCTAAGAATCAATCCTAAAAATACAGAGCAGGTTGAGGTCTTAATAACTATACTAAAGACAACACCGATAAAAGAGACTACTGTGGCAAAATTAACAGCTCAAGGTATTACAGGGCTTAGTTATATAAATTTAAGTTTAGGTGATAATGGTGCTGCAAGTTTAGAAGCAAAGTATGGGGAGAAATATCCTGTTATTAAAACTGAGTCATCATTTTTTGAACGCATAGAAAAATCATTAGGAACAGTTTCTTCTAAACTATCAAAAACATTAACAAGAACTTCGGAGCTTTTAGATGAAGAAAATCAAAAGCAGATAGCTTTGCTGTTAAATAGAACAGCGGGTTTTGTTGGAAATATGGAAAAATTACTCAATGATGATATGATAAATGATTTTCAAACCTCTATGAAGAATCTTAGCAGTGCAACAAAAAAACTTGATGAAGTTATGCCTCGTATCGATAAGTTTATAGATAATAGTATCTCTTGGGAAGATAATACATCTAGCTCTTTTAATTCAGTATCAAATAGTTACTTAGGTATTAGATCATCTATGGATGAGATAAAAAGAGCAGTTTCTAGCGGAGAGTTTAATATAAAAGATATAGCAGGTGATGTTGTTCCAACGATGAATAATACCCTAGTGGAGATGGAGCATCTAATGATAAGAATTGAAAGAGTTCTTAACAGATATGAAAGAAGTCCTAGTGATATACTGTTTATGCAAGAAGAGATTAAAAAAGGTCCAGGAGAAAAATGATGAAACTATTTTTTACAATAATATTTTTAATTTTATTGTCAGGCTGTTCAACAACAAAGCCAGCAGTTACAGAATATAAGATAGCTTTAAAAACATTGGTATCAAGTGATATTTCATCTGGATGTAGAGATAAATCATTAAAAGTATCCCAAGCATTTAGTTCAAGCTCACTTATGTCATTGCAGATGAATTACATGCAGGGCGATAAAGAGGTATATGTTTATACTCAAGCACAATGGAACAACTCTCCAAATCAAGAAATATCACAACATGTAGTCAAAGCTTTAAGAGATTCAAAGATTTTTAAAAATACGCAGAGTTCAAAATCTAGAAGTAAAAGCGATCTTATTTTAGAGGTAAATATCGAAGATTTTATGCAATATTATAGTGTAGATTTGGATTCTTCATATTCTAATGTTATGATTAATTTTACATTGATTGATAGTAAAAATAGCCTAGTATTGGCATCAAAAACATTCAGTTCTAGAGTACAAGCTGATACTCTTGATGCATCTGGTGGAGTTAAGAGCCTTGATATCGCTTTAGAAGATGTCTTGAAGCAATCAGTAGTATTTTTAAATGGAATATGTAGATGATACAAGAGAGTGAATATAAAAAAAGAAGAGACCTTATAGCTAAAAAATTAGTTAAAAATTCCTTGGCAGTTCTTTTTAGTAATAGTTATAAAAACCGCTCAAATGATACGGATTATCCATATAGACAAGATAGTAATTTTTACTATTTAAGTGGTTTTAAAGAGGATAATTCTGCTCTTGTTATTTTCAAAAGTGCTACTAATATAAAAACTATTCTTTTTGTAGAAAAAAAAGAGAGATTAAAAGAGCTATGGAATGGAAAAAGAGTAGGAAGGAAAAAAGCAAAAAAAAGATTTCTTTTTGATGAAGTTTATGATTATAGTGAATTTGAGTCAAAGTTAAAAGAGCTGATGTTAAAGATTAAGACATTATATTTTGATTTTAAACTAGACTATTCTAAAGTAAAAGTGCTAAAAAGATATGCTAAAAACTTACCTACACATAAAAATATAGCTCCCTTGGTTGCAAGTATGAGGCTTATAAAATCAGATGCAGAGATTAAGCTTATAGAAAAAGCTATCTCTATAACACAAGATGCCCACCATAAAGTTATCTCTTTAGACAAAGATGGATTGTATGAGTATCATCTTCAATCAGAGATGGAGTATGTATTTAAAAACTCTGGTGCGTATAGTGATGCTTATACCTCTATAGTAGCCTCTGGAAACAGTGCGAATACACTTCATTATATCTCTAATGATAAGATATTGCTTGAGGATTCATTAATTTTAATTGATGCTGGGTGTGAATATGAATATTATGCTAGTGATATTACAAGAACTATCCCAGTAAGTGGTCAGTTTAGTGATGCTCAAAAAGAGTTGTATGAGATGGTACTAGATGTGCAACTTAAAATCATCGCTATGATAAAACCAGATGAAAAACGAACCCTATTGCAAGAAAAAGCAGAGATACTACTTACTCAAGGGATGATCAGACTTGGTATATTAAAAGGTAGTTATAAAAAACTTTTAAAAAAGAAAAAACATAAGAAATATTATCCACATGGGATTGGACATTGGATGGGATTAGATGTTCATGATATGGCACCATATAAAGATGAAAATGACAAAGAGATACCTTTAAAAAAAGGTATGGTTTTAACTATAGAACCAGGCATATATATATCAAAAAATGACAAATGTGTACCTAAAAAATTTCGTGGCTTGGGAATTAGAATAGAAGATGATATTTTGGTTACTAAAAATGGAAATAAAAACCTATCTTCAAATATTGCAAAAACTGTAGATGAGATAGAAAAGCTAAGCTTTACTATCTCTACAAGTAAAAATACTTAGTTGTTATAGCTATAACTCCAGCCTGTAAGCTTTTCTATTTTTGCTTCATAAAAATTATCAGAATCAGCTAAAAAATCCATTACATGCATCACTTCAAATGGTATGCTTTTTTGATCTTCTGGCTTAACTAGTAGTAGTGGCATCGGAGTATCTTGTGCACTCATTGAGAAACCAACTGGCATAAGCTGACTCATAACTTCGATGGGATTTTTTATACTGTTATCATCTAAAAATTTCTCTAGTACAGCATCTTTAATCTCTTCTGACAATTTGTCTTGTGTGTTTAAAAATATGGTGAAATGGATGGGGGTATCTTTGAAATGTTCAGGTGCAGAGGCTGCCATGATGATATATTCAACATTTTGGAGATGTTTACTTATCTCAGCATGAGTAAAATAGGTGTCAGTATTTATAGCTTTTGCTATCAATTTTGACCAGCCTCAGCTTTTAATGCTTCGATCTCTTCTTGTTGCTTTGCCATTAGCTCTCTTATTTCATCCATGGCTTGCGGAGAAA
Source organism: Campylobacterota bacterium (assembly GCA_034659115.1). GTDB lineage: Bacteria > Campylobacterota > Campylobacteria > Campylobacterales > Sulfurimonadaceae > Sulfurimonas. Next base: position 14,586 of record JAYEGN010000160.1, read on the forward strand.
CATTTTCATCCTTACTCCATTTCACTTCATCAATATTGCCACCATAGTCACCACCAAAATCTTCAACTTTTTGTGAGAACTCATCTATATCTAAACAATTATGAACTCTACCATCTACGGTATCAGTGAGTTCAATAAACCAGTTCAAGTCCTCATCTACTTTGATAACAGCATTAAAAACTACACTCATTTTGACACCCTACTTCCATCTTCAAAAGTTTTGGCAAAAGCATCTAAATCTTTTTTCTTTAGATCACCATTGTAAACAATATCTTTTGCTTCTATGGTGTCATCATGCAACATCTTAGGTACAGCATCGGAGTTATTTATAACTTCCATATGTTCATCAAGTTCATCCTCGCTGTATGCCATCTGCATGTCTGCGGCTATCACATGTGGCATAGCCTCAATGACACTTAGTTTTTTTAACTCTTCAGACACACCATCACCCTCTATTGTGATAATAACTCTACCTTTTTCATCATGCACATGATAATCACAAACTTCACACTCTTTTAGATCCTGTACAACTTCATCTAAATACTTTGGTAAACACTGAACTACTATACTTGATATATTCATTTTTTTATTCCTTAATTTTATTTCATAAAATGAAGGGAACCCTCCATATATTTTATTACGATGTCGGAAGTATACCCTCAAGGGGCACCTCGATTCCGCCATCTGCGTTAACACTGGGTTTCCCTCAGCGGGAAGCTCATTGCACTAGTGCAATTTATTTTATTCGTAAATAACTTTTCTTGATTTTTCGCCATTTTCTTGTCGCATTTTATCATATAATTTTTGATACTTTAGCTTTTGATCAAAACTTATAGGTGTTCTTAATGATTTAAACTCAACAAGTTTGCCATTCTTATATACACCTGATACTATCGCTTCTACCCAGTAATAACCTCTGTCTTTGCGGAGGTTTTTTACTATTCCTATCCATTGTTTTTTAGCTTGTATTGTTTCCCACATCTCCTTAAACGCTGAACTAGGCATATCAGGATGTCTCACAATGTTATGTTGTTTTCCTATAAGTTCATCTATATCATAACCACTTATCTCGCAAAATGTTTCATTTGCATAGGTGATTAAACCACTTAAGTCTGTTCTGGATATTATTAGTTCATCTTCTGGAACTGTTGTTTCTATAAAAAATTCACTTTCATTATATTGCATCTGTTTATCCCTACTTTAATTTGTAATAATTGAATTTGTTTGAATCTGTTGTAACAAATATCTCATCTTCACTTATAAACAAGATAGATGAGAGAGTCATAAGATTGTTTGTAAGTTTATAAAGCTTTGCTTTAGTATCTGTTTTAAAAACTGTGACATTGTTCTGCTCATCACTTGAATATGCTCCTAATTTAGCACTAGGTGAGAGTCCTGCACCATATATTAGGAACCAGTTTTTATCTCTTAAAAAGTAATCTGTACTGTTTTTTAAGTTATAGACAACACACCTACCATCCTGTCCCGCGGTTATAATTATACCTTTTTTGTAATCAACTTTAAAAACCTTATCAAGATTTTTGCCTGCCAATATTTTTATCACCTCGCCATTTTTTACCTTAACTATCTTTAAATCACCACTTTCATCAGCAACAACAGCTATGTTTTTTTCTTCATTTAAGACAAAATCTGCAAAAGTGGAGTTAAAATCAGCATCTGGTGCTTTTACATCAATTTTCCAGATTATCTTTTTTGTTTTTAGATTATAAAGATACATCTCATTGCTAAGCAGACTAAATATAATAGTATCTGCATCTATAAATTTTGCTTTTGAGATAAACATTCTCTGATCAATCGAGATAGCTAAGTCTGTTTTTCCATTCTCAAATATATGTATCTCCCTGAAACCTTTTGCACCTTGTGAAGTTAATAAAACTTTGTCATCATATACATCTACATTATATACTTTTGCGTCAATTATATCACCCATAAAATCTTTTATTTGAGGTATCGAAATCTTTTGAAGATGTTTTTTAGTTTTGAGGTCAAATATATCTACACCACTCGCTTGAGTAGCTACAAAGATTTTTCCATCTTTTGCTACTATGTCAGTTACTCCACCACTAGCCTCATACACATAAGTAGGGCTTAAGTCTTTAGCATTTAAATGTGCAATAATTAGTATAGAGAGCAATAGTAGTTTAAACAGTTGCATCATCATCCTTTTGTTTTGTTTTTAATGAGATAGCCCAAGTAGGGCATCTGCTTATACAAAATCCACATCCTGTACATTTTGACATGTCAATTGTAGGCATAAACATAGCTTTAAAATCTATGGCATCCTCTAGGCATGGATCCTTGCAAGAGAAACACATAACCCCATCCCAACTAATACAGGTTGATTGATTGATAAATACATCAGCTTCGATGTTTTTAACATTTTGTACTTGAAGTACTTCAAATTCACATGCAAGGGCACATTCATCACAAAAGGTGCAACCTCCATTGGAAAAGTCTAGGTATGGAGTTTTGTCCTCTGCAATCTTTATAATTTCTTCTTCACAAACAGTGGCGCATTTTGCTTCACACTTGCTACACTCATTATGAAAAAGAGATAGGTCATCATAATATGGTGGTCTTAAAGTTATCTGTTCTTGTTTCTTCTCTTCACCTTTGATGGATGAAGAGAGAAAGCTAAAAAGCTCTCTTCTCTGCATATAATATCTACTACTTAGTAGTATCTATTCCTTCCATAAGTCTAGTACCAGTCCAGCTTGATTTGCTAGCGCCATCTTCATTTAAAAATGTAGCTTCAAAATTATTTTTTGGAGCCGGGCTATCACTTTGTGGAGCATGACACTGTGTACAGTTAAATCTTGCACCAACCAATCTACCCTCTTTTGTGATAGAAACATTCTTCATACCAGCTTCAGAAGTATTATCTGTAGCTACACCATTTTTGCTAATTCTACCATCTGCAGCAATTGCAGTTGCAGCTCTGAAGTTAGTCATATGTGATGACGGATATGCAGCTGCTCCAACACTCGCAGCAACTTCTGGTGCATGACAACCAACACATTGATTATCTTTGATTGTAATTGGTAACATACCCTCTACATCATGTGGAATCATCGGTGGAGCATCTTGGAATGCTCTTTTAATTGTTTTACTAGTTCCAGCTGCTGCTGTACTATACTTTGTCACATCACCTTCAGTATCTGCTCTTTCAGAATATAGGTCAGTTTTTCTAAGACCTAAAGACTCTTCTGTTACAGTTTCTCCAACGCCATTACTTCCTGCTGTGCCAGTATCACCACAACCAACAAATAGTAAAGTTGCTGCAAGTAAACCGACTGTTATCTTACTCATTGTTTTCATTTAATTCTCCCGTTTTCTTATTTTGTGCTAGTTTTCTTATTGAAAATCCTAAGGCATCATCATCACATACTTCTATACATCTAGCACAGTTTGTACACTCTCCAGATGTGACAGATATACTCTCTTTACCTATCATATATAAAACTTGTTTCTCAGGACATACATCTTTACACTTCATACATAGAGTACAATTCTCTTCTGAATGTAGCACTCTAATTAAACTAAATTTACCTATGATGGAGTAAAATCCACCGAGTGGACAGATATGCCCACACCATCCATTCTTAAGGACAAATAGGTCGAAAAGAAAAATTATAAGCATCGCTGCCCAACCAAAACCTAAACCAAATACAATTCCTCTATGAACCATAGATATAGGAGATATAAACTCAAAAGCTGTTAATCCCATTACAAATGAAATTATTAAGCTCAGAACCAATATCCAGTATCTCATATTTCTTGATGCTGGCTGTTTAACACCTTGAACACGGTCAATACCTGTTACTCTTCTTAGCATTGCTGCTGCATCTGTTATTAAATTTATAGGGCAAACCCAACTACAAAAGGCACGACCACCTATAAGTAGATAAAAAATAGTAACAATTGCCACACCAATAAGTAAATCTGTAGCTAAAATAGCACCTGCCGCTAACATCTGCAGTGCCGCATACGGATCACTCATCGGAACAAAGTCTAAAAATAGTGATGAACTAAGATTACCCATAAGTATAGTCCATCCCCAAGCATTGGCACTAAAATATAGAACCAATAAACCAATCTGCGTGAATCTTCTTAAAATCAGGTATCTGTAGTTATTCCATAATGTTGCCATTAGTATAAGTCCTCCAGAGAATCATTTAAAGAGTCAACAGCACTTCTGCTACTTCTCTCTGTTACGGTATGGATCTCTTGAGCATTTTCTAAACGCTTCTCATCCTCTTTATCCCAACCTTTGATATAGTAGTCACCAGCTTTACCCATTGCAGTTTCTCTAGGAAGTACAAAGATAGCAGGTTTCTCAGTTACACATGCTCTTTCACATAGTCCACATCCTGTACAAGCATCGCTATGCACAATAGGCTTCATAAAAGCATGTTTGCCAGTTCTTTCATTTTTTTCATATTCAATAGTTATCGCATCTCCAAAAATAGGACAGGCTCTATAACAAGCATCACATTGTATTCCCCAAAAAGCTATACAGCTCTCATCATCAACTACTGCAAGACCCATGTCAGCTATATTTATATCTAGCTCTCCATCGGTTGTAACACTAGCTTCATCCAGTGCGCCAGTAGGACATACTGGCACACAAGGAATATCTGGACACATATAACAAGGTATATCTCTAGGAACAAAATATGGAGTTCCTAAAGGTTTATTATCACCTGGTTTAGCAAGTAACAGAGTATCGTAAGGACATGCTATTACACACAATCCACACTTGATACATGTTTTTAAAAAGTTTTCTTCTTTAATGGCACCAGGGGGACGCAGGAGTAATTCTGAAGCCGTAACTTCATCAATATATGCACTCCATACAAAACCACCCATGGTTGCAAGACCTACGCCTCTAGCCATATTAAGAATGAACTTTCTTCTGTCACTCAATGGTTGTTTTTTAGTTTTCTTTTTTATTTCAGGTCTGTTTTCGCTCAAAACGATACTTCCCTTACCTTTTATTTAATTTATGCTTTGTAAATTTTTACAGCACATTTTTTATAATCTGTTTGCTTAGACATTGGACATGTCGCATCAAGACAAACTTTATTTATAAATACTTTTTCATCAAACCATGGAACAAAAACAAGTCCACGAGATGGTCTATTTCTACCACGAGTCTCAACTCTAGCTTTCACTTTGCCACGACGAGATTCAACCCAACATAATCCACCTTGCTTGACGCCTTTTTCTTTAGCATCTTGAGGGTGCATATAACATAATGCTTCTGGAACTGCACGATATAGTTCAGGTACACGCATAGTCATAGTTCCTGAGTGCCAGTGTTCAAGTACACGACCTGTACATAACCAAATATCGTAGTTAGCATCTGGCATCTCCGGAGGATCCATATATGGTCTAGCGAATATTTTAGCTTTATTTTTAAGAGCTTTTTTACCTCTTGATTTTTCTGGACCAGTTAAATTACCTTGAAGAAGTTTTTTAGCTAGAGGACCATAAAATGCATGTGAGTTACCAGTCTCTTTAGTAGCTTTAGCTGCATATGGATCATACTTTGCATTAAATCTCCATTGAGTTTCTTTACCATCAACAACAGGCCATTTAAGTCCACGAACCTTATGATAAGTTGTAAAGTCTGCAAGGTCATGTGCATGACCACGACCAAAGTCTGCATACTCTTCAAATAGATATTCATGAATCATATAGCCATAACCAGCCCAAACTTTTCCATCTGAACCAACAACATTTCTGCTATCACCATTACACTCAGTGTTATCATAACCTTTTTGAGGGAATGAGTTTAGATCAACTTTGTAAGATTTAGCTCTTTTGTTTGCAAAAAGAATCTCAAACATAGTAGTATCACCACTATAACCCATCGCTTTGGCTGCCTTTCTAACATCTGGAATTTTTTTACCGCCACGAAGTGGAGCTTCACCCCAAACATCATCAACTGTAAATCTTTTTGAAAGCTCTATCCATTGCCATGTATCACTCATCGCATCACCTACAGGAAGAACTTGTTGTCTCCAGTGTTGAGTACGACGCTCAGCATTACCATAAGCTCCCCATTTCTCATAAATCATAGCTGTTGGTAGAATCAGGTCAGAAACCTTAGCAGATATACCAGGATAACCATCAGAACAAACGATAAAGTTATCCATTTCACGAGCTGCTTTGATCCAGTGAGAAGCAGAAGCTGAATCCATATATGGATTACAAACATTTACCCATGCAAATTTAACAACACCATCTTCAATATCACGGTGGATTTTCATAATGTGCTGGTTACCTACAGGATTTAGAGTTCCATTAGGAATTTTCCATCCATCTTCAGTAATTTTTCTATGCTTAGGATTTTTAACCATCATATCAGCCGGTAAACGGTGACAGAATGTACCAACTTCACGAGCTGTACCACAAGCAGAAGGTTGTCCAGTAAGACTGAATGCACCATTACCTGGTTTAGCTTGTTTGTTTAGTAAAAAGTGAACATTATAAGAAAGTGTATTTACCCAAGTACCACGCGTATGTTGATTCATACCCATTGTCCAGAATGATACAACTTTTCTTCCCTCTTCTATATAAAGGTCAGCTACAAGTTTAAGTTTTCTTTTAAACTCATTGATATCTTCATCAGGGTCACCTTTTGAGATTTCAGCTACATAGTCAAGTGTATATGGATCTAAGAATTTTTTATACTCTTGAAAGTCGATGTGCCAGTGCTTAAGACCAGCTGGCTTATTAACCATTACATCGCCCTCTTTATAACCATAAGGTTTAAGAGCCGGTGCTTCTGTAGCAGAGATAGTTTTCTTCATCTCTTTAGCCATGATTTCCATCTCTAAAGCACTGTATTTGCCCTCTTTGAGAGATTTTTCACCAGCTCTTCTCATGCCGTAACCCATATTTACCGGAGATGCACAAAAAACGATGTGTTTGTTAACAAAATCCCAATCAATCGCTGATGGGTTGTTATAAACAATCTCTCTAGCTACATAGTTCCACATTGCAAGGTCAGTATGCGGAGTGAAGATAAGCTCTTCATCAGCTAAATCTGAAGTTCTGTGTCTATAAGTAGATATGTTGATAACTTTTACTCTCTCAGGATCAGAAAGTTTTCTGTCAGTTACACGAGACCAAAGGATTGGGTGCATCTCTGCCATGTTCGCGCCCCAAGATATAACTGTATCTGTAAGCTCAATATCATCATAGCAACCAGATGGCTCATCAATACCAAATGTTTGATAGAAACCAACAACCGCAGATGCCATACAGTGACGAGCATTAGGATCGATTGCGTTTGAACGGAATCCACCTTTCATCATCTTTTGAGCCGCATAACCTTCCATAACAGTGTATTGACCAGATGCAAATACTGCTACACCTTCAGGACCACTTGCTTTAAGTGCTTTTTTGATGTTTACTTCCATCTCATCAAAAGCTCTTTCCCAGCTAACTGGAGCAAACTTACCTTTTTTGTCAAATTTGCCATTTGCATCTACACGAAGTAGAGGTTGAGTTAGTCTATCTGCACCATACATAATCTTAGCATTAAAGTAACCTTTAATACAGTTAAGACCACGATTTACTGGAGCTGCAGGGTCCCCTTTTACTGCAACGATTTTACCATTTTTAGTAGCCATCATGATACCACAACCAGTACCACAGAAACGACAAGCTGCCTTGTCCCATCTCCAACCACCTTCAGCTTGACTTGCTGCTGCTTCTAGCTCCGCTGGTACACTCATACCAATCGCCGCTGCCGCAGATGCTGCCGCTGAACTCTTAAGAAATTCTCTTCTTGAAAGTGACATATTTTCTCCTGTTTGATAATTTTTGAAATATAACAATTTGAAATAATGAAATATTTCGTTTTTTTTGTTAAGGTGTCCATTAACAAGATTATAGTAGCACTTTGAATCTTTAATCACTTTGATATACGACAAGTTTTAAGAATTTATACTAATAAAGTTTTATAAGAAAGTAGTTTGTGCAGATTTGTAACATGTAGTAGTCTGTAATTAGAAGAGTAAAAAACTTTACTCTTCTAATCTATGTGATTTAGAACATAGAATAGCTACTTTGTTTTATTATATTTAATATCAAAAATATACAAAACATAAACAATCTTACATCTATCCATATTAAACCCAAATAATTCCATAAGAATAAAAAATTTAAACTATCATTGCACTCAAGGCAGGTTCATTAAAAATTTACACCACCAATAAGGTGGCTTAAAATTTTTACTAAACATCCCTTAAGCACAAGCATAGATAAATTTTATAAATCCTTATGGAATTATTTGGGTTAAAAAAAGATAAATTTGGCATAAGAAATGCTAGTTTACTTTAGGGGACCTCTAGTGTATCTTGAACTTTGAATTGAGTTCGGAGTGATAGAAGTTCTTGTTTAGGGAGTTATATGCATTTTATAGAAGCTTTAAAATTAAGAAGTAAACTGTTTTTTCTTTTTATACTTATAACAGTAGGTATAACATTGGTTGCGATTATGGGTGCAATAAATATTAAAGCGATGAAAAAAAACTTAGATTCTTTATATTTTGGCTCTTTAGTTCCTGTAACAGAATTAAACGATATTCTTCAAACTTATCATGGTAATATAGCCCATACTATATACAAGGCAAAAAGTTCTGATATAAGTGATTCACAAACATCACTAGAGATAGAGAATGCTCTTTTAAAAATTGATATGCAGTGGAGAAGTTATGAATCACATTTTAAAAGAGATGAAGAGTTGCAGTATGTTGAGTACACAGCTTTAGAGATTAAAGATACAAATGATTATTTTCAAAGAATACTAGAAGGTCTTTTAGAGGGAAATAGTTTAAAAAATGTCTCAATAAATAATTTTGAGAGACGAATGGAACATATTCACAAAACAGTTAATAGATTAATTGTTTATGAAATTGAGATTGCTAAATATGAAAGAGCAAAATTCTTAAAAATATATGATGCAATAGTTTTAAAGATAGAAATAATACTGATGATTATAATTTTTTGTATATTATTTATATCATATTATGTTTTCAAAAGTATACAAAATGATCATACAAAACTAGAGATAGCAACTAGGAAACTAAAACGGGCAAATAAAAAACTTGAGAATGTTTCATATACTGATGAGTTGACATCTTTGCACAATAGAAGATATTTTAATTTTATCTATGATAAAGAGCTAAAAAGAGCTAAGAGAACTAAAAATTATATTACCTTTATGATGTTAGATATAGATTTTTTTAAGCAATATAATGATACTTATGGTCATGTTGAGGGTGATTATGCTCTTAAAAGTGTTGCTAAGGTTTTAAAAGATCTTTTAAGGCGACCGAGTGATTATGTATTTAGGCTTGGTGGAGAAGAGTTTGGTGTACTTCTTGTTGAAACAGATGAGTCAAATAGTGCTAGACTTGCAAGAGAGATTTGTGATGCTATTAGAGCTAGAGAGATTAAGCATGAATCAAGTAAAGTAAATGAATTCCTTACCATATCCATAGGTGTTGTATGTTGTATTGCAGATGAAGCTTTAGATGAAGAGATGCTAATGACTCGCGCTGATGATATGCTTTATAAAGCTAAAGATGGTGGTAGAGATGGTTATATAATTACTAGTAATATTACTCAGGCGATGGTTCAAAGTGTAGAAAAAGTGGCTGTATAACTGTAAAAACAGGTCTACTACTTTTTTGCTGAAAGCAGATGGTTTTTGAATATAAAATAAACCTTCATAACTTTAAATTAGATGTTTTAAAGTATAAAGAATGAAGGTTCAACTTTTATTATAAAGTTTTAGCTATTTCTTTTTAGTAGCTTTTTTCTTTACAACTTTCTTAGCAGCTTTTTTCTTAGCAACTTTTTTCTTTACAGCTTTCTTAGCAGCTTTTTTCTTAGCAACTTTCTTTGCTGCTTTTTTAGCAACTTTTTTCTTT